>DATLEX010000180.1:0-7991 GCA_035525045.1 Thermoanaerobaculia bacterium | reverse complement strand
TCCGGCGGGTGGTCGAAAGGGTGGACGACCGAGAAGACGCTGTTCTCGCGAATCCTGCGGGCGATGAGCTGCGTGTACTGCGATCCGAAGTCGAGGACGAGGATGGTTTCGTTCGGCGTCGCTTCATCCCTCATCCCTCGTCCCTTACAACAGGTTCCGGAGCTCTTTTCCCGGCTTGAAGCGGATGGTGTTCCCCGGGGGGATCTTCACCTCGACCCCGGTCTTGGGGTTGCGTCCGATGCCCTTCTTGCGCTGCTTCACCTGGAAGACGCCGAAGCCGCGGAGCTCGATCCGCTGTCCGCGGGCGAGCGCATTGCGCAGCCCCTCGATGACCGTATCGACGGCCTGGGCCGCCTTGACCCGCGAAATTTCGGAGACTTCCGCTACCTTGTTGACGATGTCCGCCTTGATCATGTGACCTCCGAAGATCTTGGATTATATACGGTTATGGACCGGCATCGCGTCGACCACTGGCTCAAGCTCGTCTGCCTCTTCAAGCAGCGGGGCGAGGCCGCCGAGGCCTGCCGCGGCGGGCACGTGAAGGTGAACGGCCAGCGGGTGAAGCCCTCCACCCCCCTCAGGGAGGGGGACGTGGTCGAGTTCATGAGGGGCGAGTGGGCGCGGCGGGTGGTGGTGGTGGTGCTCCCGGAGGGGCAGTTGTCGAAGGAGAACGCCAGGACCGCCTATCTCGACGAGAGCCCCCCTCCGCCGGTTCGGGAGCCGGCGGTCCGGCCGATGTTCCGGGAGTCAGGGGCGGGCCGCCCCACGAAGAAGGAGCGGCGGGAGATCGATCGCGTGCGGCGGCGATGACGCCTCACCGTTGAACACGTTCAAAAATCCTCTTGACTCTGGCTCGAGACGGCCCTATCTTAGTTTTGAACACGTTCAAAAGGAGGCACCATGGTCGTCTTCAGCTATCTCGCCTACCTCACCATCAGCATCGCCGTCACGGTGTGGGTGGCCCGGACGCTTCATCAGAACGGCCGGATCTTCCTCGTCGATTCATTTCACGGAAACGCCGCTCTTGCAGACTCGGTCAACCACCTGCTCGTCGTCGGCTTCTATCTGATCAACATCGGATACGTCTCGCTGGCGCTCCGCTTCGGGAAGACACCCCTGACGGCGGCGGAAGCGATCGAATACCTCAGCACGAAGATCGGCGTGGTCCTTCTCGTCCTCGGATTCATGCACTTCATGAACATCAAGATCTTCTCCGGCATGCGACGGCGCGCGGCCCAGGGCGTGCGCCCGCCGGTTGCACCCGAGCAACGGATCACCCCTCCGGGGGCGGTGTGACCATGAGGATCGTCATCGCCGGCGGCTCAGGACACCTCGGCACCATCCTCGCGCGCGAGTTTCACGGGGAGCATGAAGTGGTGGTTCTCGGCAGGAGCAGGCAGCTGCGGCCGTGGCGAACGGAGATCTGGGACGGCGAGACGATCGGTCCATGGGCTGGATCCATCGACGGTGCCGACGTGGTGGTGAACCTTGCCGGGCGCAGCGTCAACTGCCGCTACAACGAGACGAATCGTGAGGAGATCGTGCGCTCTCGCGTCGCTTCGACGCGGATCATCGGCGAGGCGATCACCCGGTCGTCGCATCCGCCTGCTCTATGGCTGCAGGCGAGCACCGCTACGATCTACGCTCATCGCTACGACGCGCCGAACGACGAGGAGCACGGCGTGATCGGCGGAACGGAGGCCGGAGTACCGGAGACGTGGAGGTTCAGCATCGACGTCGCGCGCCAGTGGGAACGCGCCGCCGATGAGGCTCCGATGCCCCGCACCCGACTCGTGAAGATGCGGACCGCGATCGTCATGAGTCCCGAGCGAGGCGGAGCCTTCGATCTGCTTCTGCGCCTCGTGCGGATGGGACTGGGTGGAAGGGCCGGAGACGGCCTGCAGTTCGTCTCGTGGATCCACCACCGCGATTTTGTCCGCGCCATCCGCTTCATCATGGCCAAGCCATTCGTCGATGGTCCCGTGAACATCGCCGCGCCGAAGCCGCTGCCGAACGCCGAGTTCATGCGGGCACTTCGCGAGGCTTGGGGCGTGCGAGCCGGTCTGGCGGCGAACCGCAGGCTCCTCGAGATCGGATCCTTTTTCCTCCGCACCGAGACCGAGCTGATTCTGAAGAGCCGCCGGGTCGTCCCCGCGCGCCTGCTTCGCTACGGATTCTGTTTCGAACATCCCGGCTGGGAGGAGGCGGCTCAGATCCTGTGCGACGAATGGCGCGCGCTGCACGAGGGGGGGACGCCCACGGCGCGAGGGAAGGCCCGGTGGTGATGAGAAAGCTCTTCATTCTCTACGATTCCCGCTGCGGGCTCTGTTCATCGGTGCGCGCATGGATGGTCGAGCAACCGGCCTTTTTCGAGATCGAGTTTCTGATGGCAGGCTCCGATCGTGCCTGCAGGCTCTTTCCGGAACTCCGACACGACGAAAATCCCGAAGAACTGGTCGTCGTGACGGACGAAGGTGACGTCTACAACGGCGACTCGGCCTGGATCATGTGCCTGTATGCTCTGGCCGAGTACCGCGGCTGGTCGTTTCGCCTGGCCAGCGGACCGTTGCGGCCTCTGGCCCGAAGCGCATGGGATCTGATCTCGACGAACCGCAAGCGGTTGTCAAACGTGCTGTCGCTGCCCGACGACGCGGCCGTCGCCCACGCACTCGGCCCGAGGCGGCAGGCGGCCTGCGAAGCGAGGGAAAATCCGCTCTGACCACCCGTCGATACGCCACGGCGAAAGCGGAGGAGACGCGCGAGCGGATTCTCGATGCCGCCCTGCGCCTGTTCCGCGAGCGCGGTTTCGACGAGACCACGATGCGCGACATCGCCGCCGAGGCAGAGGTGGCGACGGGGGCGGCCTATTACTACTTCCACTCGAAGGAAGAGCTCGTGATGGCTTTCTACGTGCGCACTGCCGAGGAGGCACGGGAGGCGTTACCCGCGGCACTTGCTCGATCGAAGAATCTCGGCGATCGGATTCGCGCGATCATCAGGATGAAGCTCGATCAGTTTTCCGAGCACCGGCGCCTGATGGTGGCGCTGGTGCGCATAGGCATCGATCCGTCGCACTCCCTGTCGCCTTTCGGTGAGCAGACCACCCCGCTGCGCGAAGAGAGCATCGGCGCATTCTCGATGGCCATCGACGGTGCCAGGCCTGCTGTGCCCGCTGATCTCATCCCCGATCTGCCGCGCCTGCTCTGGCTCTACATGATGGGCATCATCCTCTTCTGGATGTTCGATGAGTCTCCCGGGCAGCGCAAGACCACGAAGCTGCTCGACGGGACGATCGAGCTGATCATCCGCCTCGTGGGAATCTCCTCGCTGCCGCTCATGCGGCCGCTGAGGAAACGCCTTCTCACGCTCGTCCGCTCGGTGGAAGACTGAAAGGGACCGTCTCCCCGGGAGCCGGGAGCCGAGAGCCCGTCTCACGCGTTCACGAACCGGCGCATGTCGACGTTGGCCATCAGTCCGACGGCGATGAAGAACATCAGCGTCGACGATCCGCCGTAGGAGACCAGCGGCAGCGGGATTCCGGTCGTCGGCAGCACGCCGATCTGCATCGCCACGTGGATGAAGACGTGGAAGATGACGAACGAGATGAGGCATATGACCAGGAACGTGCCCCCTCGGTCGCGGGCATGCTTGGCGAAGGTCAGAGCCTGCACGATCAGGAAGAGGTAGAGGCCGAGGACGATGAGGACGCCGATGAAGCCCCACTCCTCGCCGAGGACGGCGAAGATGAAGTCGGTGTGGTGCTCGGGGATGAACCGCAGCCGGGCCTGCGTCCCCTGCTTGAAGCCCTTGCCGTGGATGCCTCCGGAGCCGATGGCGATCTTGGCCTGCGTCACCTGGTAGCCGGAGCCGAGAGGGTCGCGCTCCGGATTCATGAACACGACCAGGCGCTCGCGCTGATACGGCTTGAGGAAGAAGTACCAGGCCGCGGGCATGGCCAGCGCGACGAGCAGGATCATGGCCACCCAGATCCGGGCGCGGATCCCGCCGAAGAACATCGCCACGGCCACCAGGGGAAAGAACGAAGCCGCCGTACCGAAGTCGGGCTGAATGATGATCAGCGCCACCGGAGCGGCGATGATGCCCATGGCCACGAGGAACGAGCGGAGGTTCAGATAGGCGCGGTCGTTCGACTCGAAGTAGCGCGCCAGCATCAGGGCGGTGAAGATCTTCATGAACTCCGAGGGCTGGAACTGGAACGGGCCGATGTGCACCCACGACTTCACGTTGGCCGTCACCTGTCCCCAGATGAGGAGGTACACGAGCAGGAGCAGGCCGATGACGTAGAGGATGGGGGCGATGTCGAACAGCACCCGGTAGTCGACGATCATGAAGGCGATCATCAGCGCGACGCCGATGCCGATCCAGATCATCTGGCGCTTCACGATGGTCAGGTTCGGATCGCTGAACCAGGTGGCGCTGTAGATCAGGACCACGCCGATCGCCGCCAGGACGAAGGCCGTCCCGATGAAGTTCAGGTCCACAGTCGGCAGGGCGCGGTCACGGATGATCATCGCGGCGGCTGGGGCAGCGGCAGGTCGCCCTCCCGGATCTGGGCCAGGGTCTCAGGATTGTCCAGGTCCAGCCGTGCGCTCATGACCTTGTCGCGGAAACGCGACTCGAACATCAGCTTCGCCAGCGGCGCCGCGTCGCTGCCGCCGCCGCCGCCGTGCTCGACGAAGACCACCACCACCATCGACGGGGTCTGGCCCGGGTCGCCCGGCCCGTAGGCCGCGAACCAGGCGTGGTCGCGGTGCTTGAACGGAAGACTCGATGACTTGACCCACCCCACCTGCCGGATGACCTGCACCGTACCGGTCTTGCCGGCGATCCCCAGCCCCTCGACCCGGGCGTTGGCGCCGGTGCCGCCGGCCTCGTTCACCACCCGCCAGAGGCCGCGCCGGACGGCGCTCAGCGCCGGCGGGGCGAGCTGCACCTCGTGCAGCACCTCGGTGGCCACGCGCAGGCGCTGCGGCTTGCCGTCGCTCCCGGCCCGCTCGATGAGCCGGACCACGTGCGGCCGGTAGACCTTCCCGCCGTTGGCGATGGCCGCCATCATGTTCGCCATCTGCAGCGGCGTGACCAGCAGCGGTCCCTGGCCGATGGAGACGGAGATGGTCTCGCTCGGGTACCACTTCGGGTCGCCGTCGACCGGGTTCTCGGCTCTCCACTCCGTCGAGGGGACGAGCCCCGCCTTCTCCCCGTCGAGGTCGATCTTGGAGATCTCGCCGAACGTGAGCATGTGCGAGTACTCGTTGATCTTGTCGACGCCGAGGCGGGCCCCGGTATTGTAGAAGAACATGTCGCAGGAGACCTTCAGGGCCCTCTCGAGGTTGACCGATCCATGGCCTTCACGGCGCCAGCAGCGGAAGCGCCGGCCGGAGAAGACCCCGGTTCCCGCGCAATTGAAATTCGTCGACGGGCTGATGGCCCCGTCCATGAGGCCGGCCATGGCCATCACGTTCTTGAAGACCGAGCCGGGTGAGTAGAGGCCCTGGATGGCGCGGTTCACCTCGAGCTTGAAGGGGTTCGACAGGATGGTCTTGTAGACGTCGGGGGTGAACCGCTTGGAGTAGACGTTGGGGTTGTAGGCGGGAGAGGAGACCAGGGCCAGCACCTCGCCATTGCGGGGATCGAGGGCCACGGCCGCTCCCACCATCTCGTTCTCCACGAAGTACTGCTCGGCCCGCCGCTGCAGTTCGAAGTCGATGGTCAGGTAGACGTTCTCGCCGGCCACCGGCACCTTTTGGGCGGGCTGGTATTCGCTCAGCCGCCGGCCGTGGCTGTCGTACTCCCAGTACTCGGCGCCGTCTTTGCCGCGCAGATAGTTGTCGTACATCAGCTCCACGCCGCGCTTTCCGATGAGGTCGCCCTGCCGCATCTCGGGGTTCTGGGCCAGCTCCCGGTCGTTGACCTCGCCGATGAAGCCCATCACGTGGGCGGCCATCGTGTTGTAGGGGTAGTTTCGCCGCTGGACGGGAGTGACCGTCAGCTCCGGGAAGAGCACGGACTGCCCCTGGATGGCCGCCACCTGCTGCAGGGTCAGGTCTTCGCCGATCGGAAGGGGGGTGGCCGTGGGGATGGTCCGGCCGCGCTCGAAGCGGGCTTCGATCTCCTCCGGCGGGGTCTGCAGAACGTTGGAGAGGAACGCCACCAGCTTCTCGCGGCGAAGGGGGTCGCGGCGGCTGATCGAGCGCATCACCACACGGTCCACGACCAGCGAGTAGGCCGGCTGGTTGTCGGCGAGGATTTTTCCGTTGCGGTCCATGATCAGCCCGCGTTTGGCCGGCACTTTCAGCTCCCGCAGGGAATTGGCCTCGGCCAGGCCGCGGTACTTCTCGGCCTGTACCCCCTGGACGAACCAGAACGAGCCGGCCAGGAAGACGAACACCGCGGCGATGCCCCACATCAGGGCATTGATGCGGAACTGAAGGAACTTCTGATCGTCTCTGTAAACGCGCATGGTGGAGTCCCTCCCTGGGGGCTGAGGCCGCGGGCTACCAGCCCGTGGCCCGCTTGGTCGCTTCGATCGGCTCCTCGCGGAAGATGATGGCCAGGAGCTGGTAGGCCAGCATGCCGAAGATCGTGGTGAAGACCATCTTCACCAGCAGACCCTGCTCGAAGAGCTCGATGCGCTGCCGCAGAAGGATGTTCACCAGGATGTAGATCATCAGCTCGTTGACGATGATCGCGCCGCCGAGCGAGGCGCCGAAGAAGAGCGTGCCGCGGAGGACCAGCCGCGAGTTGATGTACGCCACGATGTAGGCGCATACGGTGAGTGAGAACGCGTGCAGGCCGAAGATTGCTCCCGAGAAGGCGTCCTGTACCAGCCCGGCCATCACCCCGGCCACGATGGCGCCGAGGACGTTGCCGCCCATCGAGTAGTACACCACCAGGATGATGTACGGATCGAAGAAGGCGAGGGCGTTGGGGAAGAAGCTGTCCAGCAGCGAGTGCAGCGTCAGGGCGATGAGCAGGCCGATCAGGAACCGAAGCCACCTCAAGGCGCGTACCTCACCACAGCCGGGGGGACCTTCCGGGTATGCAGCACGATGACTTCCTCGATGGTGCGGAAGTCGACCGCCGGCCGCACTTCGATGTTCTTGAACAGGTGCGGTCCCTGCTCGGCGCGGATGACCGTGCCCACCGGAATGCCTTTCGGGTAGATGCCGTCGATGCCGGCCGTGAGGACCCGATCACCCTCCCGGACGTCGGCCAGAGTGGGAATGTCGTGCAGCTCCAGCAGGGCGCTGCCGCCGCCGCGGACCACGCCCTGCCGGCGCGTGCGCTCCAGCAGTGCGCCGGCCGCTGAGTTGCTGTCGGTCACCAGTTGGACCTTGGCCATGTCGCGGGTCGTGAGGACCACGCGGCCGATGAGCCCGCTGGCGTTCACCACCGCGTCGTTGACCTCCACGCCGTGCGCCGATCCTTGGTCGAGGATGATGGCCTTGAAGCGCCCGGACATGTCGATCATGATCACGTGGGCCAGCGACGTCTCCATGTTGAACTGCTGGGAGTAGCCGAGGAGGTTCCGGAGTCGGCGCAAGTCGCTGTCGGTCTGTCGCAGCCTCACGTTCTCGGTGGTGAGGGAGGCCACTTTGCGGCGCAGATCGAGGTTCTCGTTCACCGCCCGCCGCATGTCGATGTAGCCGTGGTACATGTCCTCCGCCATCCCCCCGATCCAGTTCACCGCCTTCGGGACGGGTGAGAAGACCGTCATGACCGTCCGCTCGAAGAGGGTGCGCGTCTCACCGATGTAGCGGGTCCGGCTGCTGAGGCTCATCAGCACGAACAGCAGCGACAGCACGATGATGAAGAGCAACGTCGGTCGGCGTGGGATGACTTCGGCGGCCATTGCTTCCTTCGGCAGCTTCAGCAGATTCCGGGCCAGAGGGGGTCAGGTCTGCAAATTTAACTTCGGCTCCACGCCTGGTGGACTTTCCAGGAGTGCCTCGAAAAATCTACCAGACGTG
>DATLEX010000177.1:0-8205 GCA_035525045.1 Thermoanaerobaculia bacterium | reverse complement strand
GGCACGCTGCAGATCCGCTCGCTGGAGACCCACCCGGTGGCGGTGACGGGGAAGGTGTTCAACGTGGCGCGGGCGGATGGATTGTTCGGGACCTCGCTCGCCTCGTTCCGCTCCGACCGCGGCGCGTCGGGCAGCCAGCGGGTCGTCCTTCCCGGAATCAGGGGAGAGGGAGCGGACTCGACGCGGTTCTTCGTACAGGAAGTCAGCGGCATCACGACCGCGGCCCGGACCGAGATCCTCGATGCGACGGGCGGCGTCCTTCTCTCCCGGACCGACGACCTCGAGCCGTTCGCCATGCGCGAGCTGGCCATCGCCGTCCCGCCGGGAGCGGTGACGGCCGTGGTCACCAATACCGGCGCCGGGCGGGTGATCGCGCGCGCGCTGCTGAGCGACGCGGGGAGCGGCGACATCACCGACCTCGTCGACTGGACGATTCGCAACGCCATCGGCCCCACCGAGCCGCAGCTGATTCCGATCCTCGACCGCGGCGCAGGCAGCCGGCAGACGGAGTTGATCATCGCCAACCGGGGGCCGGAGACGCTGCGCGGGACCCTCTCCTCGTTCAGCTCGGGGCCGGGCCGGCGGCGCGCCGTCGCCCACGGCTCGGGCGGCGGCGGCTTCCCCTTCCGCACCGGGTGGAATGCCGTCCGGACTCCGGCGCGGCCCGATGCCGCGGTCGAAATCGATTTGCCGGCCGGACAGACGCGCGTGCTCGCCGACGCGCTCGCGGAGCTCGGCGCTCCCGGCGCCTCGCATCTGGTGTTCACGCCGGCGGCCGGAAGCGGCTCCATCACCGCGCGCACCCAGCGCACGTTCGCCGGCGGCGGCGTGTTCCGGACGGCGCTGCCGGTCGTCAGCAGCGGCGTCGCAATGCGGCTCGGCGAGACGAGGGAGTTCGGCGGCATCGAGTCCGCGGGGCGGACCGCGTCCGACGCGCGTCAAGTGTCCTCATTCGGCTCGTCGCTCACGCTGGTCGAGACCGCCGGGCAGCAGGCGGTGGTGCGCGTGACGCTCCAGTTCACCCCTGCCATCGCCAGCGGGCTGGTCAGCCTGCGGGGACAGGCGAAGAAGGACTACACCCTCGAGGCCAACAAGCTGCTGCAGATCGCCGACATCGCCGCGGAGATCATCGGGCCCTCGCGCGGCCAGTTCGGCGACCTGCGCAACATGCAGATCGACGTCTCCGTCGTGTCGGGCCAGGGGGCCGTCGTCCCGATCCTCACCGAGCGGGAGAACGCCACCGGCGACCTGATCGTCCGGCTGGAGTGAGCCCGCGCCCGCTACGAGATGATTTCGCAGCCGGTCGCGGTGACCTGGATCGCCTGGATCGCCGGATTGCCGGAGAACGGCCTGCTCCTGCCGAGCAGAGCCTCGATGTAGTACGCATTCGAGTGGAAGTCGAACACGGAGAAACTCGGGCAAGTCTTGACGGTCTGCGTCTGAAAGGCGTTGCTGGCCGGGAATTGATCGCTGTCCAGCGTCAACTTGGTGGTCGACACGCCTGTGAATAGATTCACCTCGATGAGCTTCACGATGACCTGGCTATCGGCGTTTCGTACAGCGATCGTGTCAGGGGTTGCCCGGTAGCGGACCAGCATGGAGATCGCAGTGCCTCGACCTGCCATGAGATCGTCGACCGCGACGACGTTGTAGCGGATGATCACGCCCCCCCTCAGGAATCCCGTCAGCACCGCAGTCGGACCGTCGAAGGTGACGAGCTTCAAACCGTTCTCGTCCAGCGTTCCGGCGGATCCGACCGTCGTCCAGGGTTGGAACTGAGCCGCGGCGGTCGACGGGACGGCCACGGCGATTCCGAAGGCAAGGATCAGGCTCAACAGACGTCCGAAGTGGTTGCTCGATCGTGGTCGCATGATGTCTTCTCCCATCGCCCGGCTTCAGGGCGGCAGCATGTTAGTAAGGACGGATTGAAAAAGCATGCGCCGGAAAAAGTGGCGTGTCAAATCGCCGGCGCGGACGGCATGGCAGCGGCGATCGACGGGGCCAGCCGTCGAGAGCCGTTCACCCTGCGATCCGCGCCATCACCGCCGCCACCACGCGATCGCAGCGGGCCTCGCCGAAGGTGAAGATCGAGTCGAGCGTGACGCCGGCGCGGCGGTAGAGGTTCTCCCGCAGCACGCCCCGGGCGCGGTGAAGGCGGGTCTTCACCACGTCCTCCGAGACCTCGAGGCACGACGACGTCTCCGCCGTGCTCAGTCCCTCCACCTCGCGCATCACGAACACGACCCGCAGCGACTCCGGCAGGGCCGCCACTTCGTCCTCCATCGCCTGCCGCAACTCCGCCGACGCCGCCTGCCGCTCGGGGTCGGGCGTTCTGGTGTCGACTAGGTGCATCGCCATGGCATCGTCTCCCGTCCCGAGGCCGCGCCCGCTCCTGCGGCGGCGCGCCAGCGCTTCGTTGACCGTGATCCGCGTCAGCCACGTCGCGAACCGCGCCTGCCCCGCGAACTGATGGAGGCTCCTGTACGCGTTCAGATACGCCTGCTGCATGACGTCCTCCACCTCGTCCTCGGAACCGAGGACCGCCCGCGCCGTCCGGTAGATCCTCTGGTTGTGACGGCGCACGAGGATCTCGAACATCGCCGTGTCGCCCGCGACGACCCGTCTGACGACGTCCTCATCCGTGACCGGGTCGGCCGCGGGTGGCCTGGCTGTCTGAGCGGTGGTCATCGAAACTTCTCCTCACCATCATTGGATGAGCCGCGATCGGGAAAGGTGACACGCCTGTCACCAAACTCTCCTCCCCCACTCCAATGATGAAGGAGGATACCGATGGAACCGCGACTCAATTCCGCCTACTGGACGCTCCGCATTGCCTTCGGGCTGACCGCGCTGCTGGCCGGACTCGACAAGTTCCTGAATCTGCTGGCCGACTGGGAACAATACCTGAGCCCGATGGTGCTGGCGATCGTGCCCCTCTCCGCCACGGCCTTCATGCGCCTGGCGGGCATCATCGAGATGCTCGCCGGCATCGCCGTGCTGGCAGGTCTGACCCGGCTGGGGGGATATGTCATCGCCGCCTGGTTGACGGCGATCGCCCTCAGCCTGCTGACCACGGGTCGCTTCTTCGACATCGCCGTGCGCGACCTGGTGATGGCCTGCGGCGCGTTCGTCCTGGCGCGGCTCTCGGAGGTGAGGGAGGAGAGCATGCCTGCATGAAACTTGCTTCGCACGCCGCCATGAGCGGGGATCTGGAGCTGTCGCAGCCGACGGATGTGCCGCGCGTCTCGGTCGACGAGATGCGGGCGCGCCTCGACCGCGGCGAGCCGATCCTCTTCATCGACAGCCGCAGCGCGAAGTCGTGGTCCGCCTCCGAGGTCAAGATCCGAGGTGCGCTGCGCATCCCGCCGGACGAGGCCACCCGCCTTCTCGACTCCGTGCCGCGGGACCGCAGCGTGGTGACCTACTGCACGTGACTGCACGAGGCCTCGAGCGCCCGGGTGGCGCAGCACCTCCTCCGCGCCGGCTGGAAGGACGTGCACGCGCTCCACGGCGGCTTCGAAGCGTGGCAGCGCGCCGGCGGCGCCGTCGAGCCGAAAGAACGGTGATCGGGCCCCATCGACGGCTCAGCGCGGCCCGGCGCGCGGCACCTCGTTCCGCACCGGCGGCAGCGTGCGCAGGTAGCGATAGATGGCGCGAAGCTCGTCGTCCGACATCCGCCCGATCTGCGGCCACGGCATGAAGCGGTGCAGGGTCCGGCCGGCGGGATTCACGCCGGTGCGGAGCGTCCGCAGGAAATCGTCCTCGCTCCACCGGCCGATCCCCGTCTCGAGATCGGGGGTGAGGTTCGGCGGATTCGCCGGAAATCCTTTCGGCGGATCGCTCATCCCGGCGAAGAGGCGGCGCCGGTCTGGGCGGGAGAGCAGGCCGCTCCGCGGCGTGTGGCAGTCGGCGCAGAGCGCGACGTGCTGCGACAGATACGCGCCGTACTCGGGCGTCGGGCTGGCGGGCGGAGCGGTGACCGAGAGGGGCGCCTTCGGCCGGAGGAAGAAGATCTCCCCGAGGCGGAACCAGAAGTTCGGGCTCTGCCTCACCTCGTTGCGGACCGGGGGGAGGCTCTTCAGGTAGCCGGCCACGGCGAAGGCGTCGCGGTCGGACATCTCGTGGAACCACTCGTACGGCATGATCGGCGCGATGAGACGCCCGTCGCGGCTCTGCCCGTTGCGGAGAGCGCGGACGATCTCCGCCTCGCTCCACCGGCCGAGGCCGGTCTCGGGATCGCTGGTGAGGTTCGTGGCCCGCACCGTGCCGATGCGCCAGTTGCGAAACTCCATGCCGCCGCTCAGCGGCCCATCGGGATCCCGCTTCGGATCGGCCGCGTGACAGTGCCCGCAGACCGCGGCGTCGCGGACGATCGACTCGCCGCGCGCGGGGGCGACCGCCTGCGGCGCGACGGGGAGCGCCACGTCCGCGTGACGGCAGCTCAGCGGGATGATCAGAAGCGCCGCGAGGGCGAGCCGGCTCACGACAGCCCCGCGTGCACAAAGGTCGCCAGATGGGGTCGGAGCTTCACTTTTCACTTTCTCTATCGGCTGTGGAGCTACCGGAGGTAGAGAAAGTGAAAAGTGAAGCTCCGACCCCAATCAGGCGTCTCTCCAGGTACCGTCTCTCAGCCGGACTCGTCACCAGTTCCAGCGCGTGACGATACGCCGCGGCCGCTTCGTCACCACGGCCGAGGCGGCGAAGGAGGTCGGCCCTCGACGCCGGGAGGAGGTGGTATCGCGCCAGCGCGCCGCCCGCCTCGATCCGCTCGATCCACTCGAGCCCCCGCTCCAGGCTCGTGGCCAGACCGAGGGCCACGGCCGCGTTCAACTCGACGACGGGTGTGGGGGTCCAGCCGAGCAGCGCCTGGTAGAGCGCGGCGATCTGCGGCCAGTCGGTCTCGTCCGGCGTGGCCGCCGTGGCGTGAAGCGCGGCGATGGCCGCCTGCGTCTGGTACGGTCCCGGCGTTCGCTGATCGAGCGCCTCGTCGAGAAGCCGCAATCCTTCCTCGATCTGCCGGCGATCCCAGAGAGCGCGGTCCTGTTCCTCGAGCGGCACCAGGTCTCCCCCCGGCGTGATGCGCGCGGCGCGGCGCGCGTCGGTCAGGAGCATCAGCGCCAGCAGGCCGCGCGCCTCCGGCCACTCGGGGAGCAGCTCGACCGCCAGGCGCGCCAGCCGGATGGCCTCCGCCGCCAGGTCGGGCCGGAGCAGAGACGGCGCATCGGTCGACGAGTACCCCTCGTTGAAGATCAGGTAGATCACCGAGAGCACCGTGTCGATCCGCTCGGGGAGCTTCCGGCGCGGCGGCACTTCGAAGGGGATCCTCGCCTCGCGGATCTTCTTCTTGGCGCGGACGATCCGTTGCGCGGTGGCCTCCGCCGCCTCGACGAAGGCGCGGGCGATCTCCCGCGTGGTCAGCCCGCCGAGGGTGCGGAGGGCCAGCGCGCATCGCGCCTCCGGCGAGAGTGCGGGATGGCAGCAGACGAACAGCAGCCGCAACCGGTCGTCCTCGACGCCCGAAGGATCGATGTCCTCCGGCGGCGGCGCCTCGAGATCGGGAGGGAGAGCCGTGCTGCGGTCGCGCCGGATGCGATCGATGGCGATCCGCCGCGACACGGTGTTCAACCAGGCCGCCGGCCGCTCCGGGATCCCGTCGCGGGCCCACGCCGCGAGCGCGCGCGCATAGGCCTCCTGCAACGCATCCTCGGCGGCGTCGAAGTCGCCGGTCAGACGAATCAGTCCCGCCAGCACCTGGCGCCCGTCGGTTCGAACGACCTCTTCGACGATGCGCGCGAGAAACATCGGTGGCGTCAGGAGCCCTCGCCCAGCGGGCGCACTTCCACGGTCCCCTCGGTCATCCCCGGCATCTTCTCCGCCCACTCGATGGCCTGCTCCAGATTCTCGACATCGATCAGATAGTACCCGCCCAGTTGCTCCTTCGTCTCCGCGAACGGCCCATCCACGGTCTTCGGCCGCCCCTTGCTGAAGCGGACGCTCGTGGCCGTGGAGACCGGCTTGAGCTCGGCCCCGCCCCGCATCACCCCCGCCGCGGCCATGGCCTCGCCGTAGGCCCGGTGCCCCTCGTAGACCTTCTCCATCTCCTCCTTGCTCAGCGAGCCCCAGGCCTTCTCGTCGCCGTAGATCAACAGGATGTAGTTCATCGATCCATCTCCTTTCGCTCATCGACGCGCGGGGCGGGGGGAATTCGACAGTGGCGGGGAAGATCGTCCGGATGACACGGCCGGCGCTACATCTGCGACAGCCGGATCCCGCCGCCGGAGGTCCGGAGGACGAGCTTCGGCCCGCCGCCGTTGATCTGCCCCCGGAGAGAGTGGCGGTCGACGCTTCCGTGAACGGTGATGGTCACGGGGACGTCGGAGCGGACGCCGCCGCCGCTGGCGCGCGCGTCGAGGTCGAGCTTCACGTCGCGGGCGACGGAGAGAGTGATCCCTCCACCCGACGTCGACAGGCGCGAGTCGCCGGACGGCTGCCGGGAGAGGCGGGCGTGAATCGAGCCGCCGGAGGTGGTGGCGTCGACGCGCCCCAGAGCATCCTCGATGCGGATCCCCCCGCCGGAGGTGTGCGCGGCCACCTCGCCGCCCACGCGCGCCAGCCGGATGGAGCCGCCGGAGGTCCTGGCCTCGACCGTTCCGGTCGTGTCGCCGATCTCGATCGAGCCGCCGGAGGTCCGCGCCTGGAGGCCGGCGGACGCGCCGGCGACGGTGATCGATCCGCCCGACGTCCTCAGTGTGGCCGGGCCGCCGAGGCGCCCGGTCCTGATGCTTCCGCCCGAGGTGCGGGCATCGACCGTGCCGCCGATGCCGGCCAGGTCGATCCCCCCTCCCGACGTCCGCACGTCGACGTTGTAGCGCGCCGGAACGCGGATGTTCCACTTCACGCGATAGCTGGAGAACCACTGCCGGAGGCCGTGGTCATGCTTGCTGGTGATGATCACGTCGTCGCCCCGCTGCTCGAACGCGATCTCGTGATCGCGGAGCGCCTCGTCCGCCATCATTCCTGTCGCGCGACGGACCACTTCCACGGCCACCCCGGTGCCGCCGGTGACGATCGTGACGCTGCCGATCCGGGCATCGAGCTTCAGCGTCCCGCCGTCGCCGACCCGGAAGCCCCGCCGGATCGTGTCCTCGGCGGCAAAGGCGCCGGAGCTGAATAGAAAAAGGAACGCGAGGGTGAATAGACGGCGCATAGCTTTCCCCTTTCCTACTAATACGCAGGGCGGGGCGATTTGGTTAACCGGGCGCGGTGGCCCGAGCCGCCGGGGATGACATAAGGTAGCTCCCATGCGAGAGACTCTCGTCCTGCTCCTGATGGCGGTCACCGCCGGCTGCGCCACCGCGGTCGATTCTTCGCGTGAGCTGCGGCAGATCGCGGACGAAGTCTGGTCGCGAGAGCTCGAGGGCAATCTCTCCGCGCGGATGCGGCTGGGGCTCCCGATCGAGACGATGCCGGACCCGAGCTACGAGAACGCCGCCGCCGATGCGGCGTCTGCGCGGCGGGTGCTGGAACGGCTCGAGCGGATCGACCCCCGGTCGCTTTCGGAGGACGAGCGCCTCACGCTCGGCGTCCTCCGCTGGCGGCAGCAGCTCGCCGTCGACGGCTTGCCGCACTTCTGGCATCAGTTTCCGGTCACTCCTTACAACTCGCGAGTGAGGGAGGCCAATGAGGCTCTCGCGCAGTTCACGTTCCGCGGCGGAGCGGACGCGCAGCGGTATGTCCGCCTGCTGGCCGGCTACGCCCGGTTCATCGATGCGCTCACCGCCGTCGTCACCGAGCAGCGGAGGCGCGGGATCCTGATTCCCCAGCCCGAGCTGCCGCTGGTGCGGGGCATGTTCGGAGGACTGTTGCAGGAGGGCGATGCCAGCCCCTTCGCGCTCGCCGGCGGCCGGCTCTCCGCGTTGAGCGGCGAGGAGCGCGCCGCGCTCATGGAGGGGGTGCGCCAGGCCATCGAGCGGCAGATCAACCCCGCGCTGCGGCGGCTCCTGAACGTTCTTTCGTCCGATTACGAGAGCGCCGCACCCCGCGCGGTGGGCCTCGCGCACCAACCGGGAGGGAGCGACGCCTATCGCTTCCTGATGCGGCTGCACACCTCGCTCGATCTGACGCCGGAAGAGGTCCACCGCCTCGGGCTGGCGGAGATCGACCGGATCGAGCATGAGCTGGACGGCATCCGCCGGGAGCTCGGCT
>DATLEX010000143.1:0-8387 GCA_035525045.1 Thermoanaerobaculia bacterium | reverse complement strand
AAAACTTAACTTCGCGCCTACCGTTTGTAGACTCTCCCGCCGGTAGACGCGAAGTTAAGTTTTCAGACCTGACCCCAAGACCTTGACCGGCAGCAGGCCGGCGATGCGCGCGGCCAGCTCCTGATGGATGCGGCTCACCTCTTCCTGCGTCAGCGATCGATCGAAGGCCTGATACCACATCCCCAGCGTCGTCTTCACGACTTCGTCCGCCCCCTCCGGTACATAGCGGTCGCGAAGGCCGACGTCGTGGAGGTACGGGACCTCGAGGGAGCGGATCATCTCGATCAGGCGCCCGTAGTCGACGTCCCCGCCGTGAGTCAGCGCCAGGATCATCGGCACGCCGGGAAAGCGCGCTACCGGCGCCATCTTCCACTGGCCGGTCGCGCCGCGGAGTGCCTCGAGATCGACCTCCGCCGCGGCGACCTCGCCCTTGATCCCGAAGTGCTGCAACACCTCCGGCGCCAGGAAGCCGAGCGTGGCCACGGTCCGGTCGCCGTGGCGGGCGGCCGCTCCCTTCCCTGGTCGCAGCCATGGGGCGCCGGCCGGGGCGAACGCCAGCTCCACGTGAAGCTTCGCCGCGACCTGCTCGACGATTCCCTTGACGTCGAAGAAATCGACCGCCCGCTTCGCCTCACCCCAGTGCGTGCCGAGCGTGCCGTAGAGGACGAGGGCGGCGCGATGCGCCTCGCGGACTCCCTGGTGATACGTTCGCCCCACTTCGAACAGCGCGCCGTCGCGCGTTCCGTAGGAACGGTTGAACACCACCGTCTCCAGCAGGCCGGGGAGCAGCGAGAGGCGCATCGAGGTGATGTTCTCCGAGAGGGCGTTCGTGATGTCCAGCGGCTTCTCGTTGGAGAAGAGCGCGTTCTGCTCCGGGCGGATGAACGAGTAGTTGACCACCTCGGTCAGCCCGCAGCCGGTCAGGATCCGCCGCACCTCGTCCTCGGTCTCGCCGATCGCGTTCGGACGGGCATCGCCGGTCGTGAGCCGCGGGAGCGACGAGGGGACCTTGTCCAGCCCGAAGAAACGAAGCACTTCCTCGATCAGGTCCATCTCCTCGTGGATGTCGCCGCGAAAGGCCGGCACGCTCACCTCGATGCCGTCGGCGACCTGCTCGGCCTCGAAACCGATGCGCCGGAAGAGATCGAGCGCATAGCCGATCCCCACCACGCCCGCCGATGCCTCGGCCAGCCTCGCCGCCCGGAGGCGCAGGGTCAGCGGGCGATGCTCCGCCGCGACGAGGTCGAGGACCGGCTCGGGCGTGCCGCCGGCGCTCTCGACGATCAGCCGCGCGGCAAGCTCGACGGCCGCCACGGTGTCGTTCGGATCGACCCGGCGCTCGAAGCGATAGGAAGCATCCGTCTTCATGCCCAGCCGCCGCGCGGTCCGCCGGATCACGGAGGGCTCGAACCAGGCGCACTCGAGCAGGACGTTCCGCGTGGCCTGGCCGATCTCGCTCTGGGCGCCCCCCATGATGCCGCCGAGGGCCACGGAATGCTTCGCATCGGCGATGACCACGGTCTCCGGATCGATCCGCCGCACCTCGCCGTCGAGGCTCTTGATCGTCTCGCCGCGGTTTCCGGCGCGGACGATGATCGCGGCGCCGGCGAGCTTGTCGAGGTCGAAGCCGTGCAGCGGATGCCCGAGGGCCAGCATCACGTAGTTCGTCACGTCCACCACGTTGTTGATGGGACGGAGGCCGGCGGCTTCGAGACGGCGGCGGATCTTCTCGGGCGAGGGCCTGATGGTGACGCCGCGGATGACCTTGCCGGTGTAGCGGGAGCACATCTGGGGGGCGTCGATGCGGATGGAAACGGACCCGGGACCTTCTGCCCGCTCCGCGGGGAGAAGGCTCATCTGGAGGTCGCGGCCGAGGGCGGCGGCCAGCTCCCGGGCCATGCCGAGATGACTCATGGCGTCGACGCGGTTGGTGGTGATCTCCAGGTCGAAGACGGTGTCGTCGCCGTGCCGTTCCATGGCATCGACGGCATGGCCGATCTCGGTGAAGCGGCTGGCGAGCTCCTCGTCGGACAGATCCGAGAGGGCGACGTAGTCTCCCAGCCAGTCGCGTGACAGTCTCATCCGATTCTCACCCGGTCGAGCAGCGCCTCCGCCGCGTCATGTGGATTGTTGCGCTTCTGCAGCACCTCGTCGAGGAGCGCATCGTACTCGGCGCGCGGCACGGCCCCGCCGATCAGCCGCTCCATGAATCTCTCCTTGAGCTGCGTCTCGATGCGGATCCGCACCCGCTCGCGGTTGCGCCGGACCAGCTCGCCCGACTTCTCGAGGTACTCGTAGTGCCCGAAGACCGCGGACTCCAGCTCGGGGATTCCGTCGCCCTGCGAGGCCACCGTCTTCACGATCGGCGGCACCCACTCGCCGTGCTCCTCGACCAGCGACATCATCATCGTCACTTCGGTGACCGTCTTGTCGGCGCCGGGGCGGTCGGCCTTGTTCACCACGAAGATGTCGCCGATCTCCATGATCCCCGCCTTGATGGCCTGGATGTCGTCGCCCATCCCGGGAACGAGCACGACGATGTTCGTCTGCACGGTGCGCACGACCTCCACTTCGTCCTGCCCCACGCCCACCGTCTCCACCAGCACCAGGTCGAAGCCGGAGGCGTCGAGGATGTCGACCACGTCGTTGGTGGCTCGCGCCAGCCCTCCCATGAAGCCGCGCGTGGCCATGGAGCGGATGAAGACGCCCGGGTCGGTGTAGAGGCCGGTCATCCGGATGCGGTCGCCGAGGATGGCTCCGCCGGTGAAGGGAGAGGTCAGATCGACGGCGATGATGCCGACGCGCCTGTCCGACGCGCGGACGTGCCTGGCCATGGCGGCGACGAGCGTCGACTTTCCCGAGCCGGGCGAGCCGGTGATGCCGACCACGCGCGCGTTTCCGGTCGACGGATAGATCCCGGCCAGGAGGCGCTGGGCCTGCGGCTCATCGCGCTCGACCAGGGTGATCGCCTTCGCCAGCGCGCGGTACTGCCCGGCGCGGATGCCGTCGGCGAGCGCGTCGAGGTCGTCCATCACCGGATCGCGTGGGCCTCCGACAGGATGTGCCGGGCGATGACCATTCGCTGGATCTCGCTGGTTCCCTCGCCGATGGTGCAGAGCTTGACGTCGCGGTAGTACTTCTCGGCCGGGAACTCCTTGATGAACCCGTACCCGCCGAAGATCTGCACACCCTTCTCCGTGGCCCGCACGGCCACCTCCGAGGCGTAGAGCTTGGCCATGGCCGAGAACTGCGTGACGCGCTCTCCCTCGTCCTTCATCGCCGCGGCGCGGTAGCAGAGGAGCCGCGCCGCGTCGATCTCCGTGGCCATGTCGGCGAGCATGAACTGGATGGCCTGGAAGTCGGCGATCGGCTTCCCGAACGCCGTCCGCTGCTTCGAGTAGTCGCGGGCGGCCTCGAATGCGCCGCGCGCCACGCCCAGGGCCAGTGCCCCGATGGAGATGCGCCCGCCGTCGAGGACCTTCATCGCGTCGATGAACCCGTAGCCGACCTTGCCCAGGACGTTGTCGTCCGGCACGCGGCACTCCTCGAGCACCAGCTCGGCGGTGTCGGAGATCCGCATCCCCAGCTTGTTCTCCTTCTTCCCCGGCCGGATCCCCTTCCGCTCCATCTCCACGGCGAAGGCGGTGATGCCGTGCTTGGGGTCGTCGCGGTCGGTCACGGCCAGCACCACGGCGATGTCGGCGCAACTGGCGTTGGTGATGAAGTTCTTCGTACCGCTGAGCACCCACTCCTTGCCGTCCTTCACGGCCGTGGTCAGCATGCCGGACGCGTCGCTCCCCGATCCCGGCTCGGTCAGCCCCCAGGCGCCGATCCACTCGCCGCTGGTCAGCCGGGGGAGCCACTTCTTCTTCTGCTCCTCGGAGCCGGCGAGGTAGATGTGCCCGGTACCGAGCGAGTTGTGCGCGGCCACGCTGAGGGCGAAGCCGCTGTCGACCACCCCCAGCTCCTCGATCACGTTCACGTAGTCAATGTAGGAGAGGCCGGCCCCGCCGTACTCCTCGGGGAAGATCACGCCGAGCATCCCCAGCTCCCCGGCACGCTTGAAGACATCGACCGGGAAGTGCTGGGCCTCGTCCCACTCCATGACGTGCGGCTTGATCTCGCTCTCGGCGAACTCGCGCACCATCTGCTGGATCTGCTTCTGCTCGTCAGTCAGACGAAAATCCATTCGACACCCCGGATGTTGATTGGCCCGCGTGACGGAATCCTCGGTAGCGGCGCGGGCGTCAGGTCAGCGGCGGGCATTCTAGTACAATCCCGCGCGTTCCAACGCTCGGAACGGTCCTCACAATGAAACGTCTTCTCCTCATGGTGGCCATTGTGCCGCTCCTCGCCGCCGCCCGCACTCAGGAGCCGAAGGCGACGGACGCGAACCCCTCGTTCCGCGCCGAGTTCCTGGTCAACCTGGCCGAGGTGGAGGGAAAGCTCATCCAGCTCGCCGAGGCCGTCCCGGCGGAGAAGTACACCTGGCGTCCCGCGCCGGGCGTCCGCTCCGTCAGCGAGGTGCTGACCCACGTGGCGGGGTCGAATTACTTTCTCCTGACCTTCGTCGGCGCGCCGCCTCCGCCCGGCATCCCGGCGGACATCGAGACCATCACCGAAAAACGGGAGGTCGTGGCCGAGCTGAGGAAGTCGTTCGCCCACCTCCGCGCGGCGGCGAACACGATCGAGGAATCGGGACTCGAGAAGCCGGTGAAGATGTTCGGCAACAACACCACCCGGCGCGGCGTGTACATGACGATCCTCAACCATCTGCACGAGCACCTCGGGCAGTCGATCGCCTATGCGCGGATGAACGGCGTCACGCCGCCGTGGAGCCGTTAGCGCCGGTACTCACGCACGTAATCCGGCACTCCCACCCCCCCACGCTCATCGGCGAGAGGCTCGCCGGGAATGAGGCGCATCGGCAGCACGCCGGCCCAGATGGGGAGGGCGTAGTCCTCCTCCTCGTCGACCGGGCCGCCGGAGCGGACCTTCGCGGACGCCTCGGTGATGGGGAGGGCGAGGACGAGGGTGGCGCGCAGCTCCTCCTCGGTGGGGGGGCGGGCGTCGGCGGCGCGCCCCGGGACGACGTGCTCGACGAGGGCCTCGAGGGCGCGGAGCTTCTCCTGGCGATCGGTGACCTCGCGGGCCGTGCCGAAGACGACGACCGAGCGGGAGTTCATCGAGTGGTGGAACGCCGAGCGGGCCAGGACGAGGCCGTCGAGGATGGTGACGGTGACGCAGGCCTCCACGCCGTCGCGGAGGGTGCGGAGCATGCGGCTGGCGGCGGAGCCGTGGAAGACGAGGGTCTGGCCGATGCGGGTATGGATGGTGGGGATGACCACGGGGGCGCCGTCGACGACGAAACCGGCGTGGCAGAGGAGGGCCTCGTCGAGGATGGCGTGGATGGTTTCGCTGTCGTAGGAAGCGCGCCCGGGGAGGCGGCGGACGGTGGTACGCCCGGTCTGGAGTGTCGGCATATGTTCTAGTACAATCCTGATACTGTGTTAGCACAAAACTACATCGCCGGCCGCTCCTCCGTCAACATCGCCTCCTCCATCGAGGCCGCCGTCGCGTCCGGCCGCGCCCGGCCCGGCGACATGCTTCCCTCCATCCGCGCCCTCGCCGGCAGGCTCGGCGTCAGCACCGCCACCGCCGCCGCCGCCTATCGCATCCTCCGCGACCGCGGCCTCCTCGTCGCCGACGGCCGCCGCGGCACCCGCATCCGCCACTCCCCCGACCTCACCCCCCCTCCCCCCTCCCCGCCGCGGCCCGCGATCTCGCCTCCGGCAACCCCGATCCCGCCCTCCTCCCCTCCCTCGCCGCCGCCCTGGCACGACTCAAAGGCGCGCCGCGGCTCTACGGCGAGGACGTCAACCATCCCCCTCTCGTCGCCGCCGCCCGCCGCCGCTTCGAGTCCGACGGCGTCCCCGCCGCCGAGATCTCCGTCGTCAGCGGCGCCCTCGACGGAATCGAGCGCGTCCTCCGCGAGCACCTCCGCCCCGGCGACCGCGTCGTGGTCGAGGACCCCTGCTTCACCGGCATCGCCGACCTCCTGGCCACGCTGGCCCTCACCCCCGCCGGCGTCGCCGTCGACGAGGAGGGGATCCTCCCGGCCGGCCTGCGGCGGGTGCTGGCCCGCCCCGCCGCGGCCCTCATCGTCACTCCCCGCGCCCAGAACCCCACCGGCGCGGCGTTCTCCCCGAGCCGGCAGCGGACGCTCCGATCGATCCTCCGGACCCGCCCGAACCTGCTGCTGATCGAGGACGATCACGCCGGCCCCGTCGCGGGCGCGCCGTACGCCACGCTCGTCGAGCCGTCGCGCCTGGGCTGGGCCGTCGTCCGCTCCGTCTCCAAGTCCCTCGGACCCGACCTCCGCCTGGCGGTCATGAGCAGCGATCCCATCACCGCCGCGCGCGTGCAGCGCCGGCAGACCCTCGGCATCCGCTGGGTCTCCCACATCCTGCAGCAGCTCGCGGTCGCGCTCTGGCGCGACCGGAGCGTGGCCCAGCTCCTGGCCCGCGCCGAGAAGGCCTACGCCGCCCGCCGCGAGGCTCTGCTCCGCGCCCTCGCCGCCCACGGCATCGCCGCGCAGGGGCGCTCGGGGCTGAACGTCTGGGTTCCGGTTCCCGACGAGGCGTCGGCGATCCAGGGTCTGCTGCAGCGCGGCTGGGGCGTGCAGGCGGGAGAGCGCTACCGCCTGGCCTCCCCGCCGGCGATCCGGGTGACGGTGGCCGCGCTCCCCCCCGGCGACGCGGCCCGCTTCGCGAAAGATCTTGCGTCGGTGATGGCTCCCGTCGGACGATCATCGGCGTCGTGATCCGGTCGGCTCTGCTCTACCACGTCTACAGCGGGCAGCTTTTCTTCGCCGCCGTGGCGCTCTTCGTGATCGGCATCGCCGGCGGGCGGCGGTTCCGGATCCTTCCGCTGCTGGCCATCCCGCTGGCCCTTTTGAGCGGAACGCCGATGCCGTGGTGGGTGGCCATCCCGCTGCTCGCGGTGGGGGTGGGGGCGGCGCTGATGAACGAGGACTGGCGAGGAGGCGTCCCCGCGGCGGCGAAGCTCGTGGCCATCGCCGCGGCGCTGCTGGCGGCCGGGCTCGAGCTTCCCCATCACCTGCGCGACACGACGGTGGAGCTGCCGCGGCGGCTCATCGTGGTGGGGGACTCGCTCTCCTCCGGCGGCTTCGCCGAGTCGGTCCCGTGGCCGCGGCGCCTCGGCCTGCACGTGGCCAACTTCTCGCAGCCCTCCGACACGGCGGCCACCGCGCTCGAAGGGCAGATCCCGCGCTTCCCTCCTCCCATTCCCGGCGACGTGGTGCTGATCGAGATCGGCGGGAACGACATGCTGGAGCGGCGGCCGCCGGCCGAGTTCGAGCGCGCTCTCGACGCCATCCTCCGCGCCTCCGCGCCGCGCACGACGGTCATGCTCGAGCTCCCGGTGGTGCCGGGCGGGTGGAGCTACGCCGCGGTGCAGCGCCGGCTGGCCGCCAGGCACGGCGCCGTGCTCGTGCCGAAGCGCATCCTGGCCGGCGTGCTGGCCGGCCCGCTCAACGCGGACGACGGCCTGCACCTGACGGACCGAGGTCACGAGCACCTGGCCCGTGACCTCGAGGCCTCACTCGGCTGGAGGCGCTGAGCGCGTCACTTCTTGATCACGACGAACGGCGGATTTGCCGATCACCCGGGTCATCCTCCTCTGTAAAGAAAAAAGCCCCGCGCGGGCGCGGGGCTTTCAGAAATCGGGCCAGCGTCAGCCGTTCAGTATTTGCCGACGTACTCCCGGATGATGGTTCTGTTGTCCTTACTCTTGTTCGAGGTCGTGGTGGCGTCGGTCTTCAGCGCACCCTCGACCGTCGCCGGACTGGCGCTGGTCTTGGTGGAGAGATAGAGAGCGCCGCCGCCCGCACCGTGCGGAGAGGCCATCGAGGTACCGGACATGGTGGTCGTCCCGCCACCCTTCTTGGTGGAGAGAATGCTCACGCCGGGCGCCCAGATGTCGACGCACGAGCCGTAGTTGCTCCAGGAGGCTTCCTTGTCGTTGCTGTCGGTCGCGGCCACGGTCATCACGCCGTTGTGGGTCCCGGCGCGGGCCGGCGAGTAGTTGCAGGCATTGGCGCCGTCGTTCCCGGCGGCCACGGCGTAGAAGACGCCGCTGTCGGCCGACTTCTTCACCGCGTCGTCGAGGGCCGTGCTGGCGCCGCCGCCGAGGCTCATGTTGGCCACGGCCGGCTTCTTGGCGTTGGCCGTGACCCAATCCACGCCCTTGATCACGCCCGAGGTGCTGCCCGTGCCGCCGCAGCCAAGGACTTTCACGCCGGTCTGCGGCAGCCCCGGGGACACGCCGACGACGTCCGCGGTGTTGTCCTTCGCGCCGACCGTGCC
>DATLEX010000122.1:0-9850 GCA_035525045.1 Thermoanaerobaculia bacterium | reverse complement strand
TTCTCCCCCGCCTCCGGCGGGGGAGAAGGTGGCCCTGAGCGGAGCGAAGGGCCGGATGAGGGGGCGCGACCGCGAGACGGAGTGCCCTCACCCGGCGCTTCGCGCCACCCTCTCCCGCAAGCGGGAGAGGGCACGTTTCAGGGCTCAGGGCTGCCGAGTCTTTCCCGGGCCCGCGCCCGCGCCCGAGCCCGGCCTTTGACTCTCAAATTTCAAATATGTTTGGGGTAGTCCTAGTCCGTCCCCTGCCGGGACCAGTTCTCCATCCAGTACTGCAGCATCACCACCGCCCAGATCGGCCGGGCGTTGTTCGCCCGACCCTCGCGGTGCTCGGTCAGGAGCTGTCCGATGACGGACGGATCGAGACCCCCAGCCTCGAGGCGTCCCGGCGCGAGGAGGCGGTCGACTTCACTCCGCAATCCGCGGTTGATCCACGAGGCGATCGGAACGCTGAGTCCCCGTTTCTTCCGGTAGATGACGTGCCGCGGCAGCCACGACTCGGCGGCCTTCTTCAAGACCCATTTGGTGGTGAGCCGCCGGACCCGCAGGTCGGACGGTAGCGAGAGCGCGAAGCTGGTCACGTCGCGGTCGAGGAAGGGCGCCCGCGCCTCCACCGAGGAGAGCATGGTGGCGCGGTCGACCTTCACCAGCAGGTTGTCCCGCAGGTAGGAGCGGTAGTCGAGGAGCATGGCCGCCGCGAGAACGTCCGCGGTGCCGTCCGGGCTCAGCGTGGTGCCGGCGCCGGCGCGGATCGCCGCCGGAGGCAATCCGGTCCCGAACCACACCAGATGGCGGTCGATCCACGGTTGCTCCGCTCCGGCGACGAAGCGCTTGAGGAGAAACTCGAAGGTCACCTTCTTCCCCGACGAGGGGATCCGCCGGACGGCGGCGCCGAGAGCGCGCCGGACCGGTGCCGGCAGGGCACGGTAGAGCGGCGCCAGCTTGTGGCCGATGTAGGTCGGGTAGCCGCCGAACAGCTCGTCGGCTCCTTCGCCGCTGAGGATGACCTTGACGTGCTGGCGGGCGGCACGCGCGAGGAGGAACGTCGGCAGGATGGCCGGATCGGCGATCGGCTCGGCGACGCGGCGCGTCACGGCAACCAGCGCCTCGAGCAGCGCCTCCTCGTCGGTGCGGACCGGAACGTGACGCGTGCGCATCCGCTCCGCGATCCGGGCCGCGTCTCCGCTCTCGTCGTACGAGGCCTCGGCGAACCGGGCGGAGAAGGTGTGGACCTTCTCCACGCCGATGGCCTTCGCGGCCAGCGCCGCCAGGATCGCCGAGTCCATCCCCCCGGAGATGAAGACGCCCACCGGCACGTCCGACATCACCTGCCTGGTGACGGCTGCCTCGATGAGCCGGCGGGTTTCGGCGACGGCCTCGCCGGGGCTGCGCGGCTCGATGGCGAAGGTCTCCGGCTGCCAGTAGCGCACCGTCTCCTCGCCGTGCGACGTGAAACGGACCGAGGCGCCGGCCGGCACGCGGCGGACGGCGGCGAACATCGTCCGCGGCTCGAGGACATAGCCGAAGCGGAGGTAGTCGGCGAGGGCCACGGGGTCGAGCTCGGACCGGACGCCGGGATGCTTCATGACGCACTGCAGCTCGGAGGCGAAGACGACCTCGTTGCCGGCGCGGGCGTAGAAGAGCGGCTTCTCCCCGGCGCGATCGCGCGCCAGGAGCAGCGAGCCGTCCCGCTCGTCGCGGATGGCCAGGCCGAACATGCCGTCCAGCTCCGCCACGGCGGCGGGGCCGCGATGAAGATAGAGCGGCAGGATGGTTTCCACGTCGGAATGCGAGCGGTACGGATACTCGCGGTAACGGGCCCGGATCAGGGCGGAGTTGTAGATCTCGCCGTTGCACTCGAGCCAGACCTTCTCGTCGGGAGAGGCGAAGGGCTGGTCGGCACGCTCGTGCAGGTCGATGATCCGCAGCCGCTCGGTGCCGAGGATGGCCCGCGCGGCGCGGAAATGTGCGCTGCCGTCCGGACCGCGGTGGCGCAGCGCCTCCCCCATCGAGGCCACGACCTCCGGGTGCGCGAGCGGCGCCTCACCTGCGGCGACGATTCCGTAGATCCCGCACATGGAAGGTTCAGGGAGAGCGTCGCCGCTGAGGCCCGCTGTAGGCGTACGCGAAGTAGTGCGTGCCGGTGGCGAGCAGCCGCGCTCCGCGCGACTCCAGATGGTCCTGATGGTGCGGGTCGTCGTCTCTCACCAGATAGATCCGCGGATCGCAGCAGCGCTCCAGACTCTGAGCGAACCATGGTAGCGGTTTCACCGGCACGCCGGGCTGGCCGCTGAATCGCTGGTATCGCCGTACGATGTAGTTACTGGTCAGCTCGCTGGCGTCGGCCGTGACCAGGATGATCGGCCGTTGGAGATAGAAGGCGAGCGAACCGGTGAACATCTCCACTCCGATGACCTCGGTCTGCGCGGAGAGGTGCGGGGCGAGCTCGGCGACGAACGATCGCTGCGAACGCCTCTCCGACAGCGCGTAGAGGAATGGTCCGCCGATCGCCGGCATGGCCACCACCGGCAGTGCCAGCGAGAGGAACGCTGTCCTTCGATCGCGCGAGGCCAGCGCCACGGCTCCGCCGGCGAGGAAGACCAGGCCGTACCCTCGCGACGCGCTGCGCGCAGGCTCCACCAGCGCCGCCGGCTTGATCCGGGAGAACTGAGGAAGGGAAGGTCCCACCAGCAGAACGGCGCCGAACAGCGCCATGGCCACCGCGGCGGCGCGAGGGCGAAACGTCTGCCACGAAAGGGCGACGAGCAGCGCCACGGCCGGCATGACCGGCAGGATGTACTGCGCCCGCTTCGACTCCGAGAGCGAGAAGAAGACCAGCGGCACCAGGACCCAGAGCAGAAGGAAGACCGACCGGCCGTCGCGCCGGCTCCAGTCGCGCCAGTTGGCCACGACGGCCACCGTCCATGGCGCCGCGCCGGCGACGAAATAGGGAAGGAAATACCACGGCGGTCCGCTCCGCATCATCTCCTCGGAGGTGAGCCTGGCCACCGTTTCTGTCACCAGGACGTAGTAGAGAAAATCGGGAACGACGCGCGAGATCGCCCAGACCCATGGCGTCACCACGGCCGCGAAGATCATCAGTCCGGCAACGGACCAGAGCATCGGAGCCGCTTTCCGCCAGATCGCGTACGGGAGGGCCACCAGCAGCGGAACGGCAATGGCCACGGGACCTTTGGTCAGGACGCCGAAACCGATGGCTGCCCAGGCGAGAGCGGTCCATCGCCGGTCGCGAAGCTCGATGGCCTCGTGGAAGGCGACGATGGCCACGGCGATGAAGAACGCGAGGGTGCTGTCGAAGATCACCACGCGCGCAAAGGCCATCGTCAGAGGCATGGCCAGGTAGGCGATCGCGGCCACCCACGCCTCCTCCTCCCCGATCCGCCTGCGTGCGAACCAGAAGATCAGCGCCGCGGTGGCCAGGGTGAAGAAGTAGGCCGGCAGGCGCGCGGCGAGCTCGGTGGGCCCGAGGACCTCCATCAGCGCGGCCTGGGCCGCGAAGTAGACGATCGGCTTGTCGAGGTACGGGACCGTGTTCAGGCGCGGAACGACATAATCGTTCGTCTCTGCCATCTCGCGCGCGACCTCGGCGTTGCGGCCCTCGTCGGTATCGATCAGCGGGAGCCCGCCGAGATGAATCGCGATCGCCGCCACGCAAACCAGAAGCGAGACCTTCAGGAGAAGGGTGGAGCGCAAGGCGCGGCAGGATAGCATGGGTCGGGAACTCGATTGGACGTCGTGATCATCGTGGGGGCGGCCTTCATCGCGGGGGCGATCAACGCCATCGCCGGCGGCGGGACGCTGATCTCGTTCCCGGCGCTGATCTGGCTGGGCCGCGATCCGATCCTGGCGAACGCCACCAGCACGATCGCCCTCTGGCCCGGCTCGCTGGCCGGTACGATCGGATTCCGACGGGAGCTGGCCTCGGCCCGCCGCTGGCTCTTCTTGCTGATCGTCCCTTCCCTCGCCGGCGGCGTGGCCGGCGCCGTGCTCCTCCTCAGGACCCCGTCCACGACGTTCGACCGGCTCATCCCCCTCCTCATCCTGGTGGCCACGCTGCTGCTCGCCGTGCAGGAGATGATCACCCGCCGGCTGCGGTTCCTGGCGGCAGCGCACGACAACCCCACCGTTCCGTGGCTGATCTTCGTCTTCACCTTCCAGTTCGCGGTCGGGATCTACGGCGGCTACTTCGGCGCGGGGATCGGCATTCTGATGCTGGCCGCGCTCGGCCTCATCGGCATGACCGATCTCCATCAGATGAACGGCCTGAAGAACCTGCTGACCATTGCCATCAACGGCGTGGCGGCGGTCTACTTCGCCCTCTCCGGCGCGGTGCTCTGGAGCGACGGCCTGCCGATGGCGGCCGGCGCCGTCGCTGGCGGGCTGCTCGGCGCCCGCCTCGCCCACCGCTTCGGCCGCACCTTCGTCCGCCGGGCCGTCGTGGTCATCGGCCTGGTCATGACCGTGGCCATGCTGCTGCGGTAGGGACGAGCCCGAGTGTCACGGGGGTCACTCACGCTCTGCGGGAAGGACGTGTTTCTCGAAAAACTCGATATTCCGGCGGGCCACGTCCAGGCGCAGCTTCGGCTCGCGGGGGGTGTGGGGGGTGCGGGGGTAGATGACCATCGTCACCTCGACGCCCAGCTCCTCGAGCAGCCGGTAGAGCATCGTCCCCTGGGAGAGCGGAACCCGATCATCGGCTTCGCCGTGCTGGATCAGCACCGGGGCTCTGATCTTTCGCAGGTGCCAGAGCGGACTGCGTGCCCGCATCTCGTCCAGGGAGGCGTTGCGGAAGTAGTTCGGAATGAAGTGGCGGATGTCGGTCGTCCCGTGGAAGCTGAGCAGGTCGACGACCGGCGCGCCGATGCTGATGGCCCGAAAGCGATCGGTCCGCGAGATGGCCCAGGAGGCCATGAAGCCGCCGTAGCTCCACCCCATGACGCCGAGGCGCCGGGGATCGGCGATCCCCTGCCCGATGACCATGTCGATGCCCGTCTCGATGTCGAGCCAGTCCATCCCTCCCCAGTCATTGCGGTTCGCCTGGCGGAAGGCCTCGCCGTAGCCGCCCGTGCCGCGGGGATTGGGGCGGAGCACGGCGAACCCCCGCGCGGCGAAGACGTGCGTGGGATAGATGTAGCCGAGGTAGCCGAGGAAGGCCTGGTCGAACCGCGAGGCCGGCCCTCCGTGGACGAACGTCAGGAGCGGATACCTCCGGCCGGTGACGTACCCGACCGGCAGAGTGAGCAGCCCTTCGATTTCCAGCCCGTCTTTCGGGTTCTTCCAGCGGACGAGCCGCGTCTCGCCGAGCAACCGGTCACGGTAGGCGGCATTGTGGTTCGTGAGACGGCGTGGCTCGAAGCGCGAGTTGCTGGAGACGTACAGCTCGGGCGGAGCGGCGAGCGTCTGATGAACGAAGGCGATGCGCCCGGTGGGGACATGAACGTCGGCGTCGGTCACCATGCCGGCGGCACCGGTGACGCTGGTGAGCCGCGAGCCGTCCGCGCCGATGCGGAAGAGTTGCGTGGTCGAGTTCATCGGCCCCTCGAACCAGAGGGTCCTCCCGTCGGGACTCCAGATGACCTGCTCCGGCGTCCTGCCGTACGCGGCGCCAATGGTCGTGATCGAGCCGTCGGCCAGCGAGACGAGGTGGAGAAAATGCTCGCGGAGCCAGTCGTGCTCGCCGCGCGTGCTGGTGAAGGCGATGAACCGGCCGTCGGGCGAGAAGCGCGGGTTGCGGTCGAGCCCTTCCCTCACCACCACGGGCCGCGGCTCGCCCCCTTCCGCATCCACCAGGTAGATGTCGGTGTGGTACATGCCGTCCAGACCGTTGGCCGGACCGCGGTCGAAGGCGATCGACTTCGAATCGGGCGACCAGGAGAAGCCGAAGATCGAGAAGCTGCCGGATGTGAGACGCCGCGCGCGCCGCGTCTCCAGGTCGATCACGTGCAGATGGGCGTGCCGCGAGTCCTCGCCGGCGACGCGGGCATCGTCTCTCTCCCCGGCGCGCCTCTCCTCCTCCGCCGATCGTGCGTCGAGGCGGACGAAGGCGATGGCTCTCCCGTCCGGCGACCACTCGAACATCCGGATCGACGCCTCCTCGCCGGTCACCTTCTCCGCCTCCCCCCCGGCGGCGCCGATGAGATAGACGGCGGTCGCCCCGTCTCGATCGGAGAGGAACGCGACGCTCGTTCCGTCCGGAGCCCAGCGCGGCGCGTGGTCGGATCGGCGTCCGCGCGTGAGCTGGAATCCGTTCCGGCCGTCGGCGCCGATCAGCCAGATGTCGGAGTCGTACACGCTCTGCTCGAAGTCGGCGCGCGTGACCACGTAGGCGATGCGCGTCCCGTCGGGAGAGAACCTGGCCGAGCTGAGCGCCGGCATGCCGGCGTAGTCCTCGATCGTCAGCGGCGTCGAGGCACCGGCCGTCACGGCGATGAGAAAGGCGGCAAGGAGGACCAGAGGCATGAGCGAAGAATGAAGGAAGACCGCGAAATCGGCAACGCCGGCGTGCTACCCTCCGCCCCCGTGCATGACGACCTTGCGCTGGCGCTCGCGCTGGCCGATGCCGCCGACGCCATCACCATGAAATTCTTCGGCGCGCCCGATCTGGCCGTCCGCGCGAAGAACGACCTCTCCCCCGTCTCGGAGGCGGACGAGGCGGCCGAGCGGGCCATGCGCGACCTCCTGCGCCAGCAACGTCCCGCCGACGGCATCCTCGGCGAGGAATTCGGCACCACCGGAACCACCGACCGGCGGTGGATCCTCGACCCCATCGACGGCACGCGGAACTACGTCCGCGGCGTCCCCGTCTTCGCCACCCTCATTGCCCTCGAGGAGCGCGGGCGGCTGACCACCGGCGTGGTGTCCGCCCCCGCCATGAAGCGCCGCTGGCGGGCCGCGCGCGGCGACGGGGCGTTCTGCAATGGGAATCGCATCCGCGTCAGCACCGTGGCCAGCCTGCATCACGCCTTCATCGGCTACGACAGCATCACCGATTTCGATCCCCTCGGGCTCGAATCGCGATTCCTCGACCTTCTGCGCGCCTGCGACCGCTCCCGCGGCTTCGGCGACTTCTGGACGCACATGCTCGTGGCCGAGGGAGCGATCGACCTGGCCATCGAGCCGAAAGTGGCCTTGTGGGACGTGGCCCCAGTGCAGGTCATCGTGGAAGAAGCGGGAGGGCGGTTCACCACCCTTTCCGGCCGCCCGGACGCGGACGGCGGGAGCGGCGTCTCCAGCAACGGGATCCTCCATGACGCGGCCCTGGGGTTTTTCCGTTGAGCGAAGAGGTGATGGTGGTCCCGCGCGCCGATCTGGAGCCGTTCATCGGCGGGCGCGGGTTCGATCTGATCCGCGCCGGCACGAGCACGATCCTCGAACTCATCGAGAGCCGCCACCTCTTCATTCCCCGCCCGCAGGCGGAGGTCTCGCCGGAGTTCAAGCAGATCATTCCCTACGTCGCCATCCGCAACGGCGAGGACTACTTCCTGCTGAAGCGGACCGCGAGACAGACCGAGACACGACTCCACCACAAGCTCTCCCTCGGCATCGGCGGTCACATCAATCCCGACACTCCGACGCTCCTCGGCGGATTGAAGCGGGAGCTGGAGGAGGAGGTCGCGCTGGCCACTCCTTACGAGCTGCACTTCGTCGGGATCCTCAACGACGACACCACCGACGTCGGGCGCGTGCACCTCGGCGCCGTCTACGTGCTGGACGCGGCGGCGCGGAACATCACGGTCCGTGAAACGGAGAAGATGAGCGGGTCGTGGGTCGCACGCGAGGATCTCGGTGAGCTACGCGAGACGATGGAGACGTGGTCGCAACTGGTCTACGACCACTACGTGACCCGCTGAAGTCTCATGAAGAGGTGTGCGCCCACCGCGGTCGAGCATGCCGAGCGCCAGCAGAGGCATCCACAGGGCCAAGCCGCTCCAGTAGTTGTAGAGCGCCGTGCCGGCGATGCCGATGACCGGGGTGAGCATCAGGAAAGCCGGCAGCGGAACGTCCACGCCGGACTGGCCGGCATGAGACGCGCAGCTCGGCGAGCTGGCCACCCCTTTCGGAAAGCCGCTTTCGGCGAACGTGGCCACGGAGCGGAGCACCGGCCAGTCGAAGGGCTTCGGTTCATCGAGTTCAGCACGGCCGATGAAGGGAAGGCCGCCATCACCGGTCTCGACGGCCGGGAGGTCGAGTGGGCAGGCCCTCAAGGTCAACGCAGAGACGTCGCGCGCGGGGAGAAGGTGCCGAAGGCGGATGAGGGGCATAATCGCGCCTGATGCGCGACCTTCGACCGCTTCACGTTCGACTCCGAACAGCGCACGCTGCTCCGCATCAGCGGCTGAGGAGTGCGGCGGCTCACCGCCGCACTCCAGGAGGAAAACCCTCCCACCGTAGTCCTGACGAACTGGCTGGAACTCGCCAAGAGCGCAGGCCGGCCCAGCCGATCGAACAATCTGTCTCTGGCCAGGCGTAAACGCCCCAGCGCGAACCGCGTCATCGTCGACCTGATCGAGACCGGCCTGGAAGCCCGGGAACGCGAAAAACGAGCGTTCTTCGAACTGGCCGAACGGCTGACACACGCTTCGGACGCCGCAGAGCAAAATCGCCTAAAACAAGAGTTGGCCCGCATGACCTTCGGAGAATAGTGCCGAAGATTCAGTGGCCGATCTTTCAAGATCGCGCGCGCGGGCTGACGGTCACGGTCGATCCGCCGGGTGAGCGGCGGAAGGTCACCGAGGCATCGCCGAGCACGAAGGTCTGGCCGTCGGGAAGCGGCACCGCCGCCTTGACGCGCTGGCCGTCGATGAACGTTCCGTTCTTGCTCTCCAGGTCCTCCAGCATCACGTCGGCGGCGATGGTGATGGAGGCGTGACGCCGCGACACGGTCACATCGTCGATCTGGACGTCGGCCGACGGATCACGGCCGAGGACGTTGAGGCCCCCGTAGAGCGGGAGCTCGCGGCCGCGGAAGACCACCATCGCCTCGGCCCGCCGCGCGCCGCTCAGCAGCTCGCCGCAGAACGAATACCCGAACCCGTGCACGGTGCGGATGAAGCGCGGCTTGCGCGCGGTGTCGCCGAGAGCGTCGCGCAGCTCGTTGACCAGCCCGGCCAGCCCCGACTCGTTGGTGACCGTGTCGGGCCAGATCTGTTCGCACAGCTCCCGCTTGCCCAGCGCGCGGGGAGCCTGACCGATCAGGATGTCCAGGAGCTGAAAAGCCTTCGGGCCGACGTGGACAGCCTGCGCGCCGTCGAGCAGCGTCCGCTGTTCGGAGTCGAACGTGAAGCGGTCGAAGGTCGCGCGCATCAGGCGCGATTATGCCCCTCATCCGCCTTCGGCACCTTCTCCCCGCAAGCGGGGAGAAGGGCAATGGTGATCAGAACTCGTCGAGCAGCGAGCGGAGTCGTTCCTTGCGGCGCTTTGCCGCGGCCACCAGGCGCGAGTCCTCGGCCGCCGGCACGGGCAGCTCCTGAAGAACGGCGGCCGGCTTGTCGATCTCGGCCTGGACGGGCTGGTCCTCGGTGGCCGCCAGGCCGAGGGCCACGATCTTTCGCAGGGTGAGCCGCTCGAGGATTTCTTTCACCGATCGGGCGCGGAGATTCCGGTCTTCTTCCATCATCGACACCAACACGTCCTGTAGGTTGGCCGGCAGAAGCGCATGCGAGGTGACGACGTCGCGGATCCGGATGGTGGCGTGTTTGACCATCGTGGCCGTGATGCCGTCGGCGCTGAAGAGATCGTCGCCGGTCAGACAGTAATAGAGGATCAGTCCGATCGAGTAGATGTCGCTCCGCTCGTCGAGTTTCTCGCCGCCGAGCTGTTCGGGGCTCATGAA
>DATLEX010000112.1:0-11189 GCA_035525045.1 Thermoanaerobaculia bacterium | reverse complement strand
ACGAAGGTGCTCTTCACCGGCGCGGTGACCGGCGACTTCTACGGCGAGGTGCCGGAGGCGCTGCGCGCGCTCGGCGTGGTCGACCGCGGGCGCCCGGTGATGTTCCGCGAGGAGGGGGCGACCTTCGACCGCAACCTGCAGGAGAGCCTGCTCCGCAGCGAGCTGCCGCGGAGCGAGTGGCACGAGCCGCTGCCGCTCGAGCACGCCCGCGAGGCGGGGCCCTTCGTCGCCCTGCTGCGCCGCGCCTTCGCCGCCGCGGAGGTGGAGACGCATCCCTCCGACTCCGGCGTCGTGGCCCGGCTCCTCTACGCTCCGCGGGCGATCCTCGGCGTCTTCATCAACGACGGCGCGCACGACGTGCAGCGACGAGTGACGGTCACCGGAGTGCCGGTCGATGTTTTCGTCCCGGCCGGCGGCTCACGGCTCGTCCTCTTCGAGCGCGAGTCGGGCCGGATCATCGCTCAGTCGCCGGCGCGGTAACGGGGAAGAAGCGGCATCGCCGGCACTCGCGCGCCGAGCTCTCGCAGCCAGCGGACGATCGCCATGTTCGAGTGATTGAAGATCGAGTAGCGATCGGGATGCGGCACGAACTCGAGCCTCACCTCCGGGTTGTCGAGCGCCTCGCCGAAAAACGACTCCAGGCGCGTGCGGAGCCGCGTCACCGCATCGCGCTCCACATCGAAGAGAAAAACCTCGTCGTAACCGATGCCGAACTGGCGGATGAGAGCCGGCGGATCGTTCGCGGCGCCCTCGATCACCTGCCGCCCGAGGCCGGAGGGGGTCGGCCAGAAGAGCGCGGCCATGGCGTTCCAGGCGCTGTCCTTGTTCAGCGCGTAGTAGTCCCAGTCGCCGTACGCGAAGCGGACCGCTCGCCCCGGCTCATCGGCGAGCACCAGCGACGAGCTGATCCCGTGCGTGAAGAGGATGACCGTGGAGGGCTCGACGACGGCGGCCGGAGGGTGGATCGTCGCCGTGCAGGAGGCGAGAGAGAAGAAGGAGAGGAGCAGGATGAGGCGAGCCACGAACGAATCATGTCATCCTGAGCCCGCGTCAGAAATCGCAGGGGGAGTTCAGCCCGACCGCAGGCACGGTGTCCCTGAACTTCACGCCGCGTGCGCGCAGCCGCGCCACCTCCGCCTCCGCCGCCGCCGGTGTCAGCACCTCGCGGGTGAAGTACACCCAGTCGATGTCCTCCTCCCACCGCCGCATCTCCGGCGACTTCGCCAGCCCGTCGCGGATGAACCAGAGGTTGAAGTTGATCGACATCTGCTCTTCCGGGTAGACGCGCTCGCTGTGCTCGCCGAGGAGCTCGCCGTCGACGTAGTAGCGCACCCGGCCGTTCGCGATCTGCGCCACGAGCGTGCGCCATCCCGCCTGGCTCCCCGGCTTCTGCGACGACTCGTTGTCCGCCTTCCATTCCGGCTCGGGATGGAAGGTCTCCCACGTCGTCGACCACATCGTGGCCCCCTCCCTCCCCCATCCGCCGTTCGGGAGGTACTCGAAGTCGGCCTCGCTGTAGTCGGGGTCCATCGGCGCCTTCAGCGGCGCGATCATGTAGAAGGTCTGCACGATCTGGTCGCCGTTCGGCCCTGACACCGGCGCATCGGTGAAGCGGACCCGCGCGGCGTACGTCCCCTCCAGGTACTTCCGCTCGTGGCAGATCTGGTTCTGGCGCGTGTTGGCGGGCGTGCCGTCAGTCGATGACGTCATGCGCACGATTCCGCCGTGCAGCGTCACGCTCTCCGGCCCCCACGTCGCGCCCGGCACGCCCGGCCAGCCGGGGGCGGTGCGGAGGATCCAGCCGTTGGCGCGCATCTCGTCGTGCGTGGCGTACTCGAAGTCGTCGAACATCACCCGCGAGCCGGCGCAGTTGGCCAGGAGACAAAGGACGGCGATCCCCAACAGTAATCTCTTCATCGCTTCTCCTTCAGGCGCAGCATGATCACATCGTGCGGCGCGATCTCCGCGACGAACGGCGCGCCGGTGTCGCCGCGTGCCTCCTTCGTCCAGAGATCGCGGATCGTGTAGACCCCCTCGAGCCTCCGCTTCGACACCTCGTTGTCGATGATCGGCGGCGTGGTCCAGTCGTGGCTCACCGGCAGCGGCTCGGTCGAGCGGTTGAGCATGGCGATGGCCCAGTCGCCCCCTTCGAGCGGCTTTGCCCACACCTCCAGGCTTCCGAGCGTGCGATGCCGCATGGCCTGGATGCCGAGGGGATCCTGGTTGACCGCGATGACCTCGCGGTTGGTGAGGGTCTCGCGTGTCGCGGCCGTCATGTTCCGGACGTCGTTCCCCGCCAGCAGCGGCGCGGCGAGCATGCTCCACATCGAGAAGTGGGCGCGGTCCTCCGCCGCGGTCATGCCATTGCCGACCTGCAGCATGTCGGGGTCGTTCCATCCGTCGGGGCCGGCCCACCGCCGCAGCCACGCCTGCCGGTCGAGGATCGGCAGCACCCCCCACGACTTCCACGTCCCGTGATCGACCACGCAGTCGAAGCAGTTCGTGATGTCGCCCTTCGTCCGCCAGAGGTGCCCGGCGTTCCTCCCCCATCGCCACGGCTCGCTCTCCCCCCACTCGCAGATACTGAGCACGACCGGCCGCCCCGCATCCCGCAGCGCCTGGCTCATGGTCAGGTAGGCCCCCGGTGCGCTCAGCCCCTCGGTATGGCACCAGTCGTACTTCAGGTAGTCGACGCCCCACTCCGCGTAGGTCTTCGCGTCCTGCGCCTCGAATCCGCGGCTGCCCGGCCTTCCCCCGCACGTCTTCCAGCCGGCGTCGGAGTAGATCCCGAACTTCAGCCCCTTCGCATGGATGTAGTCGCCGAGCGCCTTCATCCCTGATGGGAACCGCTTCGGATCGGGCCGGATGAACCCCTCCGCATCGCGCTCGCCGTGCCAGCAGTCGTCGATGTTCACGTAGACGTACCCGGCGTCCTTCATCCCGCTGGCGACGATGGCGTCGGCGGTCTCGCGGATCAGCGCCTCGTCGACGTTGCATCCGAAGTGGTTCCAGCTGTTCCACCCCATCGGCGGCGTGGGCGCCAGCCCTTCGAACTTCGGGAGCTTCTCCGGAAGGCGGACGACGGGCTTCTCCGCGACGGGCGGAAAGACCTCGAACAGCGTGAAGTCGACCCAGTACAGCCCCGCCGCATTCGGGACGCGGTCGAGGATGGCCTGCCCGACCTCCCGCCGCGGATCGTCATAGCGGCTCCACCACGCGCGGTCGGAGGGGTAGCCGTACTGGAACCCCACCGGCGCCGGGGCGAAGGCGCGCCCCCATTCGGCGAACTCGTCGACGAGCGCGTCCAGGCTCGGGAGGATCTGGCTGTCGTCGACGAACAGCAGCCCGTCGCGGACCGTTGGCGGCATCTTCTCGATGAGCCAATGCTTGAGGAAGAGGCGGTAGTCGCTTCCGTGCCTGCGCACGGCGGCGAGCCAGCGCCTCGCCTCCTCGTCCGTGACCGCCTGCCCCTCGTCGGGCGAGGTCGAGCGATACCACTCCACGTCGATGCCGAAGCCGATGACGGAGGGATGGTGTCTGTAACGCTCGAGGATGAGGTCGATCAGCTCCTCGACCGGCGCGTAGCCCGGCTCGATCTGCAGCCAGACGCGGACGCCGAGGCGGTCGAAGAGGGTGAGCGCGGCCTCGTTCTCGTCGGCCGGCGAGCCGACGATCAGCGGGTCCTTCGGCGAGGCGGGGAAGTTGAGCTGCGTGCCCCGCCCGTGCATGCGGCTGACGATCCAGATCGTCTCGGGATGCGCGCCGTCGAAGCGGCGGGCCATGTCGAGGCCGGCCAGGGCCCAGTACTCCGGGCCGGGGTCGAAGGGAGGTCCGTAGGCCGAGTAGCGGAACCCGGCGCCGAGAGGGCGGGGCTCGATCTCATGCCCGGTCGTGGCACAACCGGCAAGGAGGACGGCCAGAAGGACGGTAGCTCCGTGCGGATATCGCATCAAAACGTTATCATGTCATCATGTCGAAACGCTCTACCGTTTACTTCGACCCGGAGATCCACCGCGCGCTGCGCCTGAAGGCAGCGACGATGGATGTGTCGATCTCCGATCTCGTCAATGAAGCTGTCAAACAGGCGCTCTCCGAGGATGCCGTCGATCTGGAGGTATTCGAGCGGCGCCGGCGGGAGCCTGTCCTCGATTTCGAAGACCTGGTCCGGGCCATGAGACGCAGTGGCAAGATATAGGCTCGTCATCAAGAAGTCCGCGGCCAAAGAGCTGCAGGACATCGCCGGCAAGAAGGATCGGCAGCGGGTCGTGGCGCTGATCGAAGGGCTGGCGGATGATCCACGGCCGCCGGGCGCGGAGAAACTCTCCGGTACGCGAGACCGGTACCGCATCAGGCAGGGGAACTTCCGGATCGTGTACGAGATCGAAGATGACGTCCTCATCGTGTCCATCGCTGACGCTCGGGATGACAGGGTCACGGGCACTCCGCATCGGCGACCGGGACGAGGCGCACGTCGGTCAGGGTGATGGCCAGCTCTCCTTCCGTCGACATGCGGAAGGGGACGTCCACCTTCGTCATGTCCGCTCCCGCGTCGGCGAAGCAGCGGAGGCGGACGCGGATGGTCCCCGGCTCATTCAGCGGAAGCGCGCGGAGCATCGATGAGACGTCGATCGTCGCGCCGGCCACTTCGAGCAGCACCGGACGGGCCGGCGCGCTGCGCACCACGAGCCCCACCGCGAGCGCGAGGTTGCCGTTCGCCTCGCGCGAGAGGTCGAGCCGCGGGCCGCCCCGAAGAGCGACCTCCGATGAGGTTTCCTCCAGCCTCCACTGGCCGGCCGGGCCGCCGGCGAAGTAGACGTCGGGCCGCGTCTGATCGACGCCGCTCACGTCCTCGCTCAGCTTCGGCAGCTCGGCGCGATCGGCGTACGTCAATCCGAAGCCGTACGGGAAGAGCGGATCGTAGCCGGCCTGACCGCGGTTCAGCACGGCCTGCGTCGGGAGCTTCGGCCAGGAGAACGCCAGCTTCCCCTTGAAATCGTGCGTCCCGAGCAGCACGTCCGCCACGCCGCCCCCCTCGGTCCCCGGCAGCCACGCGGCGACGAATGCGTCGGAGGCGTTCAGATGGGGGTTCACCCAGAGCGGCCGGCCGGAGAGGAACAGCGAAACCACCGGAATGCCGGCATCCTTCAGGCGGCGAAGAAGGGCCAGATCCTTCTCGCCCTCGTAGACGACCGTCATCCGGTCGCCCTGGAACTCCGCGTAGGGGTCTTCGCCGAAGACCACGACGGCGACGTCGGGCTTCTCGGAGAACGACCCGTCCGCGCTGATCGTCACACGGCCACCGGCGGCCTCGACGGCGGCGCGGATGCCGGCGCCGATCGACGTCGCGCCGGGGAAGTCGGCGTTCGTGTTCCCGTCGCCCTGCCACGTCAGCGTCCAGCCGCCCGACTGCTTGGCGATGTTGTCGGCGCCGTCGCCGGCCACGAGAACGTGTTTCCGCCCGGCGATCGGCAGCACGCCGCCGTTGTTCTTCAGCAGGACGAGCGACTCGCGCACGGCCTGCCGCGCCACGGCGCGATGCGCAGGCGCACCGAGCCGCGAGGACTCGCCGCCGTGGGGCCGCCGCGACGGCTTCCCGGCGGTGAAGAGCCCGGCGCGGAGCTTCACCCGCAGGATGCGCCGCACCGCGTCGTCGAGCCTCTCCCGCGGGATCTCGCCCGACTTCACCTGCGCCACGGTGTTCTCGTAGAGCTTCTTCCAGTCCTCCGGCACCATGAAGATGTCGACCCCGGCGTTGAACGACTGCGGGCAGCTGGCGTTCGTGCAGCCGGTCACCTGCCCGTGCCCGTTCCAGTCGCCGACCACGATGCCGTCGAAGCCCATCCGCCTCTTCAGCACGCCGGTGAGCAGCGCGCCGACGCCGTGCAGCTTCGCGCCGTGCCAGCTGTTGTAGGAAGCCATGACCACCTGCACGCCCCCCCGCATCGCGCCGGCGTAGCCGGCGCCGTGGATGTCGCGCAGCTCCGCCTCGCTCGCCAGGACGTCGCCCTGATCGCGCCCCCCCTCCGTGCCGCCGTCGCCGATGAAGTGCTTCGCCGTGGCGATGACCTTCCCCGGGCCGAGAAAGGCGCGCGAGCGCGGATCGCCCTGCAGCCCGCGGATCATCTGCTCCGCGTAGACCCGCACCAGCTCCGGGTCCTCCGACCAGCTCTCGTAGGCCCGCCCCCAGCGGCTGTCGCGCGCGACGGCCACGGTCGGCGAGAAGTTCCAGTCCTGTCCCGTCACCCGCATCTCCACCGCCGTCACCTCGCCGATGCGCCGGATCAGGTCGGGGTTCCGCATCGCCCCCAGCCCGACGTTGTGCGGGAAAAGGGTGGCGCCGACGATGTTGTTGTGCCCGTGCACGGCGTCGGTGCCCCACATGACCGGGATGGCCAGGCGCCCGCCGGTCGTGTCCATCGAGGCTTCGTAGAAGGCGTCGGCGAGGGCGAGCCACTCGCTCGGCGTTGCCTTGCGGACGTCCCCCGGCCACCCTCCCCCGCCGTTGAGCACCGAGCCGAGGTGGTAGTCGCGGACGTCGCCGGGAGTGATGTTGGGGATGCTCGGCTGGATGACCTGCCCCACCTTCTGCTCGAGGGTCATGCGTTTCAGGAGAGCGTCGATCCGCCTCTCCAGCGCCGCGTCGCGCGGGATCGCGGCCGGCACCGCCGGCCAGCTCTCGGTGTGGACGGGGGGTGGGATCTGCGCGGCGAGGGTGAAACCGAGCAGGGTGAGCGCAGCAACGGCCAGCCGGACCTTCAAAGCAGGACCTCCTCGATGACGCCGGGAAATCGTATGCTAATTCGATTCAGCCGAGGCTCGACTTTCGTCGCCGCCGTCTGATACAACCACCCCCTCCAGAGCCGCACCGGAGGTGGAGAGATGCGCGTCGCGAAACTTTCCCTGTTGGTGGTGATCTCGTTGTCCGTGGGGCTGGGCGGGTGCGTGAATCCGGAGCAGCAGGCGGCGTCCGGAACCGCCGGCCCGGGCGACCGGCCGCTTCGCATCGGGTTCTCCATGGACACCCTGAAGGAAGAGCGCTGGCAGCGCGACAAGGCCCTGGTCGAGCAGCGGGCGCGGGAGGTCGGCGCCGTCCTCGACGTCCAGGTGGCCAACGGCGATGACGCCGTGCAGACGCGGCAGGCCGACAACATGCTCATCAAAGGGGTCGACGTCCTGATCGTCGCGCCGCACAACGGCGAGATCGCCGCCTCCATCGTCGAGGCCGCGCACCGCCGCGGCGTCCCCGTCATCGCCTACGACCGGATGATCCGCAACGCCGACGTCGACCTCTACGTCTCCCACCAGGTCGAGAGGATGGGGGAGATGCAGGCCGAGTACGCGCTGAAACACCGCCCGAAAGGGAACTACGTGCTGATCGGCGGCTCACCGACCGACTTCAACGCCATCCTGCTCCGGCGCGGGCAGATGAAGGTGCTGCAGCCGGCCATCGATCGGAAGGACATCCGGATCATCTCCGAGCAGTTCGCGCGGGAGTGGAGGGCCGACGAGGCCCTCCGCATCACCGAGGACGCGCTGACGCGGACCGGAAACCGCATCGACGCCATCGTGGCCTCGAACGACGGCACGGCCGGCGGCGCCATCTCCGCCCTGCAGGCCGCGGGGCTGGCCGGAAAAGTCCTCGTCACCGGCCAGGACGCGCAGAAGGACGCCGTGCAGCGCATCGCCAACGGCACGCAGGCCATGACCGTGTACAAGCAGATCCAGCCGCTGGCCTTCAGCGCCGTCGACGCGGCGGTGAAGCTGGCGCGGAAGGAGCCGGTGGAGACCAACGCCGCCATCAACAACGGGAAGATCGACGTCCCGTCGATCCTCCACGAGCCGATCGCCGTCGACCGCAGCAACCTCGACGCCACGATCATCGCCGACGGCTATCACACGCGGGAGGAGATCTACGGGCCGGGCAAGTGAGTAAATCGCGTGTCATCCTGAGCCGGCGAAGCGCGGCGAAGGACCCCCTGCGGCAGACCGCGCCGCCGGCAGGGGGTCCTTCGCCGTCTTCGCGGCTCAGGATGACACGCGAACAGCGACGATGACTGCTCTCCTCGAGATGCGCGAGATTTCGAAGTCCTTTCCCGGCGTGCGCGCGCTCGATCACGTCTCGTTCGATCTCCATGCCGGCGAGATCCACGCCCTGGTCGGCGAGAACGGCGCCGGCAAATCGACCCTGATGAAAGTCCTCGCCGCCGTCTATCCCGCCGGGACCTACGGCGGCGAGATCGTGGTCGACGGGACACCACGCCACTTCCACGGCATCCGCGACGCGGAGGAGGCGGGGATCGCCGTGGTGCACCAGGAGCTGTCGCTGGTGGCGGAGATGAGCATCGGCGAGAACATCTTCCTCGGGCGGGAGCCGCGCCGCTTCGGCGTCATCGAGCGGGAGGCCCTCCACAGCCGCGCCAAGAGCGTGCTCGACGAGCTGCATCTCCACCTCGATCCCGACGTCCCCGTCGGCTACCTCGGCATCGGCCAGCAGCACCTGGTGGAGATCGCCAAGGCCCTCTCCCGCGACGCGCGCATGCTCATCCTCGACGAACCGACGGCCGCGCTCACCGACAGCGAGGCCGACATCCTCTTCGCCATCCTGGAGCGCCTGCGCCTGCGCGGCGTCGGCATCGTCTACATCTCCCACAAGCTCGACGAGGTCTTCCGCATCGCCGACCGCATCACCGTGCTCCGCGACGGGCGCACCGTGAGCACCGATCCCGCCCGTGCGCTGAACAAGGGGAGCGTCATCGCCCGCATGGTCGGGCGCGAGGTGACGGACCTCTTCCCCACCGCCCACCACGCGCCGCGGGACGTGGTCTTCGAGGCCCGCGGGGTCACCGTCGAGGACCCGAACATCCCCGGCAAGCTCCTGGTGCACGAGGTCGGCTTCAGCGTGCGCCGCGGAGAGGTGCTCGGCATCGCCGGCCTGGTCGGCGCCGGACGCAGCGAGCTGCTGATGGGGATCTTCGGCGCGCACCAGGGTCCGCACGCCGGAGAGTTCTTCGTGGAGGGGGAGCGGATCAACATCCGCCATCCTTCCGACGCCATCGCTCACGGCATCGGGTTCGTCACCGAGGACCGGAAGCGGTTCGGACTGCTCCTCGACCAGAGCCTGGTCACGAACGTGACCCTGGCCGCGCTCCACCTGTCGCGCCGGCTGCTCGTCCACGTCGACGAGGAGACGGCGGCGGGGGAGAAGTCGATGCGCGAGCTGCGCATCAAGGCGCCGTCGGTCTTCGTCGACGCCATGACCCTCTCCGGCGGGAACCAGCAGAAGGTCGTCCTGGCCAAGTGGCTGCTGACGAACCCGAAGGTGCTCTTCCTCGACGAGCCGACGCGGGGCATCGACGTCGGCGCGAAGCAGGAGATCTACCTGCAGATCAACAAGCTGGCCCAGGAGGGGCTGGCCATCGTCCTGGTCTCGTCGGAGCTGCCGGAAGTGCTGGCGCTGTCGGACCGCATCCTGGTGCTGCACGAGGGGCGGGTGACCGGCGAGTTCACCCGCAGCGACGCCACGGCGGAGGCGGTGATGGCCTGCGCCACCGGCCACGTGAGGGCGGCGTGAGCGCATGACCGTCGAGAACGCCGGCACCGACACCAAGCAGCTCGGACGCTTCACCGTCTCGGTGCCGGCGCTGCGCGCCTACACCATGGTCTTCGCCCTGGTGGCCATCTGGATCTTCTTCCAGTGGCGCACGGTCAGCGACCTCTATCCGTACGGGCTCTTCCTGCATCCGCTGAACTTCGCGAATCTGCTCAAGCAGATGTCGGTCACCGGGGTGCTGGCGGTGGGGATGCTGATGGTGATCGTGGCGCGGCAGATCGATCTCTCGGTGGGGTCGCTGGTCGGCCTGGCCGGCGGCGTCGCGGCCATGACGCAGGGATACGGCCTGGTCCCCTCGCTGCTCAGCGCCGTCGTCATCGGGGTCCTGGTGGGGGCGCTGCAGGGGAGCCTGGCGGCGTGGTTCAACATCCCGGCGTTCATCGTCACGCTGGGGGGCCTGTTGGCGTGGCGCGGGGTGATCCTCTATCTCAGCAGAGGGGAGACCATTCCCATCCGGCTGCCGCTCTTCCGCGGCCTCGGCGTGTCGCTGGTGCAGCCGGCGGTGGGGCTGGCGCTGGCCGCGGCGGCGATCATCGTCGTGGTGTGGATGGCGCTCCGGCGCAACGCCATGCGCAAGCGGCATGGGCTGCCGCCCTCGTCCGCGGCGGCGACGGCGGCGCGCATCGTCGTGCCGTCGGCGCTGATCCTCCTCTTCGTCACGCACATGAACCGGCAGGGGGGCCTTCCGGTGCCGGTGCTGGTGCTGGTCGTGGTGGCGCTGATCGGCGGGTTCGTGACGCGGAGCACCACGTTCGGGCGGTATCTCTACGCGATCGGCAGCAACCCGGAGGCGGCGCGGCTCTCGGGGATCAGCATCCAGAAGCACATCCTGGGCGCGTTTGCTTTTCTGGGGGCGCTGGTGGGCGTCGCGGCGATCCTGCACACCGGCCGGGTGGGGAGCTCGTCGCCCGATGCGGGGGCGCTGATGGAGCTCGACGCGATCGCCGCCTGCGTCATCGGCGGCACGTCGCTGATGGGCGGCCGGGGGACGGTGGCAGGCGCGATGCTCGGTGCATTGATCATGGCTTCGCTCGACAACGGCATGTCGCTGCTCTCGGTCGAGAACGCCACGCAGTACATCATCAAGGGCGCGGTCCTCGTCGCGGCCGTCGGCTTCGACATGGCGGGGCGGCGGAAGGGGTAGGGGGGACGCCTGCCAGGGGCGGCGAAACGAGCAAAATACCGCGATGACTCGCGACCTCAAGAAATTGTTCAGGGACGCGTTCGATTTGCCTGAGAGCGATCGAGCGGGGCCGAGGGCATATCCCGGAACCTGACTGAGCGCGTTCCGCTCCAAGTGCAGTTCACGGAGAGCCTTTTCGATACTAGGGCCAGCCGTTAGGGTGAATGCCATCTCCGACTCGACGATTCTCCGTGCGCTTAACGTATCTGGCGTTCAGCCGCGAGCGGCCACTCCGAGCCAACGGCAGAGCGGCACGGCGGCTGCCGCACTTTGAACACGCGATCTGCAGCCGCCGTGACGCCGTGAACCGCGCGCTGAACGAGGCGCTTCAGCGCCGGGCCAGCGAACGGCCGCTCGTCGGCTGCTACGCGGAGTTAGCCAGCGACTCAGTCACGA
>DATLEX010000086.1:0-2818 GCA_035525045.1 Thermoanaerobaculia bacterium | reverse complement strand
GCCCATGAGGCTCGAGTATCCGATCAGCCACGTGAAGATGTACGCCGCGGCGTCGGAGTAGAGCGTCCACGGCATCATGATGATTCCGCTGACCGCCGTGATGAGCCCGCCGGTGACGTAGGAGATTCGCCGCGGGTTGATGTTGGAGAAGTCGTTGGCGGGGGAGACGACGTTCGCGGCCATGTTCGTGGTGATCTGCGCCGTCAGCACGATGAGCGCGCCGAAGATGATCACCGCCGGGGAGCCGATCATGGCGATGAGCTGGATGGGGTCCCAGATCGCCCTGCCGAAGATGAGGATCGTCGCGCTCGTGACCGCCACGCCGATGAAAGCGAAGGCGGTCATGGTCGTCGGGAGGCCGAAGGCCTGGCCGAGGACCTGGGAGCGCTGGCTTTTCGCGTAGCGGGTGAAGTCCGGGATGTTCAGCGAGAGCGTGGCCCAGTAGCCGACGTTCGCCGTCAGCGCCGCCGGGAAGATGGCCCAGAAGTTTCCCTGCGCGCTCTGCAGGCGTGACGACTCGGCGAGAATGTAGCCGAGGCCGCCGGCGCTCCGGATCGCCCAGATCAGCAGTGCCACCCCGCCCAGAAGCAGCAGCGGAGCGGCGTAGCTCTCCAGCACCTTGATCCCCTCGGTGCCGCGGACGATGATCGCCACCTGGATCGTCCAGAAGGCGAGGAAGGAGATCGCCATCGCCCCCGGCACCTGGGCCCATCCCGTCCAGGCGGCGGTGAGGAGGGCATTGAGGGCCAGGCCGCCGATCCAGGTCTGGATCCCGAACCACCCGCAGGCCACGATGGCCCGCAGGATGGCGGGGATGTTCGCCCCCCGCACGCCGAAGCTGGCGCGGCAGAGGACGGGGAAGGAGATCCCGTACCTCGTCCCGGCGTGGGCGTTGAGGACCATCGGGATGAGCACGATCACGTTGCCGAGGAGGATCGTCATGAGCGCCTGCGCCCACGTCATTCCCTGCGCCATCAGCCCCGAGGCCAGCGTGTAGGTGGTGATGACCACCGACATGCCGATCCAGAGCGCGGCGATGTTGTAGGTGGACCAGGTGCGGCGGGAGGCGGGGGTGGGGGCGAGGTCGGGGTTCCAGAGGGGACTGTGCGAGATGTCGGCTTCCAGCTCGACGAAGTCGCTCGGAGCCGAGGGCGCGGGCACCGGCGCGTCGATTGTCGTCATGGCTCGAAATTGTAAGCCCTTGCGCCGTTTGCGTCTTGTTGCCTCCGGCCGGCCGATTGGCAATACTCTTACGCCGATGCTGAAAAGAACTTTGGTTGCCCTGGTCTTCGCGTTGGTCGCCGCCTCCGCTCCCGCCGAGACGATCGTCTTCCGGAACGTCAACGTCATTCCGATGACGGACGAGAAGGTGCTGGAGCGCCAGACTGTGGTCGTGCACGCCGGCCGGATCGTCTCGGTCGGGAAGGCGCCGGCGAGGCTCCCCGCCGGTGCCAGAGTGATCGACGGGAGAGGGAAGTACCTGGTGCCCGGTCTGGCGGAGATGCACGGGCACATCCCGCCGATGACGGCGCAGCCGCACGTCATCGAGGACACGCTTTTCCTCTATGTCGCGAACGGGATCACCACGGTTCGCGGGATGCTGGGGCACCCGGGCCAGCTCGAGCTGCGGCAGAAGTCGAAGCTGGGTCAGATCGCCGCGCCGAATCTCTACCTCGCCGGGCCGAGCTTCAGCGGGAGCTCCATCAACTCCCCGGAGGAGGCAGTGGAGAAGGTCCGCCAGCAGAAGAGGGAAGGGTGGGACCTGCTGAAGGTCCACCCCGGACTGACCCGCGAGGAGTACGACGCCATGGCCCGGACGGCCCACGAGGAGCGGATCCGCTTCGGCGGGCACGTGCCGGCGGAGGTCGGGCTGCTGCACGCGATTGCCGTGGGGCAGGAGACGTTCGACCACGTCGATGGGTACGTGGAGTATCTGGAGGGCGACAAGGGTCCGATCGACGAGAAGAGGCTCGCCGAGGTGGTGAAGAAGTCGAGAGAGGCCGGCGTCTGGGTCGTGCCGACGATGGCGCTGTGGGAGGTCCTCTTCGGGACGCTCGACCTCGAGGCGCTCCGCGGATACGAAGAGCTGAAGTACGTCCCGCAGGCGAGCGTCGATCAATGGACGAGGCTCTACAATCAGCGGCTCGAGCGGGGCTCGCGCGAGACGGCGAAGAATGTCGTGGAGAACCGCATCCGCATCCTGAAGGCGCTGAACGAGGGAGGGGTGAAGATCCTGATGGGGACCGACGCTCCTCAGCAGTTCAGCGTCCCCGGTTTCTCCCTCCATCGCGAGCTGCAGTGGATGAGGCGGGCGGGGATGACGCCGTACCAGATCCTGCTCTCCGGCACACGCAACGTCGGCGCGTATTTCCGGAGTCACGACTCGTTCGGCACGATCGAGCCGGGGAAGCGCGCCGACCTGATCCTGCTCGAGGCGAACCCGCTGCAGGACATCGCCAACGTGTCGAAGGTCGCCGGGGTGATGGTCAACGGCCGCTGGCTGACGAAGAGCCAGATCGACGCGCGCATCGCCAAGATCGCCGCGCGCTACGCGCGGTAGGCTCGGAGTGCGGCTTGCCGCCGGCCCAGGTCGTCGGGAACCGCTTCTCGTCGGTCTTCGGCTTCGACTCGGCGGAGGATGCCGAGCGTGCCGTGCCGCTGATCCGGAACGCCGCCAGACGCCGCCCTGTGGCGCGGGCCGCGCACAGCAAGCGCCTTCCGGTCGCACGTGCGTGAGGGAGTGCGGCGGCAAGCCGCACTCCGAGCCTACCGCGCGTAGCGCGTGGCGATCTTGGCGAGGCGCGCGTCGATCTGGCTC
>DATLEX010000081.1:0-4027 GCA_035525045.1 Thermoanaerobaculia bacterium | reverse complement strand
CGCCCGCAACTTCCCGATGGCCTCGAATCTCCAGATTCAGTCGACTGATTTCGAGGCCAGCGGCGATCTGGCTTACGACTTCGGCGAGTACAGCCAACGCATCACGCCGCCGAAAGGAAAGCCGGTCGAGGAGCGCGGCCGCTACCTCGTCGTGCTCAGGCGGGACGATGCAGGTGGATGGAAAATCGAGAAACACCTCGCCTTTCCTCTGAATCCGCCGCCGGCGACCACAGCAGCACGACGATAGCCCTCCCTCTGTGCTCTCTGTGTCTCTGTGGTGAATCCAAACGACTCACCACAGAGACACAGAGAGCACAGAGGTGCTCTTACCGGCAAAGTTGGACACGACACCGATCGGGTGGCCGGAGGCGCGCGCGGCGGGCTCCAGGAGCAGGAAGGTTTAACGCAGCGCGATACTATAATCACGCCACTCCGGATGAGCATCTCCCCAGGAACCCTCGTCGGGCGATACGAGGTGCGCGCGTCTCTCGGCGCCGGCGGCATGGGAGAGGTCTTTCTCGCGCGTGATCCGAGCCTCGGGCGCGACGTGGCGATCAAGATCGTCCGCGACGGAGAGCGCAACAGCGACCGCGTACGCCGCTTCGCTCAGGAAGCGAAAGCCGCCTCGGCGCTCAACCATCCAAATGTCGCACACGTTTACGAAGTCGGTTCCTTCGGCGACGTCCACTTCATCGCCATGGAGCTGGTCGAAGGAGAGACGCTGCGGGAGCGCCTCCGGCGCGGCCCGATACCGCTCGACGACGTCCTGCAGATCGGATTGCAGATCGCGGCCGGTCTCGCCGCGGCGCATGCGGCGCAGATCGTTCACCGCGACATCAAACCGGAAAACGTCATCATCCGCCCCGATGGCTATGTGAAGATCCTTGACTTCGGTCTCGCCAAACTGCGGGAGATCGGCTCCGACGACGAAGCCACCGTTCTCCGAACGCAGCCTGGCATGACCGTCGGCACGCTCGGTTACATGGCCCCCGAGCAGCTCAGCGGCGGCGAGATCACTCCCGCCACCGACGTCTTCAGCCTCGGTGTGGTCCTCTACGAGATGGTCAGCGGTGTGCGGCCGTTCACCGGTTCGAACGTGACAGAGATCGTCACCGCGATCCTGACGAAGCGCCCGGATCCGCTCGGCCCGAGGCGGAACGGCATCCCGCCGAAACTCGATCTCGTGATCGGCCGGGCCCTGGCCAGAAATCCCGAGGAACGGTATGCCGCGGCAGAGCTGGTCGATGAGCTGCGCCAGATCAGCCGCGAGGTGATGATCGCCGGCGGGGCAGCGTCGCCGGCGCGGCGGCCGCTGAGCTGGAAGCTCGTCGCCGCGGCGGCTCTGGTCGTCCTTCTCGCGACGGCCGGCTGGTGGATGTACAGCAAGCGGCGGGAAGGAGTCGCGCGAGAGCTCATCGCCGCGGCCGGGCAGCACCTGGCCGAGCGCGACTACACGCGGGCGTACGAGAGCGCCGTGGCTGCGGCGGCAATCCTGCCGGACCATGCCGAGGTGAATGAGCTGCTGGCCAGGTCGTCGGAAGAGGTGGTGATCGAGAGCGAGCCCCCCGGTGCGGCGGTGTTTCTCGAGAGATTCGACGGGGCGGAAAGGAAGCGGGTTGGAACGACTCCGCTGACCATCCCACGGCTTCCTCACGGCGAGTACCTCGTCACGGTCGAGATGGAGGGCTACCTCGCGGCGCGCCGCCCTTTGACGACGAATCCGCTCATGCTTCAGGGCGAGCCGCTCGACGTGCAGCCGGCGCGGCTCGAAGTCCGGCTGTTCCGAAACGGGGAAATCGAGCCGGGCATGGTCCCTGTCGAGGGCGGCGAGTACCGCCTCACCGGCTGGTCGAGGCCGAGTGATCGTGCCGTTGATCTCGAGGATTTTCTGATCGACCGGAACGAAGTGTCGAATCGCGACTTCGAAGAGTTCATTCGTGCGGGGGGCTATCGGAGAGCGGCGCTTTGGAAGCATCCGTTCGTGGAGAGCGGAAAGCCGCTCTCCTTCGCCTCGGCCATGAGCCGCTTCCGGGACACGACCGGCCTTCCGGGGCCGCGCCACTGGGTGCGCGGCGCTCCTCCGCCGGGGCTGGAAGACCATCCGGTCACGAACGTCACCTGGTACGAAGCGGCGGCGTTCGCCGAATGGAAGGGGAAGACGTTGCCGACGATTTATCAGTGGGAGAGAGCGGCGCGCGATCCCGCGGATAGTGCGATCGCCACCGCGTTCCCGTGGGGGCTGGTCACGCAGGGAGACGATGTGACGCACCGCGTGAACTTCCAGGGTGAGGGAACCGTTCCCGTCGACAGCATGCCGTTCGGCATCAGTCCGTGGGGGGCGCATCACATGGCGGGCAATGTCGCCGAGTGGTGCCGGAATCCGAAAGAGCCGGGTTTCGTGGTCCGCGGCGGCGCCTGGAGCGATCCGGTTTACGCATTCGGCGCCACCGGCGCATTTCCTCCTTTCTACTCCAGTCCGTCGCTCGGCTTTCGCTGTGTCAGGGAGAGCGGCAGCGGCGGCACCGATCAGGGCGGATTTCCTCTGCCGGTCTCGCAGAGGATTCCGGAGTTTCAGCCGGTGAGCGATGAAGAATTTGCGGAGATTCGGCGCCGCTACGACTATGAGCAGGAGCCGCTCGACGCGCGCGTCGTCGAGAGAACCGACGAGCCGGCGTGGACGATTGAGCGCATCGAGTACCGCTCCGCCGGCGAGACCGTGCCGGCTTACCTCTACCTGCCGAAGGGATATGAGCCGCCGTACCAGGTCGTCCAGTTCAGCCCTGGCGGCGATGTGACGAGGGGATGGCGGCGGCTGGATGATGGGATCGAGATCTGGCTGAGTGCGACGATCCGGTCCGGGCGCGCGGTCTTCGCTGTTGTCAGGGAGGGATACCAGGGACGTCCTCGGGTGAGGGTGCCGCCCGATCCACTCTCGCCGCAATACGCCGACTACATGGTGACGCAGGTGACGGAGATGCGCCGCGGCCTCGACTACCTCGAGACGCGGCCTGACATCGACGCCTCCAGAACGGCGTTCTTCGCGATCAGCGCCGGCACGGCGGAGGGAGTTCTGCTGGCGGCGCTTGAGGACCGCTATCGCTCGGTGATGCTGATCGGAAGCTCGCTGCGAGAGCGCGAGAAGGGAGTGACCGCTGCCGCGAATCGGATCAACTTCGCGCCGCGAGTGGGAGGCCACAAGTTCATGTTCCATGGTCGCTACGACGAGTCGGCGCCTTGGGAGACGGACGGCCGCGCGCTTTTCGATCTCCTCCCCGAGCCGAAGCGCGTCGAGTTGTTCGAAGGAGGCCACATCGCCCCCTCGGCCGTCCTGATCCCGACCATGCAGAAGTGGCTCGACGAGACGCTCGGACCGGTGGACCTGTAGAGCTTCGCCGCGTAGCGGCTGTTCACCACAGAGACACAGGAGGGCACAGAGACAGCGACGTTGCCGGGCACGAGGTCGACGTACGACGACGACCTGACTGCAGATCCGAGAGTCCCTGCAGGATCAGCTCGTAATCCGAGCCGCCGCCCCGGCACTACGTCACCACGACCCTTCGCAACTAGCTAGCCGGTACCTGGTCCGAACGTTTCCACGGCGGCACGAAAACTTCGCGGGTCCACGGCGGGATAGCGGAACAACTGCGGCTCGATGGCGGCGTACAGTTCCATGAGCGTGGCCGGATCGATGAGTCCACGCTCTCGCATTGCGCGAACGTCTTCGACATCGCGCGCGTGTGACCGTTCGATCTTCGACAACGCCTGCGCGTAGAAGTCGTAGTGGAAATAGTCGATCCTCCCCTCACGCAGGATGAAGCGGCTGCGCTCCTCCCATCCCGGGAGCTCCGGAATGAAGTGAGCGGGCGATGCCAGCTCGACGTTGATTTCCAGCTCTTCCTTCAGCTGCGGAATGCTGCGGAGAATCTCCTCCGATTCGGGACGGATCTCGAGATCGATATCGATCGTCGAGGCCCGCCACTCCAGCAGCACCGCGCTCGAGCCGCCGGTCAGATAGATGCGGGCCGCG
>DATLEX010000068.1:0-7312 GCA_035525045.1 Thermoanaerobaculia bacterium | reverse complement strand
GCCGGAGCACGGCATCCGCGACAACCTCGGCTACCAGCTCGACCCCGCCATCCCCACCCTCCCCGAGATCCTCCGCAACGCCGGCTACGCCACCGGAGCGGCCGTCTCCTCGTACGTCCTCCGGCAGGAGAGCGGCATCGCCCGCGGCTTCGAGTTCTACGATGACGAGACCGACTGGCTGGGGAAGGCGCAGTCGCTCGGCCTGATTCAGCGCAGCGGCGAGAAGACCGTGGAGTCGGCCAGGAACTGGGTGTCGCGGCAGAAAGGACCGTTCTTCTTTTTTCTCCACCTCTACGAGCCGCATACCCCCTACTCGCCGCCCGAGCCGTACAAGAGTCGTTACGACGATCCCTACGACGGGGAGATCGCCTGGACCGACGAGCTGGTGGGGCGCTTTCTCGCGACGCTGAAGGCGAACGGCCTCTACGATCGGTCGCTGATCATCTTCCTGTCGGATCACGGCGAGGGGCTGGGGGACCCTGGAGAGCAGGAGCACGGCCTCTTCATCTACCGGGAAGCGATCCAGGTCCCGTGGATCATGAAGCTGCCGGGAGCGAAGCACGCGGGCAGCAGCGTCTCGACGGCCGTGCAGTTGATCGACGTCATGCCGACCGTGCTCTCGCTGACCGTGGGGGAGCTCGATGGGTCGAAGATGCAGGGCTCGCCGGTGACCGCGTTCGTGGCGAAGCCGCCCCCGAGTCCTCGAAGGATCTACAGCGAGACGCAGTACCCGCGCCTCCATTTCGGCTGGAGCGATCTCCACTCCCTCGTCGACGGGACGCATCACTACATTCACGCTCCTACGCCGGAGGTGTATCGGGTCGATCTCGACCCGCTGGAGAAGGAGAACATCGTGGAGTCCGACCGGCGGGCGTACTTCGCCCTGCGGCGGGAGCTCGAGCCGTATCTGCAGGAAGCGTCGGCTCCGGCGGCCATCGACCCGGAGGAGGCGGCCAAGCTCGCCGCTCTCGGATACCTCGGTTCCACGGTGCCGATCGAGCCGGGCGAGAAGCTCGCCGATCCGAAGGACAAGCTCGACAGCTTCCGCAGCATCATGAGGGCCTTCGCCAGGTTCCGCGAGGGAAGGCTGCTCGAGTCGCTGGAGCTGATCGACCGGAATCTCGAGGAAAGCGGCCGGATCGTCGATCTCTGGAGCCTCAAGGCGAAGGTGCTGCGCCGGCTGGGGCGTCTCGACGAGGCCATCGAGGCCGCGAAGGAGGCGGTCCGGCTCACCCCCTTCATGCCGCACCTGACCATCGAAGTGGCGAACCTCTGCCTCGAGGCGGGAAGGCTCGACGAGGCGGCCGAGCACGCCGAGCTCTTCCGCGGTTCGCAGCCCGAAAAGGCGCACGAGGTCCTGGCCAAGGTATGGATGAATCGGGGGGAGATGGAAAAGGCCGAGCGCGAGGCGCGGCTCGCCCTCGACAAGGATCGCGAGAAGGTCTACCCCCTCATGACCCTGGCCGAGATCAGGAAGAAACAGGAGCAGTTCGAGGCCGCCCTGGCACTGCTCGACGACGCCCTGAAGGCCAGGAAGGAGCGCCAGCAGGTGCCGGGGCTCCATTTCCTGCGGGGCGACGTCATGGCCAGGCTGGGCCTGGGGGAGGAGGCGGAGAGAGAGTTCCGGCGCGAGATCGCCCTCTTCCCGGAGGAGCCGCAGAGCTACAAGAACCTGATGCTCCTGCTGGTCGCCGAGGGGAGGATGGAGGAGGCCACGCGGCTGATCTACGAACTGATCGAGGCCTCGCCGACGCCTCCGTCTTATATTGCAGTCAGCCATGCCCTCCAGGTGCTCGGCGACGACGGTGGGTCGCGCTACTGGGCGCTGAGAGGCCTGCGGAGTTTTCCGAATGATCGCCAGCTTAGACAGCTAGCAGCGGGACAATCTCGGGGGTAACTCTCCCGAAGGAGGAGCGCGTGATGAGAATCGGAGCCAGCTTTGTCGCCCTCGTGGTGGCGGTCATCGTGCCGGCAGTCGCATTCGGGGCGGTCGAAGAAGCGATCCAGGTCGTGGTGGTGGAGGTGCCGGTCACGGTCACCGATTCCTCCGGGAAGGCGCTCCGCGGGCTGACGGCGGAGAACTTCCAGCTCCTCGACAACGGGAAGCCGGTCGCGATCGAGCACTTCGAAGTGATCGACCTGGCGCGAGTGGTCCCGGACGAGCCCCTCCATCCGGCAGCCCGGCGCAATTTCCTGCTGCTGTTCGATCTGAGCAACTCGTCACCCGGGAACATCGGCAAGGCGCGCAAGGCCGCCGAGGATTTCGTGCAGGTGGAGATGAGCGAACGCGATCTCGCGGCCGTGGCCACGTTCACCGTCGAGCAGGGAGTGCGCCTCCTGACCTCCTTCACCGGCGACCGCGCGCTGCTCAAGGATGCCATCGTCACCCTCGGCCACCCGAAGTTCTTCAGGATCGCCGACCCGCTGTTCATCTCCGCGACGGTGGCTCCCGGCTCGGCCGCGTCCCCCTCCAGCGGCGATGCGTCGGAGGGGAGAGCGGGAGTGGAGAACGCGTTCGAGGAGCTCGTCGACGCGGTGCAGCGCGCCGATCAGCAGGCCACCGCCGAATACAGGCGCGCCCGGCTGAAGGTGCAGCTCGAGCACTTCGGGACGATCGCCAAAGTGCTCGATGCGCTCAAGGGGCAGAAGCAGGTCATCCTCTTTTCCGAGGGATTCGATGCCCGCGTCGTCCACGGACGGGAAGAGGTCGGCAGCACCGACGCACGCGCCGAGGCGGAGGCCGCCTACTCCGGTGAGGTGTGGAGGATCAACACGGACCAGCGCTACGGCAGCAGTACCTCCATGCGGGAGATGAACGACATGGCCGAGATCTTCCGGCGAGCCGACGTCGTCCTTCACGCCATCGACATCCAGGGGCTCCGCGGCGAGGTCGATGCCCGCGAGGGCTTCCGCCGCTCTTCGAACGAGGGTCTCTTTCTGCTGAGCAATCCGACGGGCGGGAAGGTGTTCAAGAATGCCAACGATCTCGGCAGCACGCTCCGCGGCATGCTCGAACAGCAGGAAGTGATCTACGTCCTCGGCTTCCGCGCGCCGCCCGCGGGACGGCCCGGCCAGTTCCACGATCTGAAGGTGAGGACCACCGGCATTCGTGGTGCCCGGGTCACCCACCGCGCCGGCTACTACGAGCCGTCCGCCTCCCTCTCCGCCATGGAGAGGACGCTCTCGATCGCCTCGATCCTGGTCAATGACATCCCGGTCGGCGAGATCGGCCTGTCCCTCGCCGCCAGCCCCTTCCCGGGCGGCGAGAAGAAGAGGGTGCCCGTCCTGCTGGAGATCCCGGGACGGCGCCTCCTCGAAGGGGTCACCGGTTCGAGGGCCACCAGCGAGATCTTCATCTACGCCTTCGACCAGGAACAGAAGGTTCGCGATTTCCTCCACCAGACCCTGCCGCTCGACCTCGACCGGATCGGGAAGACCATCCGCGACAGCGGCCTCCGTTACTACGGCACCTTGATGCTCGAGCCTGGAAAATACGAGATCAAGGCCCTGGTGCGCGTGGCGGAGTCGAACCGGGGCGGTTTTCGAAAGGTGTCCGTGGAGGTGCCTCGATTCGATGGGCCGACCGCCGGCGAACCGATGCTGATCTCGGAGAACGACGAGTGGCTGATGTTGCGCGCGGCGGCCCGGCCGGGAGCGGAAGCGGAGTATCCGTTCCTCATCGGCGACCAGAGCTTCGTTCCCGAGATCGAGCCCGCCGTCTCCGGTGGATCGTCGTATAAAGTGGCTCTCTTCACCTACCACGTGCCGCCCGAGGAGTTGCAGTTCAAGGTGGCAGTGGTGAGCGACTCGGAGGTGAATCATCCGGCGGAGGTGGGCCTGGCCGGCAGGACCTCGCCGGACGCGGATGGGGCGGTGAAGTACCTGTTCGATTTTTCTCCCGGGGCGCTGCCCACAGGGCGTTACCGGCTGCAAGTCACCATGCTGCCGAAGGACATGAGCGCGGTCGAGGCTGCCATGCCCTTCGTGGTCGGAGTACCCTGAATCCCGGATCGAGAGGTCGATGATGAATCTGTCCGGAACCATTGCCGCTGTTTCGTTCTCACTGTTGCTGGGCGGGTCTCTATTGCACGCCCAGGAGGCCCCCGCCTCGGGAGAGACCGTCCAGGTGAACCTGGTGGAGATCCCGGTGAACGTCTTCGACCGGTCCGGAAACCCGGTGCGCGGACTCAAGCCGGAGAACTTCGAGGTCTTCGACGACGGGCAGCGGAAGAGGATCACGCACTTCGACGAGATCGACCTGGCCCAGATCTCGGTGAGCGAGCCGCAGCTCTCTCTGGCGGCGGCGCGGCGGAATTTCATGGTGCTGTTCGACCTGACGCATTCCAGCCCGCGGACGATCCTCCGGGCCCGGGAAGCGGCCCGTGAATTCGTCGAGTCGCTCCCCTCCCACGACCTCGCCGCGATCGCCACCTACTCGGTCGAGAAGGGATTCAGCATCATCACCTCGTTCACCACCGATCGTGACCACCTGTTCGGCGCCATCCGCTCGCTCGGATTCACCCGCTTCTACCAGACCGTCGATCCGCTGCTGCTCAGTGGAATGGCCGACGTGGGGATGATGCACGGCCCGTCCGCCCCGTCGGATACGTTCGGCGAGGAGGAGATGCGGGCGCTCGCGGCGCACGCCCGGCAGCAGATCGAGGCCAACGAGGACAGCATCCGCCGCAATCGGATCGAGCGGCAGTTGCACAGCTTCGGACAACTGGCGCGTCTTCTGAACACGGTGCGGGGGCGAAAGCAGGTGCTCCTCCTCTCCGAGGGTTTCGACGGACGGCTCGTTCAGGGGCGCGAGCAGTGGAATCTCGACGAGATGACCGTCGAGCAGGACGCCCTCATGCGCGGCGAGGTGTGGCGGGTCGACAGCGACCAGCGCTTCGGCAACATCAGGGTCCTTCGCGACCTCGATGAAATGGCCAAGCTGTTCCGTGCCTCCGACGTTGTCCTCCACGCCATCGACATCCGCGGCGTCCGCGCTCCGAACGATACGCGCGCCGGCTCGCAGCAGGGTTCCAACGAGTCGCTCTTCCTGATCAGCCAACCGACGGGAGGTGAGGTCTTCAAGAACAGCAACGACCTCGCCGAGGCCTTCGCCCGGATGCTCAAGCAGCAGGAGGTCGTCTACATCCTCGGGTTCCAAACCCGCCCCTCCGGGAATCCCGGAAAGTTCCACGACCTGAAGGTGAAAGTGCGCGTGGTCGGCTACAGCGGGCTGCGCGTGGCGCACCGGGCCGGATACTACGAGCCCAGACTCCAGGTCGCCGCCGTCGAACAGATGCTCAGCGCCACCGACATCCTGATGAACGACATCCCGTTCGAGGATATCGAGACCAGCGTGCTGGCCACGCCCTTCTCCCGGAAGGAGGGGAATGCCGAGGTGCCGGTCATCGTGGAGATCTCGGGAAGCGACCTTCTCGACCGGGTGCCGGGCGAGATCGCCAACGGCGAGCTGTTCATCTACGCCTTCGACGAGAACAACGCCGTCAAGGACTACCTCTTTCAGATCTTCTCGCTCGATCTGGCCAAGGTGCGAGGCACGTTACAGAACAGCGGCCTGAAGTACTACGGCATCCTCAGCCTCCCGCCGGGCGCGTACACGATCAAGACGCTGGTGCGGGTACTGGAATCGGGGAACAACGGGTTCACGCGAACGCGCATTCACGTGCGCGACCACGCCGAGCCGTCGGTGCTCCCGCCGCTGGTGTTCGAGGAGCCCGATCGCTGGATCCTGCTGCGCGGCGTGTCGAAGGCCGGCGGCGACATCCCCTATCCGTTCACCCTCGCCGAGGAGAGCTTCATCCCCAGCGTGCGACCGGTCATGGCCCTGGGCCAGACTTACCGTCTGGGTCTGTTCACCTACAACATTCCTGCCGAGGAGATGGAACTGGTGGCGCGTCTGGAGGCGTCCGACGGGAGCCAGCAGAGTCCCGATCTGGAGGTGCTCGGACGAACCTCGCCCGACGGCGACGGCGCGATGAAGCTGCTGCTCGCCTTCACACCCACCGGACTCACTCCCGGCCACTACACGCTGAAAATCGCCGTGAACGGCCCTGATCAGGAGCCCTCCCGAGTGAGTCTTCCACTGCAGATCGAGCGGCGTTAACGTTCCTTCTCCCCGCTTCGCGGGGAGAAGGTGCCGCGAAGCGGCGGATGAGGGGCCCTCTTGCGACAAGGCCCCTCACCCGGCGCTTCGCGCCACCCTCTCCCCGCTTCGCGGGGCGAGGGCACTTTGAACGTTCGCCTCGGAGCAAAGCGTTCGATCCCTACCTTGGCCTCGGCCTGCGGGCCCGCTTCTGATTCACCGCACGTGGTTCGACGCGCAGCGGTAGCCGCCGTTGAGCACGATGCTGCGGATCAGCGGCGGAAAGAGCTCCAGGCGGTAGCCGGCATCGGCGAAGGCCCGCCGGGCAAAAGCGTCGCCGGGAGCGAACAGCGAGGCGAAGCCCTCGGCGCGCCGCTGCTCCAGCACCACGTTGTTCCAGGTCAGGAGGAACTCCGTGCCGCCGAGCGCGGAGCGGTCATCGAGGAGTGACAGCGGAACGTTCAGCAGCGGGAGGCGTCCGGCATCGAGGTGGGCAGCCACCAGGTCGAGAAAGAGCTGCAGCCCGGCCGTGCGCGGCATGTCCTGCGCCTCGGCGATCCGCCTTCCCAGCGTGGCCGCCTCGCCGGCGAAGCCGTAGGCCCGATGCACCGGCTGCCACTCTGTCGCCGCCGCCTCGCGGGCGAGCCTGCTTCCGAGCCTCAGATCCCCCACCAGCGCGGCGAGCGAGCCGTCGCGGCGCGGCAGGAGGGTCAGCAGCGAATCGAGGTCGAACCCCGCTCCGCCGCCGAGGATCTGCATCAGAGCGATCTGGCCGGCGAGCGGCTCCGCGTCCGGCAGAGGATGGACGAACCGAACCGGTCTGCGGTAGAGGGCCTCGAGCTCCCTCGCCGCCGTGTTCACGGCGGCGACGTAGCGCTTGATCCCCTCGGCATCGTGAAACGTCTCCACCGGCACGCGATCCAGGCCGAGAATCTCCAGCGCCCGGATCTCGACGGTGTGGATGCTGATCCAGGCCGCGTCTGGCATGAGCAGGACATGGCCGTTGTGAAACGGGACCGGTGCGACGGTCCATCGCGCTTTCTTCCACTCCCGGTCGAGCGAATCGGGGATGGCGCTCACGATGGCCCGTACGAAGTGGGCGTCTTCCTCCCGTTTCGGCTGCGCGTTGGGACGGTTCACGAACACGACCGCGCCGTCGCCGGCCCGGGCCGCCAGAAAGGGATCGCGTGGCCACGGCGTGAACGGGCGCCC
>DATLEX010000047.1:0-18308 GCA_035525045.1 Thermoanaerobaculia bacterium | reverse complement strand
CATGAGGAACATGATCATGATCCCTTCACCCAAGGAACCGCCGCATGACTCACAACACATCGCGACCCGATCCCGTGCCCGCGCCCGAGCCCGCGCCCGTGCCCGTCTTTTCGGCTCGCAAAACTTTGTCGTTGAGAAATTGGTTGAACGGTCGAGTCGGCGAGCGCGCCGAAGAACGGCGCTTCGGACAGCGGTGACGCGGCCAGGCTTCGGCCCCGCGGCCGGGCTGCTTCCCGGCATCTCCGGATGACGACGCTCAGAACGCTGGCGCGCCGGCGCCGGCGAGGACGCGCTCGTAGAGCTGCCGATACTGCGGGACGATGCGGGCCACGTCGAAGCGCTCGATGGCCGCTTCGCGGGCCCGCCGTCCCATTTCCCGCCGCCGCGGCTCGTCGGAGAGGAGCTCGACCGCGCGCGCGGCCATGCGGTCGACGTCGCCCACCGGCAGGAGGAACCCGGTCTCGCCGTCGTCGACCACTTCCGGCAGCCCGCCGGTGCGGGTGGCGATGACCGGCACTTCCGAGGCCATCGCCTCGAGCGCGGCCATGCCGAACGACTCCGACTCCGACGGCAGGAGGAAGAGGTGGCTGGAGCCGACGATCTCCTCGATGTTCGGCACGTTGCCGAGAAAGAGCACGCGATCGCGAAGCCTGCGGTCGCGGCAGTAGGCCTCGGCGCGCGAGCGGTCGGGGCCGTCGCCGACCATCAGCAGCCGGCTGGGGACGATCCGGGTCACCTTCTCGAACACCTCGATCACGTCCATGATCCGCTTCACGGGGCGGAAGTTCGAGACGTGGCACAACAGTTTCTCTCCCGCCCCGGCGAAGGCGTGGCAGAACTCGCTCTCCTGCGGCCGGAAGCGACCGGGGTCGACGAAGTTCGGGATCACCTCGATCGGCTTGTCGGTCGAGAAGTGCGTGGCCGTCTCCTCCTTCAGCCAGCGCGACACCGCCGTCACCCCGTCGGAGACCTCGATGCCGAACTTCGTGATCGGCAGGTAACTCTCGTCCCGTCCCACCAGCGTGATGTCCGTGCCGTGCAGCGTGGTGATCACCTTGAGGTGCTCGCTGCGCAGGACCTGCTTGGCCAGGTAAGCGCTGATCGCGTGCGGGATGGCGTAGTGCACGTGCAGGATGTCGAGCTTCTCGTACGCCACCACCTCGGCCATCTTCGTGGCCAGGGCCAGGGTGTAAGGAGGATACGGATCGAAGAGCGGGTAGGGCGTGACCGTGACCTCGTGGAAGCGGACGCGCTCGTGCATGATGTTCAGCCGCGACGGCAGCGCGTAGCTGATGAAGTGAACGTCGTCCCCACCTCTGGCCATGGCCATGCCCAGCTCCGTGGCCACGACCCCGGAGCCGCCGAAGGTTGGATAGCAGGTGATCCCGATTCGCAGATGAGCCACGAGTGAGGAGTCTAAACCTCCCGCCCGCCGTACGCGGCGATCAGATCGTCGACGCGCGGCGGCTGCCTGGTCACGAACGCCTCTCCGTAGGCGGTGCCGATGAGGGCGCCGAAGTGCCTGCCGCGGGCCTCGATCATCTCCAGAAACCGCGGATCGGAGATGAACGTTCGCGGTTCCTTCGATTTCGGGTCATGAAACTGTGACTTGTACGCGGCGAGGGCCCGCATCTTCGTCTTCCACGCCGCCGTCGTATCGACGACGAACGAGGGGCCGAAGAGGTAATTCTGAAGGTAGTAGACCACCGCCTGCGGCCGGTAGGCGGGCCGGTCGGTCCGGAGCTGGCGCAGGCCGGCGTAGAACCAGGCGTCGGTGACCAGGCGCCCGGTGCGGGTGTGGTCGGGGTGGCGGTCCTCCGGGTAGGGGGCGAAGAGGAGTCTCGGCCGGGAACGGCGGATGATGCGGATGATCTCCAGCTCCTCGTCGCGGCCGGTGCGGAGGTTGCCGTCGCCGAAATCGAGCTGCTCGCGGAAAGAGGCGCCGAGGATCCGGGCGGCCGCCCTGGCCTCCCGCTTGCGGACGGCCGGGGTGCCGCGCGTGCCCATCTCGCCGCGGGTCAGATCGACGATGCCGGCCCGCAGTCCATCGCGCACGGCGCGGGCGATCGTGCCGCCGGCTGCCAGCTCCACGTCGTCGGCATGCGCGCCGAAGAAGAGAAGATCGACTTCCGTCATAGCGGGATCACCTTGAAGGAGCCGGCGTCGGGATCGATCTCGTCGACGAGGCGGTCGACGAGGTACCGGCCGTGCAGATGCCAGAAGGGGAACCAGGCCATGACGCGGTCCTGGACCTTGCCGTCGGGGCAGAGGGTGGCCAGGAGCTCGCGCGCCGCGGACCACCGCTCGCGGTCCTTGCGGGCGATGGCCTTGATGGCCCGACCGGCCAGCTTGGCGAAGTGGTATTCGATGTGTCCAACGGAGCGGGTGATGGCGCGGGCGAGGGAGTGCTCGGCGGGAAGGGCCAACTGCCCGATGCGCTCGATCTTGTCCATCAGGTCGCGCTCCGCCTCGGCGGCGAGCCGGCGCACTTCCCCGACGGCGGCCGGCTCACGAGCCGCGAGGATCTCGTCCGCCGAGGTGAACAACTCCTCCGGTTCGATCCCGAGGCGACCGACGAAGCGCAGCACGCGTTTCGGCGCCAGGAGCACATGGCCCCGCAGCGCCACCCGCGGCATTCCGACCTGGAGGAGGCCGTGGAGCGGAGCGATCTGCGCGTAATAGGCCACCTCCGACGGTCCGCCGACGAAGACGTCGGGGCGCAGGACGAAGTCCTGCAGGAGGGGACGGGTCAGCGCCGAGGTCGAGGCGCGCTCCGGATCGATGGCCCGGGGCGACTCGACGATGCGCCGATCGCCGCGCCCGTCGATCTCGAAGAGCAGGGTGTAATCCCCATCGTCGCGCGGGAGCACCTGCGGCTCGTAGCCGGCGGCGCGGAGCTCGCCGGCCCGCGCCCGCAGCGCGTCCTGCACCGCGCTCCACCGGCCGTTGATCCGCCCCAGAAGATCGGCGCCGGCCCGCCGGAGCTCGGGGAGCAGCGCGTCGGCGAGCACGACCTCCGATCCGAAGACCGCGGCGATCAGCTCGGCGAAGGAGTCGCCGAAGGTGATGCCCTCGCGCAGCCACGCCGGCCGCGGCAGATCGTACAGGGCCAGCAGCTCCGTGATCAGCGCCTCCGGGACCGGCATCGGCCCCACCACGCGCTTCGACTCGTAGGCGCGCGTGGCGCGGATGGTGAGAAGGTCGAGCTGCCGGTTCACCCCGTCGCCTTCGATCGTGCTGACCGGCAGCGAGAGCTGCGCCACCTCGTCGAAGTCGTGATCCTCGGTGGCCAGCCAGAAGAAGACGGTGGCGGGGACGCCGGACGACTCCAGCCCGCGCTTGATCTTCACCAGCGTGGCGAGCTTGGCCAGCGTGTAGAGCGGCCCTCCCGCGAAACCAGTCTGCTGCCCCGCCACGAGCGTCACGCTCTCCCCGGCGGCCCAGCGCTGGAGCTGCTCCCCGGCGAAGATGCCCCAGCGGCGGTTGGAGACGTCGAGAGCGGAGGCGAGCGCTGCCCCTCGGGGCTCCCGGTCCGTGGCGCCCGGGACGATACCGGCGCTCGGGCGGCTGAGGAATCGGGTGGCCCGCGGCTCGCCGGCCAGCCAGTCGAGCACGAACGGGCTGAAGCCGGGGTAATGGGCCAGCGGAAGGCGGAGACACCCCGGCTCGCTCAAGGCCCTTTCCTCCCGGCGATGATCAGCCGCGGGGAAGAGCGCTCGAACGGCGCGCCGTCGAAGTCGCCGAAGGCGGAGTCGATCAGGAGGCCGGCGGAAGAGAACATCACGGAGATCTCGTCGAGATCGTACCCGCGAACGCGCTCCAGATAGCGTTTCTGACCGATTGTCATCCGTTTGTTGAAGGATCGGTCGGAGGGATCGAACCAGCGCTCGATCTCCACGGTTCCGAGGGGCGTGTGCCGGCTCTCGCGCTGCACGAGCTTCTCCAGCTCGCGGTGGACGTTGAGGTAATCGAAGAGAAACACGGCCCGCGGCTCGAGCACGCGCGCCATCTCCAGCACCACGGCGCGATTCTCTCCCTCCGTGGCGAAGTAGCCGAAGCTGGTAAAGAAGCTGACCAGCGCGGCAAAGCTCGCGCTGCAGAACGGGAGGCCGCGCATGTCCGCGCGCGCCACCGGAAGGGCGCCGTACTGGCTGATCCCGGCCCGCAGCAGGATGTAGGAGAGATCGCAGCCGGCGGCGTGATATCCCGCGGCCTGAAGCTCCTGGAGATGGCGGCCCATTCCGCAGGCCAGATCGAGCACCGGGCCGCCGACGTCTCCAAACCTTTCCTTGAAAAACGCGACCTGTTGTCGGGCCTCGTTCTCGTCGCGGTGGGAGTAGAGCTCGAGATACTCCTCACCGAACCACTCCTTGTACCAGGTCACAGACGGGCCAGCTTGTCGCGGAGGAGGCGCTCCTGGCCCCGGGCCTTCTCCAGCGCAGCTTCGAGCGAGTCGATCACCTCGCGCGTGGTGGCGAGCATGGCCTCGACCTCGGTCCGGCCGGACGAGGACTCGTCGGCGACCGCTACGCTGCCGAAGGGGTCTTCTTCCGCTTCTTCCGCCGCGGGCGGAACCGGACGGCCGGCGGCCTCGGTCTTCATGCTCAGCTTGGGGGCGCCCGCGGAAGCGGCCGTGGCGCCGGAGCGCGCTTTCATGTCGGGAGCGGCCAGCGGTGCTCCGTCCGCCAGGGTGATGTCGACCTGGTTCTTGAGGTTGTCGAGGATGCGGGAGATGGCCCCTCGCAGCGTCGCGGTCACGCCGAGGCCCTGGATCGCGGACGCCTCCACCACCGGCGCGGAGCCGGGCTGGAGATAACCGGTCATGTCATCGACGGAGTCGATGTCGGGGAGGTCGCGCTTGTTGTACTGGAAGACGAGGGCGACTTTTTCCGGGTCGATGCGGTTCAGGCGGAGGTTGGTCTTGAGATTCTCCAGGCTCTGGAGGTTCGACTCCCGCATGGAGTTCTGCGAGTCGGCCACGAAGACCACGCCGTCGGCGCCGCGCAGGACGAGCTTTCTGGTGGCATCGTAGAAGACCTGCCCCGGCACGGTATAGAGCTGGACGCGGACCTTCTGCCCCCCGATGGTACCGAGCTCCATGGGCATGAAGTCGAAGAAGAGGGTGCGGTCCGTCTCGGTGGCCATGGAGATCATCTTGCCCTTGTTCTCGAGCTTGGGATTGCCGTAGACCTTCTCGAGGTTCGTCGTTTTCCCGCACAGGCCGGGGCCGTAGTAGACGAGTTTGACCGTGACCTCGTTGATGGCCTTGTTGACCAGAACCATACTGCCTCCGTCGGACCTGGGACAGCTTAGCACCGCGGCTCCGAAGTGCTATCTTAGGCCTCGCCGATGTCGCGCAAAGAGCTCCTGGAGCGCGTGCACGCCGACCAGATCGTGGGCGTGGTGCGGGAGGACAGTGCCGAGGCCGCCCGGGAAGTGGCCGACGCCTTCGCCCGACACGGAATCCGGATCATCGAGATCACCCTGACCACGCCCGACGCGTTCGAGCTGATGGCCACCATCGGCCAGAAATACGCGCAGCGGGACGTGATCGTGGCTGCGGGCACGGTTCGCAGCTCGAACGACGCCGCGCAGGCCCGCCGGGCGGGCGCGCAAGCGATCGTCTCCCCCCACACCAACGTCCAGGTCATCGAGTACGCGGTGGAGAACGACCTTCTCTCCATCGCCGGAGCGGCCACGCCAACGGAGATCATCCACGCCTGGGAAGCGGGCTGCGACATCGTGAAGATCTATCCCGCAAACACCCTCGGCGGGCCCGACTACATCCGCACCATCCGCGGCCCTATCCGGGAGATCCCGATGCTCGCCGGCGGCGTCGTTCCCCTCGACACCATCGAGTCCTACCTCGACGCCGGCTGCGTGGCGGTGAACCTTGGGGCCACGCTGGCCGTGCCGGAGCTGGTGCGGACGCAGCAGTGGGACGAGATCGGCCGCCGGGCCGTCCTGGCGACCTCCATCGTCCAGTCGCGGAAGAGCAGAGCCACCTCCGACACCTACGTCCACTGATGCTTCTCACCGCCCTCACGCTCGTCCTCGCCACGGCCTTCCCCTCGTCGAGCAAGACCTCGTGGATGTCGCCGCAGGCCTTCCGGCTGAGCATCGGCATGAGCCGCGCCGAGGCGGTCGGAGTGCTGGTCGATTCCGGCTGGAGGGTCAAACCGGGGCGGAACCAGGACCAGGTGGTGGTGGACTACGGCGATGAGAAGGCCATGACCCTCGAGTTCCGTCGCAACAGACTGCATTCGGCCCGGTTCGAGCTCTTCGCCGCGCTGCCGGAGATCCGCGCCGCGTTCGAGGAACAGAAGGCCCTCCTGCAGAAGGAGCACGGTCAGCCGAAGAAATCGCTGCGCAGCAGAACCGTCGTGCTCTACGACGACCGCCTCCCGAACATCATGATGGTGCTCTCCGACGATCCGCAGTCCGACTACGGGAAGAAGGGGATCGGGTTCCTGGCGGTGCGGTATTTCAATCCGGTGGACGGCAAGCCCTGAAATGGGTGGGAGGGGTTACGCAGCGTGCTGCCCACCCGCCCAGATTCCTCGCTGCGCTCGGAATGACATGAGCTACCCGCCGCCGCCCGCCGCCACGGCGGCGCCGCCGGCCGGCTGGTCGCGCCGGACGTACCGCTGCATAGCGCCCTCGTAAATGAAGACGCCTCCGCCGGACGTGCCGACGTAGAAGCGGTTGGCGAAGGGGTCGGGGGCGATCGAGGTGATCTCCGTCCCCTGCATCGGCAGGGTGAGCTCGAGCCAGTCGCGCTCCTCCGGCGTTCCCACTAGTACCTCTCTCTGCTGCCGGGATGTCACGAACAGCAGGTTGTCGGCATTCCGAGGCGCGGCAAAGACGGAGGCATATTCGGCGTCGGGCGCCTCGGCCGGCCGCCAGTGCCCGAACGCGTCGACACGCCCGGCCCTCACGCCGTGCGCGCCGGCGACGAACACGTAGTGCACGCCGTCGATGCTGCGGACGCCGATCGTCCGCCCCCTGGCGGGGGCGTTGTTCACCGTCAGCCACTGCTCGCCGTCGAACGCGGACATGCCGGTGCTGGTCAGCGCGTAGAGGGCCCTGCGCTCACCGACCCGGCCGACGATGATGTCCACGGCCCTCTCCTGGGAACCGCCCAGGCGGTACCACTCCCTGCCGCCGTCCCGCGTAGTGAAAACGCCTTCGGAAGTCGCCGCAAACCAGCGGTTGCGGTTGAAGGGAACCACCTTGTCGACGCGGATCGGGAAATGAGCCGGAACGCTCTGCACCCACTCGGCCCCTTCACTGCTCCAGAAGAAGCCCTTCTCGGTCCCGGCCATGAACCGGACTTCGCTCTCCGGGTCCGGTGAGATCACCAGCGAGAGGACTTCCGGCAGAGGGGTGGTGCTGATGCGAGTCCAGTTCTGCCCGGCGTCATCGGAGCGGTAGATCCCGGAGGCCGCTCCACCGAATGCGACCGCCGCGTAGACCCGCTCGGCCTTCACCGGGTCGGCGACGATGCTGGTGATTCTCAGATTGTGAAGACCGTCGGAGGTCCGGGTGAAGGTCGCGGCCTCGTCGTACGAGACGTAGACGCCGTCACCCTCCACGCCGATGATCACCCGCCCCGGCCGTTCCCGATGGAGCACGAGCGAGCTGATGACCAGGTCTTCGCTCGAGACGGTGTACCAGTTCCTGCCGCGGTCATCGGAGCGATACAGCCCGGCCACGGAGCCGGCATAGATCCGTTTCCCGCTCTCGTCGGCCGGATCGATGTCGACGACGTGGATCCGCCGGTTCTTGAAGCCGTCGCGGTACCGCGTCCATTTGTCGCCGCGATTCTCGGTGTTGTACACCCAGCCGCAGGTGGAGACCCAGATGTTGTCGGGATTCGCCGGATCGAACGTGATGGCGAACATGTCGGTGTCGAGCACCATCCCGTTGTTGATGTGCTTCCAGCTCCTCCCGCCGTCTTCGCTGCGCCAGCCCTGCCGCCACGTGCCGACGTAGATCCGTTCCTTCGTGCGAGGGTCGATGGCCAGCGACTCGACGTTCACATGCTCGGAGAGCTTGGTCCAGGTCGCCCCGCCGTCGACGCTTTGATAGACGCCGCTCAGGCCGCCCGCCAGGATGAAGTCGGGATCTCCCGGGTAGACCGCCAGCGCCCGGACCGAGACGTCCTCCAGGCCCTTGTCACGGCGCTGCCAACTCTTGCCGCGGTCGGGCGAAACGGCGATCACGCCGCCGCCCCAAAGCCCCCACGACGCCGCCCACAGTTTCCCCTCAGAGTCGAGCACGAGGGTGTCGACGACATATCCGGGAAACGGCACGCTGTCCCGGGGGTTGTTCCAGCTCTTCGCCCCATCCGTCGAGACGTAGACCTCGCCGCCGCTGGTGCCGAGGAAAAGGACGTCGGGATCGGCGGGATCGACAATCAGCGCCCGGACGTCCGCACCATGAAGCCCGGCGCGCCGCCACTGCGCCTCCGCAGGGACGACGACGAAGGAAACGACGATAAGAATCAGGAGTTTACGCATTCCCCACCCGCACATGGATACTTGTACCACATCGCCTCGAAGCAATATTGGTGCAAAGCCTGTATTCTACGCGCCGCATGAACGGACTCCGAACATGCGTCTTTCCGTGCGCCGGCTTCGGCACGCGCTTCTTCCCGGCCACCAAGGTCATCCCGAAGGAGATGCTGCCGCTGGTCGATAAGCCCATTCTTCAGTATGGGATCGAGGAAGCGCGCGACTCCGGGCTGGACAAGCTCATCATCGTCACCTCCCAGGGGAAGGACTCGATCATCGACCATTTCGACCGTTCCTCCAGCCTGGAACAGTCGCTGCGCGAGCGGCAGAAGCTCGACTTCCTCGCCGAGGTCGAGTCCGTCAGCTCCATGGTCGACCTCATTGCCGTGCGCCAGAAGGACGCCCTCGGGCTCGGCCACGCCGTCTTGACCGCCCGCGACGCCGTCGGCCCCGACCCCTTCGCCGTGCTCCTGCCCGACGACGTCATCCTTTCCGACGAGCCCTGCCTGCGCCAGATGCGCCGGGTCTTCGAGGAGACCGGCCGGCCGGTCGTGGCGCTGATGGAAGTGGCACCCGACCAGACCAGCCGCTACGGGATCGTGGCGGGGGAGCTGGTCGGGAATCGCCGCTTCCGCATCACCGACATGGTGGAAAAGCCGAAGAGCGACCCTCCCTCGCGATATGCCATCATCGGGCGGTACATTCTTCCACCGGAGGTGTTCCCGGCGCTGGAGCAGACCGAGCGCGGCGCAGGCGGCGAGATTCAGCTCACCGACGCGATGAGGCACCTCGTCCGGGGCGGCGATTTCTATGGCCACGTCTTCGAAGGCCGGCGCTACGATGCCGGTGAGAAGCTCGGGTACCTGAAGGCGACGGTCGACTACGCCTTGCGTCATCCGGCGCTGGCCCAGGAGTTCGCCGCCTACCTGCAGGGACTCTTCGGCAATGGAGAAGGAACCGAACGAGAAGCGGCTGGAGATCCTGGACGCGCCGCCCGCGGTGAGGCAGCTCGTCAGCGAGTGTGAGCTGACCGGCCGCCGCACGCTGTTCGAGCGCAACGGCCGCCCCGTCGCGATCCTCGTCTCGCACGACGAGTACCTCGCCCTCCGGGAGACGGTGGAGATCGCCGGCGACGAGCAGCTCCGCGCACGGCTGGCCACGGGCGAGGACGAGCTTCGCCGGAACGCGCTTCTTCTCCCGGAGGATCTCTTTGGGGAATGACCGCCTGCGCATCGTCGAGTCGGTGGAGGCCGAGTGGAAGGCCCTCGATGACCGCGACCGGGAGGTGGCCCGCCAGATGCTCGTGAAGATCGACGAGGACCCGATCATCGGCGCGCCGCTGTTCGAGCCGCTGCGCGGTCTCTGGAGCGCGCGCGGCGGCGATCTTCGGATCATCTACAGAATCCTCCCCGAGGCGCGCTTCGTGGTGATCCTGGCCCTGGGGAAGGCCAGAGCGTGAAGTTCATTCTCGCCTCCTCGTCGCCGCGCCGCCGGGAGCTCCTGGCCTCGATCGGCATCGACTTCGAAGTCGTGCCCAGCCACGTTCCGGAGAAGCCGCAGCCGGGAGAGGCACCGGAGGAGTACGTCGCCCGCCTCTCGCGCGACAAGGCCGCCGCCGTCGCCGCCGCGCATCCCGACCGGTGGATCATCGCCGCCGACACGACCGTGCTCTTCGGCGACCAGCTCCTCGAGAAGCCCGCCCATGAAGCCGACGCGGCGCGGATGCTGTCGGTCATCGCCGGAAAGACCCACGTTGTCTACAGCGGCGTGACCATCGAGAAGGCCTCCCTCGCCTATCGCGAGACCCGCGTCGCCGAGTCGGAGGTCCGCATGCTCCCCCTCTCCCCGGAGGACATCGCCTGGTATGTCGGGACGGGCGAGCCGCTCGACAAGGCCGGCGCGTACGCCGTCCAGGGGATCGGGGCGATGTTCATCGACTCGATCCACGGCAGCTACACCAACGTGGTGGGATTGCCCCTGGCGCTGCTTTTTCAGATGTTGAGGAAGGCGGGGGTGGAGGTGTTGAGGGGCGTTGACCGTTAACCGTCAACCGTCAACCGTGAACCGGGTACGATGTTCACGGTTAACGGGGGAGACGCGATGTCATCAGCAGCCAAAGTCGGCGCCTTCATGCTCGTCATCCTGGCGATCCTCGGGTACTTCGCCCTGAAGATCGAGGACATCGACTTCCGGGGGAGGGACACGCGGACCGTCCAGGTCCTCTTCGACAACGTGGCCGGCCTCGATGAGAGATCGGCCATTCGCGTGGCGGGGGTGAGAAAAGGGAAGGTTACGCGGATCCAGCTCCGGCCGGACGGGAAGGCGCTGGTGACGCTGGACATCGACGACGACGTCCCTCTCTTCGAGAACGCCAGCGCCCGCGTGGCGAATCTGGGGCTCCTGGGCGAGAAGTACGTCGAGCTCGACTCGGGGGACCCGCGCCGGCAGGCCCTCCGGGGCGACCCGATCATCCTCCCCGGATCGCAGCCGGCCACCATCGATGATGTGACCACGCAGATGTCGGCCATCGCCGGCGACGTGAAGGCCATCACCGAGTCGCTTCGGACCGTGGTTTCCGGTCCGGAGGGCCAGCAGCGGGTGGAGGACATCGTCGAGAACGTCCGGACGATCACCGCTCAGGTCCGGGAACTGATCGCCGTGAACCGGGTCAACGTCGACGCCACCATGGAGAACATGCGGGCCATCACCGGCGATCTTCGCGTGGAGATCCCGAAGATCGCCGCCTCGCTCGACCGCGTGGCGAGCCAGCTCGGCGGCACCGTCGGCGAGAATCGCGAGGACATCCGGAAGATGGTGGAAAACCTTCGAGCCCTCTCCGCCGATCTTCGCGTCACGGCCGACAATCTCAACGCCATCACCGGCGGAGCCAGGACCGGGGAGGGGACGATCGGAAAGCTGCTGACCAGCGATGAGGCCCATGACCGCCTCGTGGCCGCGCTCGGCTCGGTGGAGAAGGGGGTCACGGAGCTGAGCGGTACGCTGGGACGGATCGGCAGGCTGCAGCTCGACCTCGGCATGAAAGCCGACTACTACGCCGGGCTGAGCAAGGCCATCGAAGGATTCGAGAATCTCGGCGGCAGCTCCCGCAGCGCCATCTCGCTCCGCCTCGTGCCCAATCCCGAGCAGAACCGCTTCTACAACGTCGAGCTCAGCGACGATCCGCGGGGAAGCCGCGAGGACCGGGTGACGGTGGAGACGGTGACGGACCCGCTGGGCAATACCTCCACGACCACCGTCCGGCGGACGCGATTCGAACGCGACTTCCTGATCTCCGCCCAGGCTGGATGGGTCCTCGACGACCTCTCGCTTCGCATCGGCCTGTTCGACTCCTCCGGCGGGATCGGCGCGGACTATCGCTTCAACGACCGCCTCACCCTGACGGGGGAGGCATTCGATTTCGGGGGGAAGCGGGACGACAACCCGCATCTGCGCCTCTTCGGCGAGTTCACCATCCGTCGCGAGAAGCCGAACACCCCGCGGCTGTTCATCACCTCCGGTGTCGACAATCCGCTGAACGACACCGCTTTCACGATCGGCGGGGGTGTGCGGTGGCGTGACGACGACCTGAAGTACCTGCTGGGGAGCATTCCTCTGGGGCGATGACCACGCGGACCGCACTGATCTTCGGCGGCCGCTCGGCGGAGCACGACGTCTCGATTCTGTCGGCGCGGTCCGTCGCCGCGGCCACTCCACGGGAACGGCTGGAGGTCATCCCCATCTGCGTGGCGCGCGACGGCGTCTTCGTCGAGCCCCATCGCAGCAGCGCCATCCTGGAGGGGAATGCGGCCGGCGACTCCGGCGACCCCGCCTTCTCGTTCGAAACGTGGTGGCGAAACGGAAACGCCGATGTGGTCTTTCCGCTCATTCACGGGACGGGGGGTGAGGACGGCGTGCTGCAGGGATACCTCGAGACGATCGGCGCTCCGTACGCCGGAAGCGGCGTCGCGGCGTCGGCCGTGTCGATGGACAAGGCCTTCATGAAACACGCCTTCGGCGCCGCGCGGCTCCCGGTCGTCGAGACCGTGCACGTGACCGAGTCCGAGTGGGAGCACGAGCGCGAGCGGATCGTCCGCGCTGCGACGAACGCCCTGCGGCTGCCGTACTTCGTCAAACCCGCGAACAGCGGCTCCTCGATCGGGGTGAGCAAGGTCAAGAGCGACCGCGATCTCGACGCGGCGATGGAGCTGGCCTTCCGCTTCGACAGGAAAGTCCTGATCGAGCGCGGCGTGGATGCGCGGGAGATCGAGGTCTCGGTGCTCGGCAACGACGAGCCGGAGGCATCGGTTCCGGGCGAGATCGTCGCCGCTCGCGAGTTCTACGACTACGAGGACAAGTACGCCGACGGGCGGGCCGAGCTGATCATCCCGGCCAGGCTGCCGATCGAGAAGGCCGGCGAGATCAGAAGGCTCGCCCTAGCCGCGTTCAAGGCCGTCGGCGCGGCCGGCTTCGCGCGCGTGGACTTCTTCCTCGAGCGCGGCACCAACCGGGCCTTCGTCAACGAGATCAACACCATTCCAGGCTTCACCAAGATCTCGATGTACCCGAAGCTGTGGGAGGCGAGCGAGCTCAAGTACTCGCGACTCATCGAGCGGCTGGTCGAGCTCGGACTGGAGCGCCACCGCCAGCGGGCGGCGCGGGGTGAGCGGGCCATGGAGTGGCTCCGCAACGCGCGGAAGATCACCTGATGACATGTGGTCGCTGAGAATCGCGCTGGCCAGACTCCGCCCGTTCAGCGGGAGAACGCTCGGCCGGATCCTCGTGGTGGGAGCGGTCTTCGCTCTCTTTCTCTGGGGTGACTACGTCCTCTTCCGCCGGCTGTTCGTGGCCGTCGAGCAGATCGAGCAGGCCACGCCCTTCTTCGCCCTCGGCATCCTGCGGAACCTGCTGGCCCTGGTCTTCCTGGTGGCCACGGTGGTCCTCTTTTCCTCCGCCCTGACGACGGCCATCGGCTCGTTCTTCACCGATCTGGACCTCGACTTCTACCAGGCCGCACCGCGGACGAAGCTGCGCATCGTGCTGGCCCGATACCTCAAGACATTCCTCCACAGCGCCGCGGTGGTGGTGGCCTTCCTCGTTCCGCTCGTGGCCGCCTTCGAACATGTCTTTCCCCGCCCCGGACCCTTCCATGCCGTCGTCGTCGCGAACATCCTCCTGCTGCTGTCCATCCCGGTGAGCCTGGCCGGCACGGCGATCATTCTCATGGTGCGGTGGTTCCCGGTGCAGCGCGTCCATCAGATCGTGGCCACGCTCGCCGTCCTGGTGCTGACGGCCGCGGTCCTGGCCTTCCGCGTCAGCAGGCCGGAGCGCCTCTTCATGACCGTCGGTACGGACGATGTCGTGGCGGTGCTGCGCGCCATCGAGCTGCCGGCGATCGACGTCTATCCGGGAACGGCGCTGGCCGAGCTGATGACCGGAAAGATCAGCGGACCTTTCCCGGCCAGGATCGCCGCGGTGGCGGCCGTTTCACTCCTGCTCTTCGCCGCGGTGGCGACGCCGCTCTACTTCCGGGCCTTCGTTCGCGCGCGGGAGAGCATGGCCCCGGTGGCCTTCGGATCGGGACCGCTCACGCGGTGGCTCGACGCCGCGCTGGCGCGGGCCGCGCCCCCCGTCCGGGCCATGGCGGCCAAGGAGATCCGCACGCTCACCCGCGACGTGGCGCAGTGGTCGCAGGTCTTTCTCATGGTCGCGCTCCTCTTCATGTACCTCTACAACCTCCGCATGCTCCCGCTCGGCGGCGACGCCCGGGCCACGCTCATCGCCTACGCCAACCTCGGCATGGCCGGCTTCGTCGTCGCGGCCATCTGTCTTCGATTCGCGTATCCCTCGGTCTCCACCGAGGGGAAGGCCTTCTGGATGATGCAGGTGGCACCGGTCTCCTATCGGCAGTTGCTGCGGGTCAAGGTGCTCGTCTACGGCGCTCCGCTCGTCAGCGTGGCACTCCTGCTGACCGCGTTCGCGAACATCCTCCTGGGCGCGAATCTCACCGTCTGGCTGTTCACCACCCTCGGCGCGGGCCTCATCGCGCTGACCCTGGTCTGCCTCGGGGTGGGGCTGGGAGGCATGGATCCCGACTTCAACGCCGAAAACCCCCTCCAGGTCGGGCTCTCCCTCGGCGGTTTCGCCTACATGGCCATTTCGCTGCTCTACGTCGGCGTCATGATGATCATCATGGCCCGACCCGTGGTCCGCTACTTTTTCTCGAAATTCCTCGGCCTGACGGACGAGCGCGCCTGGATCTCCGTCGCTCTCCCCGTGGCGGCAGCCGTGGCGCTGTCGGCAGCCCTCGCCGCCGCCCCCTTGGCAGCGGCAGAAAAACGCCTCGCACACCTCAGTCATAGCGGGTGACACCCTGTTAGAATCCACCCGCCCCTCAATACGCGCATAAAGGAGAACGAATGAGTCAGATTCCTCCGCCCACCGTTCCGCCGTCGACTCCCCCGCCGCCCGGGGGTGGCGCGTACACACCACCTCCGCCTCCCCCACCGGGTGGCGCGGCCGGGGGCGGGTCGGATCGTACGCTGATGGTCGTCCTCGCCTATCTCTGGATCTTCGCGCTCATTCCGCTGCTGGTGAAGAAGGACGATCGCGAGGTTCAGTGGCACGCCAAGAACGGACTGGCAATCCTGATCGCCGAGATCGCGTTCTGGATTCTGTTCACGGTCCTCAGCTGGGTCATGCCGACCGGCATGGGCCTCGGTTGCGGCATCTGGACCGTGTCCTGCGTTGTCTGGATCGCCTTCCTCGTTCTGCGCATCATCTGCATCGTGAAGGGCGTCAACGGGCAGCGCTATCGCGTCCCGGTCATCAGCGACTTCGCCGACAAGATGTGATTCGCCCCAAGAATGGAATGTAAGGAGACTCTCAGATGTCGAACTCCACGCCCGGCAGCTCCTACACACCGCCACCTCCTCCGCCCCCCGGAGGAGGGACACCGACCGGCGGTGGCGGCGCTCTGATCTATCCCTCCACCCCTCCCAAGGACCCGATCCTCGTCCTGATCCTGAACCTGCTGGTGGCGGGCGGGGTCGGCTACCTCATCATGGGGCAGAAGACGAAGGGCATCGTCGCCATCGCGGTGTGGGTCGTCGGACTGCTCCTCTGCGGGATCCCTTCCGGAATCGTGGCCGTGATCGCCGCCATCGACGGCTACCTGCAGGCGCAGCAGCTCCAGCAGGGGAAGCCGGTCGGCGAGTGGACGTGGTTCAGCGACCATCGCTGATGCGCTGATTTCGGGGCGCCGGTGGTCTCACCGGCGCCTCGTTTCACCAGGGCAGGTTTCGGAGAACGCCCCAGCCGAGGAGAGCCGCCACCGCGAGCCAGGCCGCCCAGGGCCGCAGGAGAAGCGCGGGACGGATCGCGGCGAGCGGAGCGACGGCGAGAAACGCGAACACCATCGGGTTCAGCCGGAACGCCGCCGCGATGTTCCCATGCAGGAGCTGATGAAGGGCCCGCGTGCCGCCGCACCCCGGGCACTGCAGTCCGGTGAGGGCGTGAAAGACGCACGGAGGGTAGAAACGCGCCGTGGCGGGGTCGAACGCGTAGACCACTGCCGTCACGGCCGCGGCAAGGGCCGCGAGGAGGACATAGAGGGCGGCCGGGCGCCGTGCCTCACGCCCCGCCGAGTGCACCGAGGACCATGAAGGCGCCATAGATGAGTGCGAATGCCCCTCCGACGCCGAATGCGATCCAGCTCCACATTTTGGCCTTGTTCGAGGCATCGACTGCGCCGGGGAGATCGCCGGCGGCCAGTTTCGAGTTCACCTGCGCAGCGTACACGATGGCGACGATGCCGAACGGAACACAACAGCAGAGCGTCACCAGGATCGCCGGGACGAGGTAGTTCGGAACCGCCGGGGGAGCCGCGGGCCGGACCACGCGCTTCCCGCAGCTCAGACAAGCCGTGGCGTTCGCTGGAAGGGGTTGCCCGCAGTTCGTGCAGTGCATCGCTCAGCCTCCTGTCTGGGCAGCATCGGGATACTGCACGAACGCGCCGTTGATGAACACGATGTCGGCGTCGAAGTTCGTGGTCGCGCCTGCCCCCTCGTAGGCGCGCAGCGAATCGCGGTCGAAGACGGCATCCTTCCCCGCGCTCCCGATGGCGTACGAGTCACAAGCAGCTTCGCCGGAGTCGCTCCAGCACTCGTAGCGGAGCGGGGTGGTCCACCCGTCGGTCGCCGGAATGGAGGCGATGTACTTCGGCACGAGCTCCTGCTCAAGCGCTTCGGGATCGGGATAGGAGTTGCGGTCCGTCGCATACGCTTCGACCGCTGTGGCCAGCGAGCGGATGTCGGCCATGGTCCGTTTCTGCTTGGACCGCTGCATGGCCGTCAGGAGGTTCGGGATGGCGATGGCGGCGATGATCCCGATGATCGCCAGCAGGACCAAACCCCCGATCACCACGAAGATGAGCACGACCGGGGCATTCGAGCCGCTTTTGGCGGCCGCCCTCGGGGCGCCGTTGGTCGGCTTGCCACACGAGGGACAAGGGGTAAACGAGACCTGCGCCACCTGCGTGCCGCAGTACGCACAGTACGGCATGATCGGGAGCCTCCCTTCGATTCGGTCTGTGGGAAGGCCCGATTGTACTCGACTACCACATCATGCCGAGCTGGAGTTTCGCGGCATCGGACATCATGCTCCGGTCCCAGACCGGATCGAAGACGACCTCGATGTCGGCCTGGCGGACGCCCGGCAGGGCCTCGACCTTGTGCTTGACGTCGCCAGCCAGCACCGGCCCCATGCCGCACCCGGGCGCGGTGAGGGTCATCTTGACCTTCACATCCGTCCGGCCGTCTTCGGCAGGCTGCAGCTCGCAGAGATAGACCAGCCCGAGATCGACGATGTTGACGGGGATCTCGGGATCGAAGCAGGTCTTGAGCTGGTCCCACACGAGCTCCTCCAGCTTCTCCGGCGTCAGCTCTGCCGCGGTTTCCTGCGGGATCTCCTGCGGGGACTTGCCGATGGCCTCGACTTCCCTTCCGGAGACCCGGACCATCAGGCCGCGGTCGGTGATGAGGGTGTAGGTGCCGCCGAGGCTCTGGGTGATCGTGGCGTGGGCACCCTGCGGGACCAGGACCTTCTCCCCGCTGGGGATCATGACGGCTTCGCAATTGCGGCTGACGACGACTTCTTCTCTCATGTTCGTTTGGACGATTGCGTCACTCCGTGGTCACGGTCTCTTGCCGGCCATCGAGTGCGGTGCGGAGTGTATGCCAGGCAAGCGTCGCGCACTTCACGCGTGCAGGGAACTCCGAGACGCCCGAGAACGCCGCCAGCCGGCCGAGATCCGCGGCGTCCACCGCGCCGGTGTCGCCGGTGACGAGACTGTGAAACGTCTCGAAGAGCCGGTTCGCTTCCTCCGTCGATTTTCCCTTCACGGTCGAGCTCATCACCGAGGCTGATGCCTTCGAGATTGCGCAACCACTCCCGATGAAGGTCACTTCCCTGATGACGTCGCCGTCGAGATTGAGAAAGATCGTGTAGTGGTCGCCACACAGAGGGTTGAACCCCTCCACGCGCCGCGTGGCGTCGGGCAGCTCCTTGTAGTTGCGTGGATTGCGATTGTGATCGAGGATGACCTGCTGATACAGCTCGCGGAGATCGGACATCAGCGGAACACCTCGACCACCTTCTGCAGACCTTCCACCAGACGGTCCGCCTCCTCGCGGGTATTGTAGAGACCGAAGGAGGCTCGGCCGGTCGCCGGCACGTTGAATCGCAGCATCAGCGGCTGCGCGCAGTGGTGACCGGTGCGGATGGCGATCCCCTCCT
>DATLEX010000033.1:0-4406 GCA_035525045.1 Thermoanaerobaculia bacterium | reverse complement strand
AGTCAGCCGCCACCGGTGAGTCAACTCCAGCCGCTCACTCCTCCGGCGCTCGAGCACGTCATGAAGAAGTGCCTGGAGAAGGACCCGGAGGACCGCTGGCAGTCAGCGCACGACGTGGCCGAGGAGCTGCGATGGGTCAGTGCGACGGGCTCGCAGGCGGGCCTTTCGACGCCGGTGCTGGCACGGCGGAAGACTCGCGAGCGGCTCACCTGGAGCGCGGCTCTGATCGCGACGGCGATCATCGCACTCCTGGGGGGATGGCTCATACCACGGCGAGTGGAGATGCCCAGCTACAGCTTCACGATTCCCTCCTCGGGAGGCGATTATCGGAACGCCTGGGGAGGGTGGGTCTCGCCCGACGGTACGAAGGTGGTGTTCCGCGCTCTGAACGCCGACCGGAAATCGCAGCTCTGGACACGTTCGCTCGATGGGCTGGATGTTAAGCCGATCCCCGGCACAGAGTGGCCGGTCTGGTTCCTCGCGTGGTCTCCGGACAGCAAGTATTTAGCCGTTCACAGAGAGCAGAAAGTGATGAAGATCCCGGCCGCAGGCGGACCGGCCGAGCCGATCGCCGAAGTGCCAGAAGCCTATGGGGGTGGTCACTGGAACCGCGACGGGGACATCCTGCTGGAAATCAGTGAGGCACCGCTTGGCCGCATCGCTCCGGGCAGCCGAACCGTCGAGCTGATCACTACGCTCGACAAGACCAAACACGAGATTGGACACGTCCATCCGGAGTTCCTGCCCGATGGCCGCCGCTTCCTCTTCATCGCCATCACACGCGATCCAACGAGGGCCGATCATTCGCACCGGCTTTATGCCGGGTCACTCGATTCGAAAGAGACCCGGTTTCTGGGAGAGATCAGCTCGGTCGTCCGCTACGTCGAGCCCGGACTGCTCCTTGCTGTACGCGACGGCACGCTTCTGGCCTACCCGTTCGACGTCAGGAAGCTGAAGATCACCGGAGATCCTTTCAAGGTTGCCGATGACGTTTATTACTTCAAGCCGACGGGGCATGCTTCGTTCTCCGCATCCGGCAATGGCGTGCTCGTCACCCAGGGCGTGGGCGCGGGGCTGCGCCTCTACTGGCTGACCGCGGAGGGAGAGCCGGCTTCGCCCATCGGACCGGCGGCTTCATACGACCCCATGAGGATCTCACCGGACGGCAAATCGCTCGCGGTGGGGATTATGGACACCAAGGTCGGCACGGCGGACATCTGGATCCGAGGTCTGGACCGTGAGACCAGTCGCCGCCTGACATTCGAAGCGAGTTTTGAAGGCAACCCGGTCTGGAGTCCCGATGGGGCGCGTCTGTACTACGCCGCGGACAGGACCGGTTTTCCGACATCTATACGAGAGTGATCGACTCCGGGGAAGAGGAGCTCCTGCTCGCGCGCCATGACGTGCAGTTTCCGCTGGACGTCTCGCCGGATGGAAAGTTCCTGCTCTATCAGACCTTCGAGGAGCCCGGCTCCAGCGGGGATCTCTTTGTCATGCCGTTGGAGGGGGAGCGAAAGCCCCGCCCGTTCGTCAAGACGCCTTTTGCTGAAGGTGCCGTAGCTCGGTTCTCGCCGAATGGGGGTTGGGTCGCTTACGTCTCGAGCGAATCGGGCCGGCCGCAGGTCTATGTCAAGCCGTTTCCCGGGCCTGGACGGAGCCGCCAGATCTCGATCGGCCGCGGAACCACGCCGAGGTGGAGTGCCGACGGAACGCGTCTGTTTTTCTTGAATCAGCGGCAGGTGATGATGGTGGACTTCTCACCAGCATCGGGAACAGCCGTTGGTGAGCCACGGCTGCTGTTTGAGACCGCGTCGGAAATCGGCACCTGGGAAGTTGCTGCGGATGGGCGATTCCTGGCGACGATGGAAGTGGAGGAAAGTACGGCCCCCCTTCGGGTGGTGGTCAACTGGCCGCGGCTTCTGAAATAGTGACCCGAGTCTCGCCTCAGGATCGCGGCCAGGACCGTACGGGATCGAGGCGCCGAATCGCCGCGGATCGGTTGCCGTCTAACCGCGCGCTGGAGCCGTCGGCGCCTGCACGGTCCAGCGCGCCGCGGCCCAGCGCGAAACGTTAGGGGGGCAGCGAACGATCCAGAGGCGTAGAATGGACAGCATGGGGCGAGCGAAGAAAGAGGTCCAGAAAATCCTCGAGACGCTTCCCGAGGATGCCTCGTTCGAAGACATCCAGTACCACAGTTACGTTCGCCAGGCGATCGAACGCGGTGTGGCGGCTGCCGATGGGGGTGACCTCATTGACCAAGATGAGGCGGAACGGCGGCTTGCCCGGTGGCTAGGCGCTGGCGAACCTTGAGGATGCCGCATCCCACATAGCCGAAGATTCTCCGAGGTACGCGGCCGCAATCGTCCGAGAAGCCCGCGACGCAGCGCGGAGTCTTCGTCAGTTCGCGGACCGTGGGCGCGTCGTTCCTGAGATTGCCGATGACGCGTTTCGTGAGCTCTTCGTCGGCAACTATCGCCTCATCTATCGTGTTTCGCACGATGAGGTACAAATGCCCGCGCGATGGAATCGGAGGTCGCGCCTCACGCCTTCGCGTCGAACTCGGCCCACCGCTGGTACAGCCGGTCGACCTCGGCCTGCGCCTCCGACAGCTCGGCGAGGCGCAACTGCAGCGCCGCGGCGTCGGCGGCGATGGCCGGCTCCTCCGCCGCGACGCTCGCCGCGGCCAGCCGCTCCTCGGCCGCCAGGATCGCCGCCTCGAGGCTGTCGTACTCGCGCTGCTCGAGATAGCCGAGGCGCGGCCCGCGCGGTGATCGCGGGGAGCGAGGCTCGCTCCCCTCCTCACGGTCCGCGATGACGCGGCGGCCTTCCCACTGCGAGTAGTCGGCGAAGAATTCGGCGTTCCCCTTCCCGTCCAGAGCCAGGATGCGGGTGCTGACGCGGTCGAGCAGGTAGCGGTCGTGCGTGACGAGCACCAGCGCCCCCGCGAACTCGAGCAGCGACTCCTCGAGCACTTCGAGCGTGGGGATGTCGAGATCGTTGGTCGGCTCGTCGAGCACGAGCAGGTCGGCAGGCTGCAGCATCAGCCGGGCCATGACGATCCTCGCCTTCTCACCTCCGGAAAGGTTCGCGACCGAGGTCTCGAGCTGCTCCGGGCGGAAGAGGAATCGCTTCGCCCACGAGGCCACGTGAACGGCGCGATCCTGATAGACGACGCTGTCCCCTTCCGGCGCCAGGGCGCGTTTCAGCGTGAGCGCCGGATCGAGGCTCTCCCGATTCTGCTCGAAGTAGACGACGCGCAGCCGCTCGGCCCGCTCGATCGTCCCGGCGTCGGGCTCGAGCTCGCCGACGATGATGCGAAGCAGCGTGGTTTTCCCCGAGCCGTTCGGCCCCAGGACGCCGAGGCGGGTGCCGGGGGTGAGGAGGAGGTCGAGATCGGAGAAGAGCTCTCTCTTTCGGAGACCTTTCGCCGCGAGCAGGCGCTTCGTCTTCCGATCGGTGGCGTCGAAGTCGATCTTCGCCGTCGACACCCGTGCCCGGTCGCGGCTGTCGTCGAGCTCGCCGATCAGCCGTCCGGCGGTCTGAATGCGCGCCTTCGCCTTCGTGGTGCGCGCCTTCGGGCCGCGGCGCAGCCACTCGATCTCCCGCCGCACGAGATTGGCGAGCCTCTCCTGGTAGGCGGCCTCGTTGCGGAGCACTTCGTCGCGCTTCTCGAGGAACTCACTGTACGTGCCGGCCGTCTCGAGGAGCCCGCCGGGATAGACCGGGTTCAGCTCCATCATCCGGCGGGCGACGTTCTCGAGAAAGTAGCGGTCGTGGCTCACCACCACGAACGCCTTCGGCTCGCTGCGGAGCAGCTTCTCCAGCCAGAGGATGGCCTCGACGTCGAGATGGTTGGTCGGCTCGTCGAGCAGCAGAACCTCCGGCTCCTTCACCAGCTCGCGGGCGATGGCCAGGCGCTTGCGCCACCCGCCCGAGAGCGTCTCGGTGGGCGCCGCGCGGTCGGTGAACCCCGCTTTGCCGAGGGCCTGGCCGATGCGCGCCGCATCGTGCTCGCCGAGCGCCTCCGCGAGCACCTCCTCGACCGACCGGCCGGGGGCGAAGACGGGGTCCTGCGGCACGTACCCGATGCCGAGTCCGCGGCGGACGGCGCGCGTGCCGGCGTCGGGGTGCTCCATCCCCGCCACGATCTTCAGCAGAGTCGATTTCCCGGAGCCGTTCGGCCCGACCAGCCCGATGTGGTCCCCCTCGGAGATCGTGAAATCGAGCCCGGTGAAGAGCGGGCGCGACGTGAACTGCTTCGTCAACCCCGCGGCGGTGATGAGGACGGCCGGCGGCACGGGCGGCAGGGTAACTCACGGTGGCGCCGGAGACGTGCGCGCCGCGGGGCGGAGGTTCGCGCTGGTGTAGAGGGCCACGGCCGACCAGATCAGGGCGAAGGCGATGAG
>DATLEX010000012.1:0-8205 GCA_035525045.1 Thermoanaerobaculia bacterium | reverse complement strand
GCGCGGGCTCGGGCTCGGGCGCGGGCACGAGTGGGCTCATTCAGTGCGACATCAGGATCGGGGCGAGCCCGTGCCCGTGCCCGTGCCCGGTTTTCGGCGGTATCTCCTGTACAATCACCAGTTCCGATGCCGCGCTTCGCCTCTCTCTTCGTGATGCTGCTGATGGCCGGCGCGCCGCTGGCGCAGGGCGCAAGCTCGCGCGAGGAGACCCGGCTCACGCTGCGGCACGAGGTCCTGCGGATGATCAACCGCGACCGCGCCGCGCACGGCGTGGCGCCGGTGGAGCTCGACCCCGCGCTCTCGGCCCTCGGCGATCTCTACTGCCAGACCCAGATCGCCAACGGCACCACCGGCCACTTCACCACCGACGGGCAGCCGCCGTACATGCGCTTCTCGCTCGCCGGGATCGACGACAGCATCAGCGAGAACGCCGCGGCGTGGTCGGCGAACTATCGCTTCAGCGAGCGCGCCCTGCACGAGATGGCCCGCCGCTCCCAGGCGGCGATGATGGCCGAGCGGCCGCCCGACGACGGCCACCGCCGCGCCATCCTCGATCCCCACGCCACGCACGCCGGCATCGGCCTGGCGTGGGACCGGGGGGAGTTCCGCCTGGTGCAGGAGTTCGTGCGGCGCTACGTCACCTGGTCGCGGCCCCTCCCGCGCTCCGCCGCGCTCGACGAGATGATCGTCGGAAGCGGGAAGCCGGCGCCGGGATACCGGATCGAGGCCATCAGCGTGCATCACGAGCCGCTCCCGCAGGCCATGCCCGCTCACGTGGCCAACACCATCCGCAGCTACCGGCTGCCGAGGAACCGGCGCGACTACCTCCCCCGCCTGCGAAGCTTCCTCTCCCGCCGCGACGACGGCACGTTCCTCTTCGTCCGCGAGGAGTACAGCGACGGCCGGCGCGGCGACTTCGCCCTTCGCAAGGACGGCTCGTTCATCTTCGAAGTCCCGCTCACCGATGGGGAGGGCGTCTACACCGTGGTGGTCTGGGTGTCGAGCGGCGAAGGAAAGCCCATCGCCGCCAGCAACGTCTCCATCCGCGCCGGCAAGCCGCTCTACGCCTACCACGGCGCCTCCGCCTCGCGCTGACCTTCCTCCTCCCGCATGCCGGACCAGGCAACCTACGACTGCATCATCATCGGCGGCGGGCCGGCCGGACTGACCTGCGCCATCTTCCTCGGCCGCTTCCGGCGCCGGGTCCTCCTTCTCGACGACGGGAGGCCGCGCAACTACGCCGCGCGCGCCATCCACGGCTTTCTCGGGCAGCACGACATCGCCCCCGATGAGCTGCTCCGGCGGGGCCGGGCCGAGGCCGAGACCGTCGGAGTCGAGATCCGCGAGTGCACCGCCCGGAAGGTGGAGCGGATCGGCGACGTCTTCGAGGTCGCCACCACCCGCGGCAACGTCATCGCGCGACGGGTCGTCCTCGCCTACGGCGTGCGCGACAAGCTCCCCGATATTCCCGGCGTGGAGCGCTACTACGGCGCGAGCATCTACCACTGCCCCGACTGCGACGGGTACGAGGTCAGCGGAAAGCGGGTGGGCGTCATCGGCTGGGGAAAGAACGCGGTCGGCCTCGCCCTCGATCTTCTGCAATGGACCGGGGAGCTGACCATCTTCACCGACGGGCACGCCCGCGACTGGACGGACGAGCACACCGGCAAGCTCCTCAGCTTCGGCATCGACGTGAAGGAGGAGAAGGTCGTGAGCCTGGAAGGGAGCGGCGATCAGGTCAGCGCGGCCGTCCTCCAGAGCGGTGAGCGCGTGCCGCTCGAGGCGATGTTCTTCACCATCGGCGTCGAGCGCTCCTGCCTGCTGGCCGAGGACATCGGGTGCGAGGTCGACGACGCGCGGCCCGACATCATGGTCGATGAGCAGAAGCAGACGAGTGTGAAGGGCATATACGCCATCGGCGACCTGGTGCCCGGATCGCAGTTGGCCATCACCTCGGCCGCCGACGGCGCCATCGCCGCCATCGCGATCAATACCTCGCTGCTGCCGCCGTCACGACTCGCTTGAGCGCCTCGTGCGTTCCGCTCACCACGCCCGCACGGCATCCGTCATCCTTCATCTTCATCTCTCAACTCACGATCCAGAGCGCCTGCTTCCGGGCCACGGCCTGCCGCGCGGAGAGCATGAGCTGCACGTAGGTCTGGAAGTCGAGCTCCCTCTCGCCCCCCTCCTCGAGGTACTCGGCGGCCAGGGCCATCAGCTCGAGGTCGTCGGTGGGGAGCTGGGCGGTTTCGGCGAAGCGGGTGAGCTCCCCGATGAGCGCCTCCAGGCTGGCCACCTGCAGCGGATCGGCGGCGCCCGGCACCTCGACCTGGTCGATCCCCTCCACGTCCCGCGGAATGTAGACGGCCTGGTAGGCCTCGACCCCGGTCAGGCACGGCGCGGCGCGCTCGCCGAGCATCGAGGAGGCGAGGCTCTGCAGCTCGAGCCATCCCGCGGCGCTGACCGGCTCCGACTCGTACCGCTCGGCGATCGCGGCCGGAGCGAACTCGTAGCGGGAGCGCAGCTCGCTCTCGACCGAGGTCCCGAGCTCGCCGCTGAAGGCATCCGACGCCGTCCCTACGATGAAGGTGAGAAACACTCGACGCGATTCTGTCTCTACTTCGCGTACAGATCAATGATCCGGTTGATGGCCCGCGTGCAGACGCGGCAGAACCCCACCTCGTTCCGCGTGAACATGATGCAGTCCACCTCGGGGCGAAAGAGGCCCGCCGGCTCGTAGCTCGCCCCTTCGAAAGCCCCGACTTTCCCGGCGTGGGTCTGCGAGGCGAGGAACTTCGTGCTCCAGGCCTGCTCGCGGCGGAACAGCGCGTCCATCTCGCTCTCCGGGGCGTTCGACTCGCGGAGGCGCCGGCGCTCGGCCTGCGACTCGCGCTGGTAGGCCTCGTACGCTTCCTTCTCCCACGGCGTCGGCAGCGGGGTGTTCTTGTCGACCAGGTCGATCCATTTCGGCCGGGCGCCGTTCGCGGTGACGTTCGGCTCCCACGGCTCCCGATGCGCGGCGCCCCCGGTCTCGTACGCCACCGGCGAGGTGTAGTACTCGTCGGCCAGCGCGGCGAAGTGGTGCCCGAACTCGTGCACGAAGACGTACTCGGAGAAGGCGCTGTCGACCGACGTCGTGGCCTGGTCGTTGAAGATCCCGCCGCCGCCGTACTGCTTCTCGTTGACGAGGATCTCCAGGAAGTCGTACGGCGCGGCCGACGCCGCGTCGCGCAGGGCGCGGTTGTCGCGCGTCAGCACGTAGCGCTCCGAGTCGAAGATGTTGTACTCGACGCCCGTCGCCGTGCGACGATCGTCGCGCGTCCGCGGCCGGTGCACGCCGCTTTTCGCCGCCGGCAGGTGCAGCGCGCGCACGTTGAAGTCGCGCCGGCGGCTCCGGAAGGGCTCGGTCGCGAAGAGCTTCCCCACCAGCCGCTTCGCGTCGGCCTGGAACTTCGGCAGCTCTCCCTCGGTGTATCCCTCGCCGATCAGCAGCAGATCGACCTTCTGCGAAGGAGGGCCGTTCTCGAAGAGCGTGAAGAGCCTCCCCGCCGGCCGGATGTCCGCGGTGTTCACGAAGCGCGAGGAGGGATCGATCAGCGCCGACCAGATCTGCTGGAAGGCGTTCTCCCGGTCGCGCTTCTTCAGCACCACCTGCACGGCGGACCGCGGCCACGGAAAGCGGAGCGATTCGTGAAAGGTGGCGTGGCGCTCGCGCGCCTCGCCGGTGGTCTCCCATTCGCCGAAGATCGACGCGAATCCGCGGGAGTAGATCACCTGGTTCGTCGAGCGATCGATGACCTCGAAGAGGTAAGGGCCGAGGTTCGTGGTGTCGACGAGCTGCGTCCGGCTGCCGGGCCAGGAGCCGTCGGAGATGATCCGGTCGAGGGCCACGATCTCCGCGCCGCGCCCGCCGGTGTGGAAAAAGTCGACGCGCATGGTCTTGTCGAGGAAGAGCGCGTCGAAGGGAGCGGCCGCGGCGGAGAGGGGGAGGAGGAAGAGGATGAGGAGGAGGATTCGGGTGATCATCGGTTGAGTTTATCCCGAGTGCAGCGAGGGATCAGCGGCACGCAGATGATGAGAGCAATTGCCCGGGCGAGATTCATTGACAGCCTCCTTCGATACGGACGAGCATCGCCGCGTCGCGCTTCGAGTTTGACCACATTCTCACGTGCGGCGCCACAGCGGTGTACAAGAACTTGTTAAAGGCGACTTCTCCGAACTCGCCCCGAAGCGAGTAGAGCGCGGCAGCTCGCGCGCGGCAGAGGTCGAGCGTTAGCCGTGCCTCTTCTGACGGATCCATACGGCCGCGCGTCACCTGCTGCTGGAAAACACGCTTTGTCGCCACGTAGTTAGTTCCTGCGAGTTCGACAGCTCGCCAGAAACGCTCGTAGTCCCAGCCCGCCTCAGCGATAGCTGGACGATACTGTTCTCGGACTCGATCCCTCTGTGATGGCAGCCGGTCCGTTTGGCGGAGGAAATGGTCCACTAACTCCGATGGAAAGAACAAATGCGGGTGAGTATCGCCAAAGATCGGTGAGAAAGCGGGGTGTACGTATCGTACCGTTGGCCGGGCGGCTGCTTCGCGCTCGCGCATGGCCTGGGCGCTAAACCGCTCGGCGAGCCGTTCACCCGGGCTCATGAGCCAGGGATCTTCAGTAGCACCAAACGCGATAGCGCACATACCACAGACGAGGAGGACCATGACTACTCGCTTCATCAATCTGTCCTTATGAAATTCGGCGGCTCACAAAAGCCGTCAGCCCATTTCTCAGCGCTGTAAATCGGAGTACTCGGTTCCTCGACCTCGCGGATATCGCCAGTCGCAAAGGCATCATCGACGTGGCATCGCACGAGTAGTTCGACGTTACCGTGACGTGAAGCGTCACCGGTTCGTCTCATTTGCATCCCTTCTCGGCTCGAATCAGCAACGCCGCCCCGCGTCGATCGGTCGTCCAGCTCAGCAGTCCGGGTGTCATGGCCGCGTACAAAAAGCGGTCGAATGCCTCGTGCCCGACCCAGAAGGTGTCGTAGTCCCATCCTGCGGACTCGATGTGTTTCCGATACGTTTCGCGTACTCTGTCGATCGTGGGAGGCGCCAGCACTGCCTGCATCCGCAGCAGATGGTCCATCAGCTCCCACGGAAAGTACAGCTCTGCGTGTGTGTCGCCGTCAATCGGCCAGGCATTTGGGTCGACTGAGCTAGCCGTGCCGGCGGCGGTGACCTGCTGCAGGCGAGCGGCTTTCGATTCTGGGCTGAACCGCTCTCGAATCCGCTCCTCCGCAGTCCAGAGCCATGGCTCTTTCTTCGGTTCGGCGATCGCACTAGCCGCGGAAACCGCCAGCCCCAGCATGAGCATCTGTCTGATCATGACATTCTCGTAGGATGTATGCCCTAAGTATGGAAAACGTCAGTAGGGCTGTCAATTTGATCCTGACAGATAGCTGCGCTGGTACCGGGCGGCTTTTTGTGCGACTCCTAATGAGGCCCGTGGCGGGAGTGTCCCAGCTGCTCACCTGATCCCTCGCTGCGCTCGGGATAAACTAACGGAATGCCCCGCATCCTCCTCCTCGCCCTCCTCCTCCCCCCCCTCGCCGCGGCGCAGGACCTCCGGACGGGGGAGGAGATCACCGTCGAGCGCATCCTCATCGACGCCCGCGTGACGGACTACTCCGGCAATCCGATCACCGACCTGACCGTGGACGATTTCGAGGTGCGGATCGGCGGGCGGCGCGCGGTGCTCGAGTCGGTCGAGTGGGTCCCCGACACGGCCGAAGCGCGGGCGCTGGCGGAGCTCGACTCCGGCGAGGCGCCGCCCGAAGAGGTCCGCGCTCCGGCCCGCCCCGCCGGGAGGCTGTTCGTCTACTTCATCCAGACCGACTTCGGGAGGGTCAGCTCGCGCGTGCGCGGGTACATGCACTTTCTCCACTACGCGGAGCAGATGATCGAGCGGCTGGAGCCGGGCGACCGGGTGGCGGTCTTCTCGTTCGACTCGCATTTGAAGTTCCGCCTCGACTTCAGCGACGACCGCCCCGCGATCATCCACGCCATCCGGCAGGCCATGCTGATCGACGATCCCCCTCCGCCGCCCATCGTGCCGAACCCCGCGCTGTCGCGCCGGCTCGACCGCGAGGAGATGAAGCGCTGCGCGACCTCCGATCAGGCCCTGATCCTCATCGGCAACGCCCTCCGTCCCATTCCCGGCCCGAAGTCGATGATCCTCCTCGGATGGGGGCTCGGCGAGCTGGCCGGCGGGGCGGTGGTGATGAACCGCAAGTACCCGATCGCCCGCCGCGCGCTCGAGCAGGCGCGGGTGAGCGTGTTCGCCCTCGACACGACCGACGCCGACTACCACGACCTGGAGTTCGGCCTGCAGAAGGCGGCGGACGACACGGGCGGCTTCTACGCGAAGACGCACATCTTCCCGCGCATCGCCATCGAGCGCCTGCAGCGCACGCTGGCAGGGCACTACGAGCTGGAGGTGCGCCGCCCACCCGGCCTCCGCCTCGGCACGCACACGATCGACGTGCGGGTCAGGCGCCGCGGCACTCACGTGATGGCGAGGTCGAGCTTCATGGACCGGCCGGCCGGCGGCAGGTAGCGGGTCGCGGGTTGACCGGCGCGCGCGCGGTCCACTATGCTCGCCCCCTTCGGCCGGAAATAGCCGGCGAAACGGGTTCGTTGACACGGTTCCACACAGGCGCTTAGCTCAGTTGGTAGAGCATCACCTTCACACGGTGGGGGTCAGCGGTTCGAGTCCGCTAGCGCCTACCAATCCCCCAAAGGCGAAATTAAGCCTTTAGCCTTTGTTCCAAAGTGCGCCGGTTATTCAAGACAGGCGCGGACACTTCTGCAACGCTCGTCGGTCTATGAACCGACTCCTTCCTTTGGCGTTACTCGTCGCGGCGCCGCTCCTCGCAGACGGCTCCCATGTGCTCGCCATCAAGATCGATCCCGCAGCGCGTCAGCTGTACGTAGAGGGCACGGCAACCCTGCCGGCGGCTGACCGGACGATCACGTTCGCGCTTTCGCCGCACATGACTGATGTGAAAGTGCGGCTGCCTCGAGCGAAGGTCGTCAGTCTTCACAGTGAAGAGAAGCAAGGGGATCGGTATTGGACGGTCCGTACCGATCGCAGTCTGCCACCTCAGGTAACGGTGAGCTTCTCTTACCGGAGCGATACGGAAGCGGCGCCGCAGTTTGCGATCTGCCCCGAAGGATCGTTCGCCGGCGGTGGAGGTGAGCTCTGGTATCCGCAAGCAGACTTCAAGGTTCGCGACACCGGGAGCATGGTCTTTACCGTGCCTCGCGACGTGACTGTGACCGCGACCGGCACGCTCGTCACGAAGCGGATTCGGGCCACGGACGCTCAGTTCGTCTTTCGGGTGACGTATCCCTCGAAATTCGCCTTCGCCGCCGGACCCTACATCGTTCAACAGAGCGGCGGCACACCCTCACTGTCGCTCTACCTGCTCAGAGATCGTATGGGCGCGAAGGAGTTTCTGCCGAAAGTCGCGGGCGCTTTGGGATACCTGCAAACCATGTTCGGTCCGCTCCCCTATGATGAGCTCCGCCTTGTCGAGGTCGACTTTCCCGGTCGCGTTCTTGGAACGAGCGAGTACGAGCAACTCTTCGTGGATGACGCCAAGCTCGCAACATTCGATCTGTCGTATTGGGCACACGAGATCGGTCATCAATGGTGGGGGAATCTCGTTCGGAGCCGCAGCGGCGTTCCTGGCGGCATGCTCCTCAGCGAGGGCGTCGCACAACTGGGCGCGCTCTGGAGCGTGGAGGCGGTGGAAGGAGCAGCGAGCGCAGAGCGATTTCGCCGCTCCGGCTACGAAGGCGGAAACGGGCAATCAGCGAAAAGCTACTTTCAACTCGTCGAGGCCGGCGTCGACATGCCTCTCGCGACGACCGTTCCTAGCTCCCAGTCGGATATCCTGACAATGCACCGTCTCGCGAACACGAAAGGCTTCCTCGTCCTCGACATGCTCGCGCGGATCATCGGCCGAGACCAGTTCATCGGCGTGCTGCGGTCCTTCATCGCAGCAAAGCGCGACACGTTGACGTCGTGGCCTGAGCTGCGCCAGAGCATCCAGGAGGCGACCGCCGAAGACATGGAGTGGTTTTTCACGCAGTGGACCGAACGCGAGGGCGCACCGTACTTCCATCTCACATGGATTGGAGACGTTTATGAAAGCGAT
>DATLEX010000328.1:0-8940 GCA_035525045.1 Thermoanaerobaculia bacterium | reverse complement strand
GGGCGCCGGTGACCGAGCAGACGGGGCCCGTTCCCCAGCAATAGACGGCATCCGTCGTGACGAACATGACATTCGTCCTCGATTCCTGGCTGCCGCTGCCGGATCCAACGATCACCGCAGTGCCGAACGGGTAGTTGGAATTAGAGAGCACATCGGTGGTGAGCATCCGCTCCCGATACGGGCTCAACGAATCGATCGCGTAGATGTCCATGCCGCAGTCACCGAGGCCGGAGGATCGGCCCCGGCCGCAGGTCGTGTTCGGCCCGGGAGGGCGTTCTCCGATGCGGTAGGCGATGGGAGATCCGGGCTCCGGCTCCGGCACGAAGGCCGGACGCGCACGGAGAGGCCAGAGATTCATCGTGTAGGGAATCGGCCCAAGAGGGATCAGGCCGGGCGCTGTCGCTCCGCTCGCCGGTACGTCGGGATCGATGCGGCCCCACACCGCTGCCCCTGTGCAGTTCTCGGCAAAGACTCCGTACCAGTTCCCGTCCGGAGCAAGATCGACCGAGAAGGTCTCGAATCCGGGACTGTCGGGGCAGAATTGCCGCGATCCGCTCGGCGCCGGTGCCGTCCCTTCCACGACCACGTCGTAAAGGACGTCGTGGTCGAGCAGCACCAGTTCATCGGAACAGGCCGCGGCGGTGGCGGCAGGGCGGAGCGGAGGCGCGCTCGTCTCCTGCGGCGTCATGCCGGGAGAGGAAGCATAGACAACGACGAGCGCCGCGACTCCGATGAGGAAGTGGTGGATGCGGCGGTATACCGCAGGCTTCGACACTTTTACCTTTCTAGGGGTGACGCTACTTTACCACGTAGAGTTTCACCGCATGATTGTCCGAGGCGTGGACGCGCGAGAAGCGGGAGAGCGGCTCGAGCGGAACCGAGGATTGGATCGGATGGAGACCGACGAGACGCCACCGGCCGGGCTCGCGCTCCACGAACGCCGCCGCCTCCTCGTAGGTGGCGAAGAGCCGGCGCTCGAGCAGGTTCTTCGCGCCGTCGACGGCCACGGCCCAGCTCGAATGGGCCGGCGTCCAGGCCTTCCCGTCATACCCGAAAAGGCGCACTCCCATCGTGCGGTAGTAATCGGGGTGATACAGAAACAGAGGGCGTCCGTTCTCCCACACCAGCTCGTAGAACCGTGACGGATCCTTGCCCGCCCAGATCGCCATCGGCTCGAGCTGCGAGGACATGATCCGGCCGGCGCCGGCGATCGTCATCGGGAAGGAGCGGTCGACGATGACGTAACGCGACTTGCGCGCGGCCAGGATGGCCACCGCCTCCTCTTCCGTCGTTGCCGTGTAGAACGCAGCCGCCTCACGCACGGCCACGTGCGTCGGGTTCGTCGCGGGCGGCCGGCGCGCGATCCGGGAAATCCACCAGCCGTACTCCGACGCGGCCATGATCGAGTAATCAGCCTCCGGGGCGTTCCGGTTCGTGAACCTTTCGAAGTAGGCCTCCGCTGACCCGAACGGCTCCGGCGTCTGCACACGGATCCAGTCGAGGACCTGCAGCCAGGCGGCAGGAGGGCCGTAAAGGGGTCCCGATGCCGTGGCCTGTGCGCGAAAAAGGTTCGGGTAGATCACGATGGCAGCGACGGCCGCGACCGCGACCGCGCGATGCAATTCCCGCCAGAGCAGACGGACCGCGCCGACCGCGGCGAACACCGCCGCCGCCGCGGCCATGTAATAGGCGAAGCGCCCCTGCAACATCGTCGCGGCGGTCACCGCGAGACTCCAGACCATCAGGAGCCGCCTCGCCGGCGTCCACTCCCGGGCGGCCAGCACGAACCCGATCGGGGCGAGGAGCGATGCGGTGGTCAGCTCGAGCCATAGAGGCCTCAGCGAGAGGCGGTCCTGAACCATGAGAAAAGGCTTCACCTCTCCGATCGTGGCCGGCCCCCCCTCCGGCAGGAACCGCCGGAGCTGTTGGAGCAGATCGGGGCTGGCGAGGAGCGCCGCTCCGAGAAGGAGCGCCGCGAAGGGGAGAACCGCCTTACGCGGCATGCGCTCCGCGACGAGGAACGCCGCCGTGCCGCCCAGGAGGAGTCCGCCCGAGAGATGCATCGACGGGATGTGCACGGCCACCGGGGCGGTGATGAGCAGCGCCACGCCGAACGCGATGGCGAGCAGGCGAGCGACACGGCTCCCGGCCGCGATCTCGATCATCGCCCAGGCGATGAGGATGAGCAGCAGAAATGCACCGCGCGCCCACGAGAGCTGGTAGAGCCCGAGCATGAGGCCGGCCAGGACGGCCTCCCGATCACGGCCCATCTCGAGGGCGCGCGCCAGGAAGAGCAGAGTCATCACCGCGAACAGCACTTCCATCACGTGATGATCCGCAACGCCGAGGAGCGACCGCCGCAGGAACGAGCCTGGAAGGATGGCGATCAGCATCGCCGCGAGCAGCGCCTCCGGAGTTCCGAAGAGGCGGCGCGTCAGAAAAAACAGCGGAATCGGCACGAGCGCGCCGCAGACCGCCGGAAACCACGCCGCAACGACCTCGAGAGGGACCGGCGTTGCCAGCGCGATTGCGGCGATGGCGACATCCATCAGCGGCGCGTGATTCCACTGGCCTCCGGGCGCGAGGCGGTAAGGATCGAACCAGCTCGGCAGCGGCCAGTGCGCGGCAATGTTCTCCGCGCTGCGCACGTGGATCCAGGGGTCGTTCTCGGCAAAGACCACGCGGCCGTCGCGGAACACCTCGCCCCAGGGAGGAATGACCCGGAGCCCGAGCGCCGCCGCGCAGATCAGACCCAGCACCGCCGCGACTCTCAGATGAGCTCCAGCAGGTCGTCGACGAGATCGCGGGCGGCGTTCGGTGCCGCGAGCGCGGCTGCGGCACGACCGAGACGTTCCCGCTCTTCCGGCGAGTCGAGCAGCCCCAACACCATCTCCGCGGTGACCGACGAGGCGACGATCGCCGCGCCCCTTTCGCGGTACGCCTCCGCGTTCAGCCACTGATGATCCTCGGCGGCCTCGCGCAAGGGGACGACGATCGCCGGAAGCCCGAGCAGTGAGATCTCGGCGAGCGTGCCGGCTCCGGCGCGGGCGATCACGAGTTCGCAGCTCCGATAGGCGTCGGCGATCGAGGGGGCATCGCCTGGGCGGAGCACCTTCACTCCATCAGGCGCGAGCGCGTCGTCGAAGAGGAGCACCCGGGCGCCGTTGGTGGAGATAGTCCGCGCCGCGGCGTCGAGGATCTGTCGCCGGAGCGGGAGTCCGGTGCGCCGCGCGGCGGGCGCGTCGCAGCGGGTGAACGCGCCGATGTAGATGCGGTCGGCGAAGCGGGCCAGAAACCGGTTGGCCATGCCGAGGACGGCGTTCGGCTCGAGGATCGCCGCCGGGATGCCGAGCGTGCGCGCGGCGAGCACCGGGCCGACCGACGCGTATCCGCCGAAGCCGACGACGGCGGCCGCCCCGCCCCGACGGAGAAGGCGGCGGGCGGCGAGCACCGACGCCGGAACCGCCAGCAGCGCGACGGCTCGACCGGCGAGAGCGCGGCGCTGAAACGGAAGGCCGGGGAGGATCTCCAGAGGATGACCGCGCAGCAGCTCGCGCTCGAGTCCATCCGCGGTGCCGGCGAAGAGCACGTCGACGCCGCGGCGCTGCAGCTCCTCCGCAACCGCGATGGCGGGGTAGACGTGGCCGGCCGTGCCGCCGGCCGCGAGGACGATTCGCTTCACGCTGCCTCCGCCCATGCTACGCGCAATCGCCAGCCGCGCAGCGGGAGGCTGTGCCCTCTCCCGCTCGCGGGAGAGGGTGGCGCGAAGCGCCGGGTGAGGGCGATGCCGGTGAACCCCCTCATCCGGCCTTCGGCCACCTTCTCCCCCGCCGGAGGCGGGGGAGAAGGCTCTGACGGCAAGCGGGCGGGAGGCTGTTCAGGTACGCTGACGCCGATGTCCGAATCGATCGCTGCGATCCGCGGGCCGCTGCGCGCTCTACCGGCGCCACTGCGCTATGGATGGATGGGACTGGCCTGCCTGCTCGCTCTCGTCGCCGTGGTGGAGCTGGCGGCGGCGGGCGTGGTGTACCGCCTGGCGAGCGAGGTCGCGGCGTCGGAGCCGGCGGCGCGGCTCGCGCTGATCGTGGCCGGTGTCTTCCTCGCCCGCGCGCTGCTGGTCTGGTGGGCGACGCTCGCTCAGGCCCGGCTGGTGACTGAGTCGATCGCCTCGGTCTTCGCCACGCTGCTGGCCGGATATCTGGCGGCACCGTATCGCCTGCACCTCCGCCGCTCCACGGCCGAGCCGATCCAGCGGCTCACCACTGCGGTCGACGTGGCCTACCGCCTCGTTCTCGGATCGGCGGCGGGACTCTTCGCCGAGGTGCTCGTGGTGGTCACGCTCCTGGTTCTTCTGCTCGCGGTCGCCCCGCCGGGCCTGTCGATCGTCGCGGGCGTGCTGATCGCCGGGGCGGCGATCCTGCTGGCCACGGCCCGCCGGTCGGTGGCGGAGTGGGGCCGCCGGCAATACGAGGGGGAGCAGCGGACGATCGCCGAGGTGCAGGACATCGTCACCGGTCTGCGCGAGATCAAGACGGGGCAGCGGGAGGCGGCGTTGCACGAGCGCATCACATCGATCCAGCGGGAGATGACCGGCGCGATGCGCCGGCACCTCGCCGCCGTGGCGACGCCGCGCGTGCTGCTCGAGGTCTCCTTCGCGGTGGCGGTGCTGGCGATCGTCGTCGTGGCCGGAGCCGGCTCGCTGCCGCTGCTCGCTCTCTTCGCCTACGTCGGCCTCCGGCTGATCCCGGCGGCGAACCGGGTCATCTACCACCTCGACCACATCCGGCACGGCGCGCACGCGGCGGCGACGCTCACCGCGGCGATGGAGGAGCTGGGGCGGTACCGGCTGCCGATCCGGACGCGGCGCGAGGTGGCGTTCCGCGACGTTCTCGAGCTCGATGATGTCTCGTTCACCTACCCCGGGAGCACACGGCCGGCGGTCGACGGCGCGACGCTGCGCGTCCGGCGCGGCGAGTGGGTCGGGCTGGCGGGGGAGAACGGCTCGGGGAAGAGCACGCTGCTCGACCTGATCGCCGGCATCCTGCAGCCCGATCGCGGAAGCGTTCGCGCCGACGGGCGGGCGATGGAGGAGTGGCTGGCGAGCTCGCCGCCGCTGATCGCCTACGTCGCGCAGCGGCCGCACCATTTCGATCAGGCGCCGGCCTCAGGCGGCGAGCAGCAGCGCGCGGCGATCGAGGGGGCGATGACCGGCGAGCCCGAGATCGTCCTCCTCGACGAGCCGACGACGGCGCTCGACGCCGGCGCGGAGCTCGCATTCGTCCGCGCGCTGGAGGCGCTGCGCGGCAGGATCACCGTGATCGTCGTCTCGCACCGGCCGGAAGTCCTCCGGCTCTGCGACCGCATCGTGCAGTTGCGGGGCGGCGTCGTCTACGAGCCCGCCAGCTCCTCGGCGACGATGGCGCGGATCTGATCGCGGAAGCGCTCCACGCTGAAGTGCCGCGTCTGCGCGGCGAGATGGCTGCGCAGCTCGTCCTGCAGCGCGGGGCTCCGGAGCACCGCGTCGATCTTCTGCACGGCGTCGTCGCGCGAGGCGTACGTCAGCCGCGGGTCGCGCCCGGCGATCTCCACCTGCCCGCCGCTGCGTGGCACGAAGACGATGCAGCCAGCCCGCGCCATCTCTGCGACGGCGATGCCGAAGTGCTCGTCCTCCATCGCGTGCAGCCCGTAGCGGACCGACCCGAGCAGGCGCAGCAGCTCGCGGCGCGGCAGATCGACGTGCAGCGTCACCCAGTCGCTCCGGGCCTCCGCCATCCGCCGGATCGTCCGAGCGTAGGCGCGATCGTGCGGACTCCCGACGATGTGCAGCGCCACGCGTTGGTCCTTCGCGCGGAGCGCGTCGAGTATCGCGATCGCCTCCTCGATCCGCTTGTGCCGCTCGAGAACGCCGAGGACGACGAAGGCGCCGGCGCGCTGCGGCCACGGCGCGACCGGCGAGGCGTGGGTCACGGGCGGGTAGACCGTCTCTGTCTCGCCGCCGTAGGTCTCCCGAAACCGCTCGCCGGTCCAGTCCGAGTTGACCAGCGTCCGGTTCGCGGCGATGCGCGCGCGTGACACCGGCGCGATCATCGCGCCGATCCGGTAGTAGAGCGGCAGGAGCAGCGGGATGCGATGCACCCACCGAAGGTCGGCGTCGGGCCGCGGCCACCACCCCCACGGAAAGTGGATGTACTGCAGCGCGCGGCGTCCGGCGTCGATCTCGTTGTTGACCGAGACCACCAGGTCGAACCGCTCCCCGATTCTCCGCGCCACCCGCATCGCCACGTAGCGCTGCAACAGAGCGAGCCGCAGCCGTGTCGCGCTGCGCAGCCAGCGCCAGAAGAGCGGGACCACGACCACTTCGAAGTCCGACGCGCGGAGCGACGTCCCGTAGTAGTCGTTGATCGCCCCGACGTCCGGTTCCTCCCACGCCAACACGGTGATGGCGTGATCGTCGCGCAGCGCCTCGACGAGCCAGACCGCCACGCCGTTCCCTCCGCCCGGCGGCTGCAGCGACGGCTGCACGAGGAGGATCCGCGGGCGAACGCTCATCCGAACAGCGGGGCCGCCGTGTCGTCCCACTGCTCCTCCCACGCGACAAACGGACGGTTCCGGAGCGCCGCCGCCATCCGGTCGATCGCCGGCGTTTCGGGCCATGTCCCGAGGAGATCGTCGAGGAGAGCGGCCAGCTCCGCGGGGGTCGAGAAGAGGCAGCCCTCCTCGCCGGGGCGCATCTGCTCGCGGAGCACCGCCCCGAAGTCGAACGCGCAGACCGGAACCCCCGAACCGAGCATCTCGGCGATCTTCATCGGGAGATCGAGACCGCTTGCCGAGCGGTGGAACGAGAGACCGAGCACGGACGCCCGGAGGCGCTGGCGGTACTGATCATTGGGAAGCCACGCCGTGTGGACGGCGACGCGCTGAAGTCTGAGCCCCGAAAGCTGCGCCTCGATCGCGGCGCGCCGCTCTCCCTTGCCGGTGATCAGCAATGAGATCTGCACGCCGGCATCGCGTCCGGCGAGCCGTCGATCGAGGAGCGTCGCAACCTCCGGCAGCATCTCGACGGCCTCGTCCGCGCTCCAGCCCGTCGGCGCGATCACGGTCGGCGCGTCCGGACGCAAGGTCTCCGCCGGCCGGAACGCCGCCGGCGCGCGATCGGGGAGGATCGTCACCGGAGCCAGCCCGTTCGCCGACAGGTATCCGGCCATCTCCTGGGAGACGGCGAGATGCGCGGAGGCGTGCCGGGCCAGGCGCGTCTCCAACCGGCGGGCCACTCCCGCCAGCAACCGCCCTCCCGGCCGGAGACTGAGCATCGCCCCGGTGAGGTTGTGCCAGTCGAGGATCAGACGCGCCCGCCAGCGTCGCGCTGCGATCAGCAGCAGCGGGAGCGTGGGAAGGGCCGGAGGAATCGCCGCGAGGATGACCGAGGGACGAGGGGTGCGGAGCAGCGCCCAGCCGAGAGCCACGACGAGCGCCGCCTGCCGCATCGCCGCCATCGAGACGAATGTGAGGAGGCGCCTCCCGCGCAGCCGGTCGAACGAAGCGATCCTCCGGACCGCGACCCCCTCCTGTTCCCACTCCCCGAAACCGATCATCTCGACGACCCACCCGGCGCGGGCGAGGGAGGCGGCCTGCCGCTGCATGCGGGGACTGCGGTCGAGGTCCCCGAGCACGACGACCAGAGCCCGGCCAGGCATGGGGGGAGTGTCTCACGGACGAAGAGGCCCTGGGGCAAGAAGGCTCGGGTTGTAAGCGCCGACCGTCGCGATCCGGACGAGTGGGAGCCTGGATTCCTCCGGAGGAAAGTCTGAAGGACCTTCCCGTCCTGCAGTGCGATCGCTGCAGCCGGTACTCCGTCGCCGACGACACATTGCAGGTCGAAGCGATCGTCGCTCGAGTCGATTCGAACGCCGAGCTCGAGATCATCCGCTTCGCGGCGTGAGCGAATCGTCGAACCGCCTCGTCCTGGCGAAGACCTGCAGTGCTGGCTCTCGCCGGTGCGCAGCGTGTCGATGTCGTGCAGCTCGACAGCGACCTGGCGCCGCCGGCGCGTGGCCGCCTCGTAGAGAATGTTCGGAGCGGCTTGCCGGAGTTCTTGTAGATTCTGCGGATCAGCGGCGAGCGGCTCGAATCAGGAAGTGATTCGCGCCCAGAGGGCACGCGCATCGTCGTCGAGATCAACGATTCTTTGATTCACCTCGGCGATCAGTTCGGAGCGTTCCGCCGCTTCGAGCAACCGAATGACATCCTGCTGATCGAGGGGTCCGCCGGCCGCCAGCTTCAACAGGATCAGATCACTCGTTCGCGGCAGTCGCATGCCGATTCCTTCGATTTCCACAAAATCCGACCTCTCGATGACCGCCTCCTGCCACTTCGACTTGCCGACCACGAGGTCGATCTGTTCGACTCCTCGCCCGATCCGAATCACTCCGGCCAGGGGATCATCGGCGTCGCCTCTGCGGATGTCGACGTCCGGCACCTCGCGCCACAGGGCGGGGTCGAGGACTCGCCGGTCTGTGGTGAACAGGTCGAAATCGATTGTCGAGCGGGGTGCGCCGCGGGCGGCGACGGCAATCGCGCCGATCACCGCATATCTGACTCCGTGCGCATCGAGAAGCCGGCAGACCTGCTCGTGTTTCACCGCAGCGACTCGTCCATGCAGCGCGAACGGCGGCGCCCGATCTGTCGCGACCGCCTGATGGCCTGCACGGCCGTCTCGCGATCGACCTTCTGCACGCTCATGTAGACGCGAAGGTCGCGGTCGCCGAGCTGCAACGCCAGCGCAACCCGCTCAGACGGCGTCATTCGCAGGATCTGTTCCCTCTGCTCGGCGCGCAGTTCGTCCGCAACCTTGGAACGCATCACGAAACCAGCCCTCCACTCGCCAGCATGCAGACATCATCATGCCTCAAACTCCGCTTGCGCTCACTCCCGTTTTGCGTC
>DATLEX010000332.1:0-8753 GCA_035525045.1 Thermoanaerobaculia bacterium | reverse complement strand
GACCAGGGCCGCTCCTGGGCCTACGTTTCGATCATCGACAACCGGACGAACGATCCAACGAACTGGTGGTAGCTGAGCGTCCCCCTCACGGTCGCGACGTGTTCGAGACGTGTCGCCAGCTCCGCGGGATCGTCCGCCCGCAGCGTCACTTGCCCGACCTTCCGGCCCGGGCGCGGCACTTTGCCGTACACGTGGAGGTGCGCGGGGCCGTCGATGCGAATTTACTCAGGGATACTTGTTTGCGAGGCCGCTGCCGGCAGAGGAATTGAGAATTGAGAATTGAGAATTGAGAAAAACGCGCGCGAAGCGCGCCACCGCAATTCTCAATTCTCAATTCTCAATTGATCCGCCGGTGCGGGACGGGCAAACAAGTACCCCTGACCAAATTCACATCCCAGCGCCACCAGCAGTTCTTCCTCCTCGGCCGTCTCCACCCCTTCGGCCACGACCTCGATGCCGAGCCCCCTTCCCAGCGCCACGATCGAGCGGATGATCTCCACGTTCTTCCGCTGCCGCGGCGCCTCCCGCACGAAGGAGGCGTCGATCTTCAGGCGGTCGATCGGGAAACGGTGCAGGTAGGAGAGCGAGGAGTAGCCGGTGCCGAAGTCGTCGAGCGCGACGCGGCAGCCGAGCGCGCGGAGCTCGTTCATCACCGTCAGGGCCGATTCCGGATGCTGCATGATCACGCTCTCGGTGACCTCGATGTGCAGCGAGCGGGGCGGCAGCCCGCAACGCTCCAGCGCACTGCGGACGTCCTCGAGCAGGTCACCCTGGGCGAACTGGCGGCCCGAGACGTTCACGCTGACGTAGCGCGGCGCCCACGCCCTGGCGGCCGCGCACGCCTCGCGGATGACGAACTGTCCCAGCGCCACGATCAGGCCGGTCTCTTCCGCGAGTCCGATGAACTCTGCCGGGGCGATGGTGCCGCGTGACGGATGTTCCCAGCGAACCAGCGCTTCGAGGCCGGCGACCTGCCGCGAGGCGAGGTGGACGATGGGCTGGTAGATGAGGCGCAGCTCGTTGCGATCGAGGGCCCGGCGCAGATCGGTCTCCATCCGCAGGCGGGCCACCACCTCCGCGCGCATCTCGGCGTCGAAGATCTCCGAGCGCGCCCTCCCCTGGGCCTTGGCCCGGTACATGGCCGTGTCGGCGTCGCGAAGGATCTGCTCGGGGCGGTCGTAGTCGGCGCCCCCGACGGTGATGCCGATGCTCACGGAGGTGAAGATCTCGTTCTCCCCGATCCTGAAGGGGGCGGAGATGTCCCCCTGAATCCGGGCCGCGGCGCGCGTGGCGTCGGTGGCGCCGTCGACATTCTCGACCAGGACGGTGAACTCGTCACCGCCGAAGCGCGAGACCGTGTCCGCCGCCCGCACGCAATACTGCAGGCGCTCGCCGATCTGCACGAGCAGCTCGTCGCCGGCGGCATGCCCGAGCGAGTCGTTCACCTTCTTGAAGTGGTCCACGTCGAGGAGCAGCACGGCGAACTTCTGCCGGCGCCGGCTGAGGGCGTGCCCGACCCGATCGACGAAGAGCGCGCGGTTGGGCAGTCCGGTCAGCGCGTCGTGAAAGGCGTTGTGCACGAGCTGGTTCTCCACGGCCCGCTGCTCGGTCACGTCCGCGCCGATTCCCGCCGCACCCAGAATGCTCCCCTGCGGACTGCGCAGGACGGTGTAGTTCCAGAGGATGGTGCGATGCTCCCCGCTCCGCGTCACGATGTCGAACTCGCTGTGCGCCGCCAGCACGCCGCTGCCGATGTTCGTGTTGAACTGCCGGGAGGCGACCCCGCGCTGCTCCGGCGCGAGGAACAGCTCGAAGAAGTTCTTTCCGACGACCTCGTCCTTCGTGTAGCCGGTCAGGCCCAGCAGGTACGGGTTGCTGTAGGTCACGCTGCCGACCACGTCCAGCAGCACCGCCACCAGCTCGATCGTGTCCAGCATCTCCCGGAACCGCCGCTCCGACTCCCGCAGCGCCTCCTCGGCCCGCCGCCCGGCGTCGGCGTCCACGGCCATGACCATCCGCGCCCGCCGTCCGGGGAGCCGGATGTCGTACCCCGACAGCTCCACCGCGACCGTCGTGCCGTCCCTGCAGACGACCGAGACCGCGCCCTGTCGCGGGACCGGCCCGCCGCCGGTCAGGTCCGACACGCTCATCCTCAACAGCTCCTCGGCTGAGTAGCCGTACTGCGCCGCGGCCGCGTCGTTCACGGCGATCAGCTCGCCGGAGTCGGCGTCGCAGATCCACATCGGATGCGGGTTGCGCTGAAAGAGGAGCCGGTATTGCTCTTCGGAGCTGGTGAGGGTGGCGTGCGCGCGCGTCCGTGCGTGGACCTTGCCGAGCAGTTCGCCGATGCGGCCCAGGACGTCGAGGAGCTCCGGCTCCGGCGCGACCGGCTCCGGGCTGAAGAACTCGAGCACCGCCAGCGGGCCGTCGATCCCGATGACCGGAAAGGCCAGCCCCGAGGTCAGCCCCGCCTCGCGCGCCGCGGCGGCCAGCGGAAGCGGCAGCACCCCATCGAGCTCGTCGTTCGTGACCGGCACCCCTTCCTCGAGGGCCCGTCCCGAGACGCCGCCGGCCGGCGCGATGAGCGTGGTCTCCAGCGTCTTCCGGAAACTCTCGAAGCGGGAAAGGTCCCCGATGAACCAGATGTCGCTGAGCGCGAGGAGGGACGTGGTTCCGATGGCGAGATAGGCGTGCCCGACCGGCCAGCCGAGGTGCGTGCAGAGCTGGTCGACGGTAGCCTGCAGCGCGTCGTCTAGCGACGGCGACTCGTTGGCGGCGATGGCCACGGCCTGCAGCACTTTCAGGTGCTGCTGCTTGTCGTAGAACGCGCCCGTGGCATGGTCGGAAATGGCGTCCGCCGCCACCCGTGCCCGCCGCTGGCGATCGAGCCGCTTGACCAGCATCGCCAGCTCCTGCGCATCGAGTTGTTCGTCGTCGGCCATGGGGGGGACCGTGAGGGAAGCTTAGCAGGCGTCAGCGGTTTTCGCCGCGGGAGGCACAAGTGTCATTCCGAGCGCCGGAGAGCGCGAGGAATCCCCTCCACTTGAACGCTGGTCGCTCCGCCGGGCGGGGATTTCGCCGTCTGCGCGACTCGGAATGGTACCGATTGAGACCGGGCGCGGGCTCGGGCTCGGGCGCGGGCGCGGGCGCGGGATCGGGCTTTCACGATCCTCGGTGTAAGCCGTCCTAACGGGTTAACGGTTAACGGTTAACGGTTAAGGGATATATCCTGCGCGGCGCGTGTCGATCGATCCGGTCATCCTCTTCTTCCTCCTCGGCCTCGCTGCCGGCATGCTGCGCTCGGAGCTGCGGCTTCCCCCTGCCGTCTACGAGTTCCTGACCGTCGTTCTCCTTCTCAGCATCGGACTGAAAGGGGGCGTCGAGCTCGCGCAGCAGTCGCTTCTCCGCCTGCTGCCGGAGATCGTGGCGGTGATCGGACTCGGCGTGGCGCTGACGCTCATCGCCTACCCGCTGCTCCGCGGCGTGGGACGGTTTCCCCGCCCCGACGCGGCGTCGATCGCCGCGCACTACGGCTCGGTCAGCGTCGGCACCTACGCCGTGGCGCTGGCGTACCTCACCTCCCTCGGCGTCGACTTCGAGGAGCACATCGCCCTCTTCCTGGTGGTGCTGGAGATGCCGGCCATCGTGGTGGGAGTGGCGCTGGCGAAGGGAATCTCCCGCGACGTCCGGTGGCGGCGTCTGTTCCACGAGATCTTCCTCGGCAAGAGCCTGGTCCTACTGACCGGCGGGCTGCTCATCGGATGGGCCGCGGGACCGCAGGGGGTGGCGTCGATCGAGGGCCTTTTCTTCGGCCTCTTCAAGGGCGTCCTGGCACTGTTCCTCCTGGAGATGGGTCTTCTGGCGGCGGCGCAGATGGCCGGCCTCCGGCGCTACGGCCTGTTCCTGATCGGATTCGGCGTGGTGATGCCGCTGATCGGTGCGGCGATCGGCGCGGCGCTCGGCTGGGCCCTGGCGCTCTCGGTCGGCGGCACGGCCCTGCTGGCCACCCTGGCCGGCAGCGCCTCCTACATCGCCGTGCCGGCGGCGATGCGCCTGACCGTGCCGGAGTCGGACCCGACCCTTTCGCTGGCGGCGTCGCTCGGCGTCACGTTCCCCTTCAACGTTTTCTTCGGGATTCCGCTCTACCTCGCCATGGCGCAATCTCTTCACGGGAGTCTGCGATGAACACCACCAGGCGGAAGCTCGTCACCATCGTCACCGAGGCGGTGCTGGAGAAGGAACTGGTCTCGGTGATGGAGCGTTTCCGCGTGACAGGGTACACGGTGACGGACGCGCGGGGGCGCGGCAGCCACGGGGTGCGCGACGCGGGATGGGAGCTCGGCGCGAACATCCGCGTGGAGATCGTCTGCACGGAGGACGTGGCCGGCAACCTGGTGGAGCACCTGAAGGAAAATTACTACCGCGACTACGCCATGATCGTCTTCATCGGCGAGATCGAGGTGGTGCGACCGGAGAAGTTCTGATGCCGAAGCGACGGAAGAAAGCGGCGGCGCGCGTAGCCATCATCATGGGCTCGCTCTCCGACTGGGAGACGATGCACCATGCCGCCGAGACGCTCGAGCGCCTCGGCGTCCCGCACGAAGTGGAGGTCGTCTCCGCCCACCGCACCCCCGACAAGCTGTTCCGCTACGCCGCTTCGGCCGCGGGACGTGGGATCGAGGTGATCATCGCCGGCGCCGGCGGGGCGGCTCACCTGCCGGGGATGGCGGCGGCGAAGACCTCGCTTCCGGTGCTCGGCGTGCCCGTGGAGTCGAAGACGCTCAAGGGGATGGACTCGCTGCTCTCCATCGTGCAGATGCCGGCCGGCGTTCCGGTCGGGACGCTGGCCATCGGCCGGGCCGGGGCGGTCAACGCCGCGCTCCTGGCCACGGCCATCCTGGCCATTCACGATCCATCGCTGCGCGCCGCGCTCGAATCCTACCGTCGCGAGCAGACCGAGACGGTGCTGGCCCGTCCGGATCCGCGCGAGGGAAAGAAATGATCGTCGGCGTTCTCGGCGGCGGGCAGCTCGCCCGCATGCTGGCCCTGGCCGGTCATTCCCTGGGACTCCGCTTCATGTTCCTCGATCCCGCGCCCGACGCCTGCGCCGCGGCCGTCGGCGAGCATGTTCGCGGCGACTGGGAGGACCAGACCATGCTGGAGCGGCTGGCCGGTAGCGCCGCCGCCGTCACCTACGAGTTCGAGAACGTGCCGGCGGCGAGCGTGCGCTGGCTGGCCCAGCGGGTGGCCGTCCATCCCTCGCCCGATGCCCTGGCGGCGGCGCAGGACCGGCTGGCGGAGAAGCGCCTCTTCCGGGAGCTCGACATCCCAACGCCGAGATTCGAAGCGGTCAATACGGCCGCCGCGCTGGAGCGGAGCGCCGTTTCCCTCGGACTTCCCGCCGTGGCAAAGACGCGCACCCACGGATACGACGGCAAGGGGCAGGCTCTCATCAGGTACCGGGGAGAGGTGGCCGCGGCGTGGCAGCGCCTCGGCCGGCCTTCGCTGGTCGAAGAGCATATCCCCTTCGATCGCGAGCTGTCGGTGATCGGCGTGCGGGAGCGCGGCGGGGAAATGCTCTTCTATCCGCTCGCCGAGAACACTCATCGTAACGGCATCCTGCGCACCTCCATCAGCCGTCCGGGCGACCCGATGGAGGCGCTCGCGCACCGCTACGCGGGGCGGCTCCTGGAGCGGCTCGAGTACAACGGCGTCCTCGCCCTCGAGCTGTTCCAGCGCGGCCAGACGCTCCTGGCGAACGAGTTCGCGCCCCGCGTGCACAACTCCGGTCACTGGACCATCGAGGGAGCGGAGACGAGCCAGTTCGAGAACCACCTGCGCGCCGTCCTCGGGCTTCCCCTCGGATCGACCGCGCCCGCCGGATTCGCGGCGATGGTGAACTGCATCGGCGCCCTCCCCGACCCCGCCGCGATCCTCCGGATCCGCGGCGCGCACCTGCACGTGTACGGAAAGAGTCCCCGTCCGGGGCGGAAGGTGGGGCACGTCACAGTGCGCGCCGCGACCGCCGACGAGCTGACGATCCTCATCGAGCAGGTGTCACGGGAGATCCCGGATTCATGACGGTCAGTCGCGCTATCATCGGGCATCACGTCCATGCTCGCTCCTGAAGACACGCGGGTGCTCGTTGTCGAGGACAATCCGCTCGACCGGAAGCTCCTGAACGTCCATCTGACCAGCCGCGGTTATGCGCCGCGAACGGCAACCGACGGCATCGAGGCGTGGGAGATCCTCGAGCGCGAGCCGGAGTCGTTCGACGTTGTGCTCCTCGATCGCTCCATGCCTCGCATGGGCGGCATCGAGCTCCTCGGACGGATGAAGGAGCACAGGACCCTGCGCATGGTGCCGGTGATCCTGCAGACCTCGTCCATCGCTCACGAGGACATCGTGGAAGGACTCCGCGCCGGCGCCTACTACTACCTGACCAAGCCGTACGACCCGGAGATGCTCCTGGAGGTCGTGCGGATAGCGGCCACCGACTACGCCGAGTACCGCGAGCTGCAGGACCAGCTCCGGAAGGGCCTCAAGAGCCTCCGCCTGCTGCGCGAGGGGGTCTTCATCCTGCAGACCATCCAGCAGGGGCGCGACATCGCCGCGATCATGGCCAACACCTGTCCCGATCCTCAGGCGGCGGTCATCGGGCTGACCGAGCTGCTCCTCAACGCCATCGAGCACGGGAACCTCGGCATCACCTATGAGGAGAAGTCGGTGATGACCACCAAGGATGAGTGGTACGGCGAGATCGAGCGGCGCCTGGCCCTCCCGGACAACGCAAGGAAGCGCGTCGAGCTGCGTTACGAGCGCGACGAGCAGGAGATCCGCTTCGTCATCCGCGACGACGGCGACGGCTTCGACTGGCGGCGCTTCTTCGAAATCGAGCCCGACCGCGTCTTCGACGCCCACGGCCGCGGCATCATCATGGCCCGCGCCCTCAGCTTCACCTCCCTCGAGTACCGCGGGAAGGGCAACGAGGTCGTGGCCACGATCAGCCTGCGCGACCAACAGTAGTCAGTGCCTTCGCGCCGGCCGGTTTCTCCCGCAGCTCCTGCCGTGTCCAACCGTCCATGAGACTCGACCCGCGCTGGTGGCAGATCGGCTCGCTGGCGGCGCTGCTGACGTGGGGCATCGCCGTGCTGCGCTTCGACGTCACGCCGGCCCGCGTCGCGGCGATCGCCGCCGCCGCTCTCGCCGCGCAATGGATCGGATCGAGGGCGGCGCGCATTCCCTTCGAGTGGAAGAGCGCCATGATCTCCGCGCTTTCGACCTCGCTCCTCCTCCGGAGCAATTCGGCACTCCTCCTCGTCGTGGCGGCGGTGATCGCCGTGGCCGGCAAGTTCATCATCCGCTGGAACGGAAAACACATCTTCAATCCGACCAACGGCGCGATCGTTCTGATGATGCTGCTGACCGACCGCGTCTGGGTCTCGCCAGGACAGTGGGGGTCGGCGGCCTTCCTGGGATTCCTGGTGGCCTGCGCCGGCGGGCTGGTCGTCTACCGGTCGGCGCGCAGTGACGTCACCCTGGCCTTCCTGGCCTTCTGGGCGGCCATCGTGGTCGGACGCTCGCTGGCGCTTGGCGATCCGATGGCCATTCCGCTTCATCGTCTCCAGAACGGCGCGCTGCTGATCTTTGCCTTCTTCATGATCTCCGATCCGAAGACGACGCCCGACTCGCGCGCGGGACGGATCGTCTTCGCGGCGCTCGTCGCCGCCGGCGCCTGGTACATCCAGTTCCGCCTCTTCCGCACCAACGCCCTGCTCTGGTCGCTCGCCGCCGCGTCCCCTCTCGTCCCTCTGGTCGACCGGCTGATGCCTGGCTCGCGCTTCGACTGGCTCCTCACCCGGCAAACGCTGTTCCCTCGTCCGCTCATGGAGGCACGCATGCACAAGATCGCAATCGCACTCGGACTCGTCACGCTTCTCGGTTTGGCTCCACCGCTGTCCGCCTTCTGCGGGTTCTACGTCGCCAAGGGGGACTCCAGGCTCTTCAACAAGGCCTCGCAGGTCGTGCTCGTGCGGGAAGGCGACCGGACCGTCCTGACCATGGCCAACGACTACAAGGGCGACCCGAAGGAGTTCGCGCTGGTCATTCCCGTGCCGGCGGTGCTGGAACGGGGGCAGATCCGCGTCGCCGACAAGGCGCTGATCGATCATCTCGACGCCTACTCCGCGCCGCGGCTGGTCGAATACCACGACGGGGACCCCTGCAGCCGGCTGCTGCGAGAAGCCAAGATGGGCCGGGCGCAGGCCGTGCCAGCCTCCGCCGACGCCCGCCGCGACCGCGCTCTCGGCGTCACGGTGGAGGCCCGCTACACCGTCGGCGAGTACGACATCCTCATCCTCTCCGCGCGCGAGTCGGCCGGCCTCACCACCTGGCTCACCGGGAACGGCTACCGGCTTCCTCCCGGAGCGCGGGACGTCCTCGGCTCCTACATCGGCCAGAACCTCAAGTTCTTCGTCGCCAGAGTGAACCTCGAGGAGCAGTCGCGACTCGGATTCAGCTACCTGCGCCCACTGCAGATCGCCTACGAGTCTCCCAAGTTCATGCTCCCCATCCGCCTCGGCACGGTGAACGCCGACGGTCCGCAGGAGCTGTTCGTCTATGCGCTCACGCGGAAGGGACGGGTGGAGACGACCAACTACCGCACGGTGCGCGTGCCGTCGAACGTCGACCTGCCGCTCTCGATCCGCGAGCGCTTCGGCGACTTCTACAAGGCGATGTTCAGCGAGCAGGTA
>DATLEX010000305.1:0-7411 GCA_035525045.1 Thermoanaerobaculia bacterium | reverse complement strand
GGAAGCGCCGAGGATCATCGAGGGCGAGCATGAAGGCCAGCGCGGTCAGCGAGCCGACCCCGGAGACTTGGCGCAGTGCGCGGGACTCGGTGTATGTGTGATCGGCGAGCTTCTCGATCCGGCGGTCGTAGTTACGAATCTGGGCCGAGAGTGACTTGATCATCTCCAGCAGCGGCGCCATCGCATCGGAGAGTTCAGGCGGCACGACGGCCGGCGCTTTCTTCACCAGGGCGGATGGTGTGCACTTGGGGAGCCGAATGCCGAAGGGCTTGGCCGCACCACGAAGGTGATTGACGAGCTTCGTTCTGACGGCGACCAGAACGTCGCGCGCGCGAAGAAGCTCGAGATGCTGCTGGGAGGTCTGCGATCGATGCTGGATCGGATGGAGCAGCTGTGGGTCGAAGCGTGCAAGACGAGCCAGGTTCCTGGCGTCATGTCGGTCGTCTTTCTGCCGGCTCCTCGAGATGAGCTGCAGCTTGCGAGAGTTGGCCACGAGGACCTCGTGCCCGAGCGCTTCGAGGAGATGAGTGATCCACCGCGAGTGCATTCCGGCTTCGATGGCAATTCGCTTCCGGCCGATCCCGTCGAACAGAACCGCGAACGCTGCGCGGCGCGTTGGGATCTTCTGTTCTGCGACGACCTCCCCGTCGTCATCGAGAGCACACCAGTTGCTCGATCGGTCGCCGACGTCGATGCCGATGGTGGTCACCCGCTGCCAGGCTGAACGGGACATCCGCTGATCTCCAGACCTCGATGATGTGTTAGATTTCTTCACGGCCAATCTCCTTTCTTTGCGCCTTGAGCGCGTCTGAATCATGCAGCGCAATTTTGCGACTGCGTTTAGGAGGTTGGCCTTCTCATCTCATCTGAGCGTGAGATACGTTAGGCCGTCAGAAGGCACTCCCGCGAGGAAATGACGCCGTGAAGGTGCGCGAAATCATCCGGCTCCTCGAGGAAGACGGGTGGCAGCTGGTCCGCACGCGCGGAAGTCACCGGCAGTTCCGGCATACGTCGAAGCCAGGGACGGTTACAGTTGCAGGGAAAGAAAGCATTGATTTGCCGGCCGGTACGTTGGCCAGTATTCTGAAACAGGCAGGCCTCAAGCGATGAGCCGAGAGTACGTTGTTGTCGTGGAGAAAAGCGAAAACGGGTTCGGTGCATTCGTGCCCGATCTGCCGGGATGTGTCGCCGTCGCCGACAGCCGTGAAGAGGCCGTTGCCTTGATTCGCGAGGCGATCGAACTGCACATCGATAGTCTCCGCGAGCACGGTGAGACTGTCCCCTCTCCATCCGCTACGGTCGAAACCGTCGTCGTGCATACTGCGGCTTGAGTTCAAGTGGGAACTGCAACACTGACCGCGGCGGGCGCGGGCCGCGTCATGAGCGATCGCCCACGAGGCCGGCCCGCTCGACATTCTCGTGCACGCCGCCGGCATCACACGTGACGCCGTGGTCTGGAAGCTGTCGGTCGAAGAGTGGGACCTGGTCCACGCCGTCAATCTGCGCGGCGCGTTTCTCCTGGCGCGCCACGCCATCCCGCTCATGCGCGAGCGCGGCGGCGGCCGCATCGTCCTGATCGGCTCGATCAACGGCTCGCGCGGCAAGTTCGGCACCGCCGCCTACTCCGCCAGCAAGGCCGGCCTCCTCGGCTTCGCCAGGAGCATCGCCCGCGAGACCGGCCGCTTCGGCATCCTGGTCAACGTGGTCGAGCCGGGCTGGGTCCGCACCCCCCTGACCGACGCCGTTCCCCCCGAGGTACGCGAGGCCGCACTCGCGGAGACGCTCACCGGCGCACTCGTCGAGCCCGACGACGTCGCCGCCGTGGTCGCCTTCCTCTGCGGCCCCGGCGCACGACGCATCACCGGCCAGCTCTTCCGCGTCGACGCCGGCCAGTTCCTCGGCGCCTCGTGAGCGCGGCTCTCAGTCCGCCCGAAGGGCTCGCGCCAGATCGTGAAGCTCGTCGAGCATGGCGGCCTGAACCACCGATCGGGAGCTGCGCCTGCGGGAGACCGTTTCCAGGAGCCGGCGCAACCGGTTGATCTCGGAAGGAGGCAAGGGACGCCCCAGCGCAACGGCGCTCTGGATCTGATCGAGGAGGCCGGAGATTTCCAGCATCGGGCGGCGGAGTCCCGGCTCGTCCTCCCCCACTCGCAGCGCGAGGAGGCCGATGCGGCGAAGGGCCGGAACATCTGCCGCTTTGTACGCCTGGGCCATGACATCAATCAATATGGGTCCGTCCGACCATCAAATGGGGTGACAACGCTCACCGCCCCGTCCGCTACGCGCTCTATTGTTGCAGAGCGAGGAACGACGATGTACGAGCTGGTTGAGCACACCGCGGACATCCGCATCCGAGTTCGTGCAGCCTCGCGCGAGGAGCTGTTCGCCGACGCGCTGCGCGGCCTCATGGCAGTCGTCGATCCGCACGGCCTCACGGCCGGGGCCGCCGGAGCGGAGATCTCGATCGACGCTCCCGACACGACCGTGCTCCTGGTCGATTTCCTCAACGAAGCACTCAGCCGGGCCCATGCCGACCGCGAAATCTACACGAAGGTGACTTTTGGCAGGCTCACCGATACGAACCTCACCGCCCGCCTCGAAGGGGTGCGCGTGGAGGGCTTCGGGGAGGATGTCAAGGCCGTGACGTATCACGAAGCGGAAGTGCGAGAGCATGCTGGCGAGTGGTCGACGCTGCTCGTGCTCGACATCTGAGGCACTGCGATGGAAAAGCGGGATCTGATCAGGATTCACGACTGGCTGTGGGAAATCCCGCGCAGCCACCGCGGCGACATGATCGTGCCGGCGCGGATCTTCACTACGGAGACGATGCTCGACGGCATTCTGGCCGACCGTTCGCTCGACCAGCTCGTGAACGTGGCCACGTTGCCCGGCATCCGCCGCTTCGCGGTGGCCATGCCCGACATTCACGAAGGCTACGGCTTTCCCATCGGTGGCGTCGCGGCCGTCGATGCCGAGGAGGGAGTGATCTCGCCGGGAGGGATCGGCTACGACATCAACTGCGGTGTGCGGTTGCTGAGGACGGGGAACTCGTTCGACGAGATCAGGACCTCCCTGCCCACGATCGCGCATTCGATCGCCCGCGAGATCCCCTCCGGAGTCGGCCGCGGCGGGCGCCTCACGCTGCAGGACGAGGAGCTCGATCGCGTCCTCGACAAGGGCGCCCGCCGCATCGTGGAGATGGGCTACGGCGAGGAAACGGACCTCCAGCAGATCGAGTCGTCGGGGACCATTGCGCCCGCAGATGCCGCGCTCGTCTCCAGCATCGCGAAGAAACGGGGGCGCGATCAGCTCGGAACGATCGGCTCCGGGAATCACTTCGTCGAAGTCGATGTGGTCGATACGGTGTTCGACGCCGGCGCGGCATCGCGCTTCCGCCTGGCGCAGGGACAGATCGTGGTCCTGATCCACACCGGCTCGCGAGGGCTCGGCCATCAGGTCGCCACCGACCATCTGCGCACGATGGCCGCGGCCATGGCGCGATACGGAATCCATGTCCCCGACCGCGAGCTTGCCTGCGTCCCCATCCGGTCGCCCGAGGGGCGGGACTATCTGCTGGCCATGGCTGCGGCGGCGAATTTCGCATTCGCGAACCGTCAGACGATCGCCGCCGGCGTGCGCCGCGTCTGGAAGCACGAGCTGGGAAGCGACGCCGCCGTCGAGACCGTGTACGACGTCGCCCACAACATCGCCAAGAGGGAGGAGCATCGGATCGACGGCGCGACGGCGCGCCTCATCGTCCATCGCAAGGGAGCCACGCGCGCGTTTCCCGGCCAGCCCGTCCTGATCCCCGGAAGCATGGGCACGGCTTCCTATCTCCTCCTCGGCCAGGAGGCGGCGATGGAGGAGAGCTTCGGATCGAGCTGTCACGGGGCCGGGCGGGTGATGTCGCGGATGCGCGCCAAGCGGGAGATCAGCGGACCGGAGCTGCGCAAACGGATGGCGAGCCTCGGCGTCGCCGTCGAGGCGGGATCGATGAAGGGGCTGGTCGAGGAAGCGCCCGAGGCCTACAAGGACGTCGACGCGGTCGTCGACGTGGTCCATCGCGCCGGCATCGCCAGGAAGGTCGTCCGGCTCCGGCCGGTCGCGGTGGTGAAGGGATAGCGAGGAACTATACTTCCGGTCGATGGATGACCAGGACTTCCTCCGCGCCTTTGGCGAGCGGCTCCGAGGGGAGCGCGCCCGGCGCGGCATGAGCCGGAAGCTGCTGGCGGGGCACGCGGGAATCTCGGAGCGCTACGTCACCCAGATCGAGTCGGGGAAGGGGAACGTCTCGATCGCGATCCTCCGCCAGATCGCCGCGGCCCTCGGCCTCCCCCTCACCCGGCTGGTCGAGGAGGAGACAGGCTCGGAGATGGCGCTCCTCCGGCAATTCCTGGTGCGCCTCACCCCGGCGCAGATGACGGAGGCGCACGCCGTGCTGGCGGCCCGGTTCGCCTCCCAGCCGGCCGCGTCGCGCTCGCGCCGGATCGCACTGATCGGCCTTCGCGGCGCCGGGAAGACGACGCTCGGCACGGCGATGGCCGGCGCACTGCGGGTGCCCTTCTTCGAGCTCGACCGCGAGATCGAGCGTCTCGCCGGCACCACCCTCGGCGCGCTCATCGAGCTGTATGGGCAGCAGGCCTCCCGGCGCGATGAGGCGCAGGCCCTCGAGGATCTGCTCGAGAGGCATCCGCAGTTCGTGGTCGCCGCCGGCGGCGGGATCGTCTCGGAGACGGCGACCTACGAGATGCTCCTCCGCCACTGCCTCACCGTCTGGGTCCGTGCCCGGCCGGAGGACCACATGGCTCGGGTGATCGCCCAGGGCGATCTCCGGCCGATGGCCGGCTCGACGCAGGCGATGGAGGACCTGCGGCGGATTCTCGAGGAACGCACACCGCTCTACGCCCGCGCCGATATCACGATCGAGACGAGCGGCAACAGCGAGGCGGGATCCCTGCAAGAGCTGCTGGCGAAGATTCCGCGCGACGGAACGGAATTATAATGCCGAGCGTTTTCTTCTGGAGAAAGCATGATCACCTTCGACCGTGAGCCTGACCGCTACAAGCACTGGCGCCTCAGCTTCGACGACCCCGTGGCCACGCTGACCCTCAACGTCGATGAGGACGGCGGCATCGACGAGGGCTACAAGCTGAAGCTCAACTCATACGACCTCGGCGTCGACATCGAGCTGCGCGACGCCCTCGACCGCATCCGCTTCGAGCACCCGGAGGCCGGCGCCGTGGTCATCGCCAGCGCGAAGGAGCGGATGTTCTGCGCCGGCGCCAACATCTACATGCTGGGGCAGGCCACTCACGCCACGAAGGTGAACTTCTGCAAGTTCACCAACGAGACGCGCAACGGCATCGAGGACTCCAGCGAGCAATCCGGCCTGAAGTTCCTCGCCGCCCTCAACGGCACCGCAGCGGGCGGCGGCTACGAGCTGGCGCTGGCCTGCGACGAGATCGTCCTGGTCGACGACCGTTCCAGCACGGTCAGCTTTCCGGAGGTGCCGCTGCTGGCCGTCCTGCCGGGAACGGGCGGCCTGACCCGGCTGGTGGACAAGCGGAAGATCCGCCGCGACCTCGCCGACGTCTTCTGCACCACCGCGGAGGGCCTGGGCGGCAAAAAGGCGAAGGAGTGGGGGCTGGTCGACGAGGTCGTTCCGCCGCGGCTCTTCGCCGAGCACGTCGAGGAGCGGGCCAAGGCGCTGGCGGCGAAGAGCGACCGGCCGAAGAATGCGAAGGGAGTCCTACTCACGCCGCTGAAGCGGAGCATCGACGAGACGGGCATCCACTACGAGCACGTCGACGTGGCCATCGACGCGGCGGCGCGGACGATCACCATCACCGTGACGGCGCCGCCGGCGGACGAGCCGGACGAGATCGACGCCATCATCGGGCGCGGCGCGCGGTGGTGGCCGCTGGCGGTGGCCCGCGAGCTCGACGACGCCATCCTCCATCTCCGCGCGAACGTGCGGGAGGTCGGGATCTGGATCGTGAAGACGCGCGGCGATCTCGATGCCGTGCTGCGAATCGACCGCGCCCTCGACCGCCACGCGAAGCAGTGGTTCGTCCGCGAGACGACCGGCTTCATCCGCCGGATGCTGGCGCGGCTGGAGGTCTCCTCCCGCAGCATCTACGCCGTGATCGACCGCGAATCGTCGTTCGGCGGCACGCTCCTGGAGCTGGCGCTGGCCGCCGACCGCTCCTACATGCTCGCCGCCGAAGAAGAGGGGCCGCGCGTGGCGCTGAGCGCGATGAACTTCGGGCCCTACGCGATGGTGAACCGGAAGAGCCGTCTGGAGACGCGGTTCGGGCGGAGCATCGACGAGCTGCGCGGGAAGATCGAGGAGAAGCTCGACGCCAACGAGGCGCTCGAGGCCGGCCTGGTCACCTTCGCCCCCGACGAGCTGGACTGGGACGAGGAGCTTCGCCTGGCCATCGAAGAGCGGGCCAGCCTCTCCCCCGACGCCCTCACCGGCATGGAGGCCAGCCTCCGCTTCGGCGGAAGCGAGACGATGGCCACCAAGATCTTCGGCCGCCTCTCGGCGTGGCAGAACTGGATCTTCATCCGCCCCAACGCCGTCGGCGAGCAGGGAGCGTTGAAGTTGTTTGGGAGCGGAACAAAACCGCGGTTTTCGTGGGAGAGGATTTAGAAGTGTCATTCTGACACGCGAGAGGACGACAACATGCCCAATATCGACTACGACAGCAGGATCCCGAACAACGTCGATCTCTCGACCAACAAGACCCTCCAGCGCGCGCTCGAGCACTGGCAGCCGCGCTTTCTCGACTGGTGGAAGGAGCTCGGCCCGGCCGTCTTCCAGAACAACGAGGTCTATCTCCGCACCGCCACCTCGGTCGATCAGACCGGATGGGCCACCTTCGGCATGGTCCGCATGCCCGAGTACCGGTGGGGCATCTTCCTCGCCGATCCCAGGCCCGATCGCACCATCGGCTTCGGCGACAACATGGGCCAGCCGGCCTGGCAGGTCGTCCCCGGCGAGCATCGCTCCACGCTCCGCCGCCTCATCGTGACGCAGGGAGACACCGAGCCCGCCTCCGTCGAGCAGCAGCGCGCCCTCGGCACCACGGCGCCGTCGATGTACGACCTCCGCAACCTCTTCCAGATCAACGTCGAGGAGGGGCGCCACCTCTGGGCCATGGTCTATCTGCTCCACGCCTACTTCGGACGCGACGGCCGCGAGGAGGCCGAGGGGCTGCTCGAGCGGCATGCCGGCGACGTCGACAAGCCGCGCATCCTCTCCACCTTCAACGAGCCGATCAACGACTGGCTCTCCTTCTACATGTTCGCCTACTTCACCGACCGCGACGGGAAGTTCCAACTGAAGGCGCTGGCCGAGAGCGGCTTCGACCCGCTGTCGCGCACCTGCCAGTTCATGCTCACCGAG
>DATLEX010000299.1:0-13977 GCA_035525045.1 Thermoanaerobaculia bacterium | reverse complement strand
GCGCCGGTCACCGCGCCGATGGCCGCCCCCTGCTTGGTCCTCCGGTTGGGATCGGTGCTCGAACAGGCGGGCACCAGACCCATGATGATGGCGAGCACGAGCATTCTTCGAACCATGACAGCCTCCTTCTTGTAAGCGCCGCCGATGCAACGGCCGCGCCTGACGCTCGCCCGAAGGAACGCGACCTTTCTCATGATTCGATGCACTACCGCGATCGCCGGGATTGCCGCGGGCGGTTCGCCGCGGACCGCTCGCTGTCAGCCGATCGCGTCCGCGGCCGGGGCGGCGGGGGCGGAGGACGAGGACGTCCAGAGCCGGCGCAGCCAGCTCGCGGCGGACTCCACCAGCGTGTCGACGTACGGGAGGATGAGCAGCGTGAGGAACGTCGACGAGATGAGGCCGCCCATGACCGTCCGCGCCAGCGGGAAGTAGAAGAGGCCCCCCACCGTCGAGCCGCCGATGGCGAGGGGGAGGAGGCCGGTGACCGTGGTCGAGGCGGTCATCAGGATCGCCCGCAGGCGGTCGCGGCCGGCCTGGAGGATCGATTCCTCGCGCGAGAGGCCCGCCTTGCGCAACTGGTTCATGTGATCGAGCAGCACGATGCCGTTGTTCACCACGATGCCCATCAGGATCAGCAGGCCGATCTGGGCCATCAGGTTGAAGGGCGTGCGGGTGGCGGCCAGGAACCACACCGTCCCCGGCAGCGCGAAGGGGATGGAGAAGAGGATCGCGAACGGCTGCGCCAGCGACTCGAAGAGCGAGGCCATGACGATGTACACCAGCGCCAGGGCCAGGAGCATGTTGATCAGCATCTCCTTGTTCTGCGTCTGCTGTTCGAGGATGCGGTCGTCCCAGGTCCAGGAGTAGCCGGGCGGAAGGTCGAAGGCGTCCATCTGCCCGGTGATCTCCTTCTTGACCTTGTCCCACTCCTTCCCCTCGTAGGTGGCGCGCACGGCCACGCGCACCTTCCGGTTCTCGCGGCGGATCGTCTGCGGGCGGCGGACCAGCTCGAACGAGGCGATGTCCCCCAGGAGGAGGTCCTTCCCCGACTGCGTCCGGATCTGCAGCTTCTTCAGGTCGTCGAGGTTGGTCCGGTCCTCCATCCGCAGGGCCAGCCACGTCTCCACCTCGTGGTCGCCGGCGTTGAAGCGCCGCAGGCGCATCCCGCCGAGGGTGAAGGAGAAGATGTCGGAGATGTCCTGGGCCGTGAGCCCGAGCTGGAGGGCCCGGGCTCGGTCGATGCGTACCTCGATCTCCTGCCGCCCGCGCGCGAGCCCGGTGTTGATGTCCTCGATCCCGTCGATCGTGTCGAGCCGGCGCTCCGCCTCCTCGGCCAGTCCCTGCAGCACCGCGCTGTCCTGCCCGAAGAACTTCACCAGGAAGGTCCGCGTGCTCCCCCCCTCCTCGGGATCTTCGTCGAAGAAGATGCGCACGCCCGCGACCTCCGGCAGCTCCTTCCGGATCGTCTTCCGCAGCTCGGCGACCTCGTCGTCGGACATTCCCGGGCGGGCCAGGGTGATCCAGGTGGTCGCGTTGTTGTCGCTGTAAAAGCTGTAGAGTCCGCCGACCTGGAACCGTTCCTTGTTGGCCCAGAGGTGCTGCTCAACCCGCGTGACCACCGCCTCGCTCTGCGACTTGTAGGAGAAGTCCTTGAAGTCGTACTGAAGCCGGACGCGCTCGTTCGTGTTCGCTGAGAACATCCCCGCCTTCACCAGCTTCGTGGCGAAGGGAACGATGGTCAGCACGACCAGGCCGATGATGATGAAGAACATCTTCACCTTGTGGGCCAGCGTCCATGCCAGCATCCGGACGTAGCGCTCCTCGAGCCACTCGATGGGGCGGTTCGGCTTCGGCTCCTTGTGCCGGAGGAAGTGCGCCGACATCAGGGGGATGAGCGTCAGCGAGGAGAAGAGCGAGCAGATGAGAGCGAGGGAGATGGCCACGCCGACCTCCCCCAGCCACACCGTCAGCTCGCTTTTCCCGCCGATGATGAGCGGCAGGAATACGATCAGCGAGGTGAGCGTCGAGGCGGTGACGGCCATGGCCACGGCGCCGGCCCCGTCGAGGGCGGCCTTCTTCGGATCGCCCTCGCTGCGCTGCTTCCGGTCGATCGACTCGAGCACGACGATGGCGTTGTCGACCAGCATCCCCACCCCGAGCATCAGCCCCATCATGGAGAGGACGTTCAGCGTCTTTCCCAGGAAGTACATCACCCCGATGGCGGCCAGGACCGAGAAGGGGATGGAGAGGGCCACGATGCTCGTGGAGTCGAGGCGCCGGAGGAAGAAGTAGAGGACGAGGATGGCCAGCAGGCCGCCGACGGCGCCCGCCTGCGTGAGACCGTTCACGCCGTTGGTGATCTGCGCGGCCTGGTCTTCCCAGGTGAAGAGCTTGATCCCCTGCAGGAGGGAGTCGTTGGCGATGTCCTCGTTGATGACCTTCATCGCCGCGCCCACGACCTCGACCGTGTTCGCGGTGGACTCCTTGAAGACGTCGAGGGCCACGGCGTAGTTGCCGTCGAGGTGCCGGCCGAACTCGATGGGGGGCTCCTCGTAGCGGACGTCGGCGATGTCGGCCAGGCGCAGCCCGCGGTCGTTGACGGGCATGTTCTGGAACTCCTCGACCGATTTGAACGAGCCGAGGGCGCGCACGGTGTAGCGCATCCCGCGATCGCTGACCTGACCGAGGACCATGTTCGAGGAGGCGCCCTGCATCCGCCGGATCAGGTCGGCGACGTCGACGTTGTGCTGCTTGACCCTCTCCAGAACGAGGTCGATGCTGATCTCCCGGGGGGCCACACCGTTGAGGTCGACCCGCCCCACCCCCGGCACACGCCGCAGCCGGTTCAGGATGCGCGCCTCGATCAAGTCGTAGTTCTTCGAAAGGTCTACTCCCTCGGCCGCGATGCGCGCCTGGATGATCGGGATGTCGTTCGTATTGAACGAGAAGATGCGCACCTGCCCGATCCCCGCCGGCAGCGACGGCTTGATCTGGTCGACCTTCTCGCTCACCTGCATCCGGATGATGTCGAGCGACTCCCCCCAGGTGAACTGCAGGAAGATTCCTGCGCCGTCCGCCTCAGACCGGGAGTTGATCTTCCTGATGCCGGAGAGCGTCGACAACGCTTCCTCGACCGGCTTGGTGATCTCCTTCTCCACCTGCCACGGATTGGAGTTCGGATAGGGGATCTCCACGCCGATGAAGGGGGCGTCCACCTCCGGGAGGAAGGCCAGCCGCATCCGCGTCATGGCGATGCCGGCGATGATCACCGCGCAGACCAGGGCCATGATGGTGGTGATCGGGCGCCGGACGGCGAGGGTGGGGAGGCTCACGGCGTCCCCCAGTCCCCTCTCCCGCTTGCGGGAGAGGGTGGCGCGAAGCGCCGGGTGAGGGCGGCTCGAGACGCCCCCTCATCCGGCCTTCGGCCACCTTCTCCCCCGCGCTCTGCGCGGGGGAGAAGGTCCTGATGGATCGAGCTCCTCATGGGTGGGCGGTCTCCGCAACGACGGCGGGCGCCGGCGAGGGGGCCGTCGCTCCAAGGGGCTCGCGGTCGAGCAGCGAGTAGACGACGGGGATGACGATCAGGGTCAGGAGCGTGGCGAGGGAGAGGCCGCCGATGACGGTGATGGCCAGGGGGGCGCGGAGCTCGGCGCCCTCGCCGAGGCCGATGGCCATCGGCAGGAGGCCGAGGATGGTCGTCGCCGAGGTCATGAGGATCGGGCGCATGCGGTTGAGGCCGGCCTGCACGAGCGCATCGTCTTTCCGCAGCCCCTTGCGGCGAAGCTGGTTCACGGCGTCGATCAGCACGATGGCGTTGTTCACGACGATGCCGGCGAGCATCACCGCGCCGATCATGGCCACGACGCTGATCGAGCGCCCCGTCACGGCGAGGGCGAGGATCACCCCGATCGCGCCGAGCGGAAGCGTGAAGATGATGACGAAGGGGTGGAGGAACGATTCGAACTGCGAGGCCATCACCAGGTAGACCAGGAAGATGGCCAGGGCCATGGCCAGCATCAGCGAGCGCATGGAGCGCTGCATCTCCTCTTCCTGCCCGCTCAGCGTGGCGGTGACCGTGGCCGGCAGCGGAGCCGAGCGGAGGATGGCCCGCACGTCGGCCGCGACGGCGCCCATGTCGCGTCCGGAGAGATTGCCGGAGATCACCGCGGCGCGCTTCTGGCCGATGCGGCGGATCTCGCTCGGGCCTTCCACCAGCTCGATGCCGGCCACGGAGCTGAGGAAGATCGGCCGGCCGTCCCTCTGCCCGACGATCATCTGGTGGATGTCGTCCACGGTCCCCTGCCCCACCTCGACCGAGCGCACCACGATGTCGATCTCGCGGTCGCCCTGCGTGAAGCGTGTGGCGACGTTTCCCTGGATCTTGCCGCGCACGGTGGCCGCCACCTGCGACAGATCGAGCCCGAGCTGCGCGAGCTGCTGGCGGCTGAAGGTGACCTGGACTTCCGGGTTGCCGAGCTCCGAGGAGGTCTTCACGTCGACGAAGCCGGGGACGCCTTCGACCGACGTCTTCAGCGTCTCGGCGGCCTGCTGCAGCTCCTCGAGGTTATCGCTGTAGACCTCGACCTCGATCGGCGTCCGGAAGGTGAAGTAGGTCGGGCGCTCGAACTTGTACCGCGCGAACTGCGAGGCCTCCAGCCGGCTGCGGAGGGCGGCGATGACCGCCTCCTCGTCCTCGGGCGTCGTTCCCGACTTCATCTGCACCTGGAGCCGCGCGCTGTTCTCCCCTTCCGTGCCGGTGTTCGCCAGCGAGAGCCCGGCCCCGCCGATGACGGCGGAGTAGCTGGCCACGCGCGCGTCGCCCTCCAGGACCGTGGCCGCCGTGGCCACGAAGCGGTCGGTCGACTCCAGCGGCGTCCCCTCCGGGAGCTGGATCTGGAAGTGGAACTCCCCCTGGGTGAACGACGGCATGAGGTCGAGCCCGAGGCGAGGGACGAGCGCGAGCGCCACTGCGAAGAACACCAGCACGATCGCCAGCACCGTCAGCCGCGAGCGAAGCGACCAGCGCAGGACGTGCGGGTAGAGGTCCATCAGCCGGGCCAGGGCGCGGTCGAAGGCGTTGCCGAGGGGCCGCAGCAGGCGCGCTGCGAAGGCCAGCGCCACCCGCAGGCCGGTCCGGATCCCGGAGATGGCCTTGACCGGCCCCTTCGTGAAGACCGCGCGCAGCACGCGGCGCACCCGGCCGCCTTTCTCGGGCATCGCTCCGCCCACTCCATGCGGCGCCGTCCCGCCGGCCAGCGCGGCCATCATCGGGATCAGAGTCAGCGAGACCGCCAGCGAGGCGATGAGGGCGAAGGAGACGGTCAGGGCCTGGTCCTTGAAGAGCTGCGCGGCGATCCCCTCCAGGAAGACCACCGGCAGGAAGACGGCCACGGTCGTGAGCGTGGAGGCCACCACGGCCATCCCCACCTCGGCCGCGCCGTCGCGCGCGGCGACGTACGCGGTCTCCCCCTTCTCCCGTTTCTTGAAGATCGACTCGAGCACGACGATGGCGTTGTCGACGAGCATCCCCACCCCGAGCGCGAGGCCGCCGAGGGACATGATGTTCAGGGTCGTCCCGGTGCGGTACATCAGGAAGAAGGTGGCGATGATGGAGATGGGAATGGAGACGCCGATGATGATCGTGCTGCGGAGGTCCTTGAGGAAGAGGAGCAGCACGCCGATGGCGATCAGGCCGCCGAGGAGGGCGTTGCTCAGGACCTGGTCGATGGAGGCGCGGATGAAGCGCGACTGGTCGACGCCGGTGACGATCTCGATCCCTGCGGGCAGCTCCTTCTTCACGCGCTCGAGCCGGTCCTGCACGGCGCGGGCGGCGGAGACGATGTTCGCGTCCCCTTCCTTGTAGATGGCCAGCTCGACCGCTTCCTTTCCGCCGAAGCGGGAGATGACCTCGCGCTGCTTGTGCCCGCGGACCACCGTGGCGATGTCGGCCATAGTGACGTTGCGCCCCTCGCGGGTCAGGATCACCGTGGCCATGATGTCGTCGAGCTGCTCGAACTCGTTCCGGGCGCGGACGAGGTAGCGCGCTTCCCTCTCGTAGAGGCTGCCGCCGGCCTGGTTGACGTTCTCGCGGCGGAGGCGCTCGTCGACCTGCTGGATGTTGAGGCCGAGGAGGGAGAGCTTTCCTTCGTCGACCCGGACCTCGATCTCCTCCTCGAACCCGCCGTTGACCTTGATGGCGGCCACGCCGTCGGTCGACTCGAGGTCCTTCTTCAGTACCTCCTCGGCCACGTAGCGAAGCTGGTACAGACTCGTCCCGCCGGTGAGGTAAAGGCGGATTACGGGATCGTTGGCCGGATCGAAGCGGAGGATGACGGGCTTCTCGATCTCGCGCGGAAGGGTCAGCAGGTCGAGCTTCTGCCGGACGTCGAGCGCCGCGAAGTCCATGTTGCGGCCCCAGTCGAACTCGAGCGTGACCTGGGAGAGGCCGGGACGGGAGACCGATGTCAGGCGCTGCACGCCGGCCACGATCCCGACCACCTCTTCGATGGGACGGCTGACGAGGGTCTCGACCTCGCCCGGCGCCGCGCCGGGGAAGCGCGTCTCGACGGTGAGCGTGGGATAGGAGATGTCCGGCAGCAGGTTCATCGGCAGCCGCGTGAACGACACGAGGCCGAAGATGACCAGCGCCACCGCGGCCATGGAGACGGTGACGCGGCGCTTGAGCGAGAATTCGACGAGGTTCACGTCAACCTTTCGCCGGGAGTACCTTGATCACGGACCCGTCGCGGAGGGCGCCCTGGCCGGCGACGATGACCGTCTCGCCAGGCTTGATGCCGGTGAGGGCCTCGATGAAGTCGCCCTCCTCGATGCCGAGGGTCAGGTCGCGGCGCTTGGCCACCTCCCCCTCGACGACGAAGACGTGGGCCTCGCGCAGCTCCCGGATGACGGCCTCGCGCGGGATGCGGACGGCGTTCTGCTTCGTCTCCCGGACGATGTCGACGGTGACGAAGGCGCCGGGACGGACCGCCTCCGGCGGACGGACGGCCTCGACCGTCACCTTGACCGTACCGGTGGCGGTGTCCACCACGGGGCTGATCTGGCGGATGCGCCCGTTGAATACGACGTCGTTCGCGGCGCGGAGGGTCATGCGGACCTGGTGTCCTTCCTTCAGAGCGATGACGTCGCGCTCGGGGAGGAAGATGAGGGCGATGAGGGGATCGAAGTCGGTGAGGGTGAAGAGGGCGTCGCCGGGACGGACGTGCTTCCCGACGCTGATCATCCGCTCGGTCACCGTCCCGCCGAAGGGCGCGCGGATGGTCGTCTTCGACAGGCGCCACTGCGCCTCGGCCAGCTCCGCCTCGGCGACCTCTTTCTCCATGACGATCTTCTCGTAGTCGCCCTGGCTCATCAGCTCTTTCATGTTGAGGTCCCTGGCGCGATTGAACGCGATGCGCGCGTTGCCGGCGCGAACGCGGGCCTTCTCCCGGAGCATCTCCGCGTCGCCGCGGACGAGAGTGGCCAGCGTCGCCCCCTGCCTGACGTAGTCCCCTTCCTCGACCAGGAGACGCTCGACGCGTCCCTCGGCCTCCGCCACGATCTTCACCTCGTTGTCGGCGACCAGGTTCGCCGTCGAACTGATGTACGAGGAGATGGGAGCCGCGGTCACCGAGGCGACGTTGACCGGGACGGCCGCCTTCTCCTTGCCGTTGCCGTTCTTCCCATTCCCGTTCGAAGAGGCGGCGGCCGCAGCATTCGCCTCTCCACCGCTCGACTTGAACATGAAGAAGCCGCCGACGGCGAGCACGATGACGAGCGCCACGGCCAGTGCCGGAATCCGCAGGCGCCTCCAGTCGAAGCTCCTTTCCACGGGGACCTCCATCTGGGCTTCCATCGCCGACAACCTCCAGGAACGCGGAGCGTTCATCTGCCGGATACGCGCTCCGGGCCCGCGAGTTTCACTTTGCTGTTACAAGGCCTATGTCAAGACGGAATTAACGGAGGGTAACGGAGAGATGGAAATCGTCATTCCATCATAGTCATCCCGAGCGTGAGCGAGGAATCCGGGTGGGAGGGGATACGCAGCGTGCCGGCCACCGGTCAGATTCCTCGCTCCGCTCGGAATGACGGGCTATTTCAAGGCCAGCCGGATGCTCGACCCGGCAGCCACGCCATCCTGGGCGCCGGAGGGGTCGTTCGGGTGGCGTGTGGCGGCGTCGCCGTCGGAGTCGAGGCGGGCGTCGATGCGCATGCGGGCCGGGAGGGGCTGGCCCATCATCGAGTCGGCCGAGGTGAGGTCGAAGGTGACCGGCAGGGAGCGGGCGTCGACGCGCTTGACGGCGATCGGCGGCCCGGCCGCCACCCCTTCCGGACGGGCCAGAACGTAGATGACACCGCTCCTCCCCTTCGCCGCTGGATCGAGCTCGAGGGTGATGCGGACGCCCTTCCCAACCGGGGCGGCGGCGGCCGGCGGCGGCGCGATGGGCGGATGGTCGGGCGGCAGACCGCCGGCCAGGGCCTGCTGGCCGCCCGACATGTCGAGGCCCTGGTGCGCCTTCATCTGGGCCAGGACCTGCTGGAGGCGCTCCTTCTCGTCGGGTCGGCGGCGGATCGCCTCCTGAATGGCAGCCTCCGCTTCCTTGTCCTTGCCGTCCTGCGTGTACACCCAGGCCAGGCCGACCCAGGCATCGAGCAGCGTCGGGTCCGACTGCGTGGCCCGCTGCAGCATCTCCACCGCCTCCGGCTGCTGACCCATGGCCATCCGCACCAGGGCCTGATAGGTGAGGGCGCGGCTGTCGTGAGGCGACTTGGCGAGGACGTACTGCGTCTGCTCGAAGACGCCCATGAGGTGGTCGCGTTCGAGATAGACCTGGGCCAGGTCGATGCGCGCGCGGAGATCGTCGGGCGAGCGCCGGACCGCCTCTTCGAGCTGCGCCACGACCGGATCGGCCTGCGGCCGCTGCATCGTCTGCGCGGCGTCGGGCTCACGCGGCTCGGCGCTCCTCATGACGAAGTAGGCCAGGCCGCCGAGGGCCAGGACCGAGCCGACACCCCAGGCGAACCCGACCAGGGCGGCCTTCCGGGGATTGACCGGGGCCGGCGCGGGAGAGGGCGGGAGGGAGGCGCGCGAGCGGGCCTTCTGCTCGTCGATGGCACGGAGGACCTGCGCCGTCTCCACCTCCAGGCGCGTCCGCTCTTCGGCCTCGACTTCTGTGCGGAGCCGGTCGAGGAGCGCGTCGCGCTTCGCCTCCAGATCACCGAGCTCGAGGTCGGAGGGCGGCACCGCCGAGCGGCGGCGGGCCAGGAAATAGATCAGCATCAGGCCGAGGATCAGGCCGGCCGCAAGAATGGCCAGCGCGCTCGCCCAGTCGGTGGGTTCGGTCATGGCTTTCCTCCGCCGACGAGATCGCGCACTCGGGCGAGATAGGGATCTTCCTCCGCGACGGCGGCCTGGACCGGCGGCCGGGCGGGCCCTTTCTCGAGTTTCTTCACCTTCACCCAGACGATGGCGGCGCCGAGGATCAGGACGATCACCGGAAAAAGCCAGACCAGCATGTTCAGCCCCTCGAATTTCGGCCTGAGCAGGACGAACTGGCCGTAGGACTGCTCGAAGTAGCTGAGGATCTGCTCCTCCGTGTAGCCGCGCGAGAGGAGCTCGCGGACCTGCCCCTTCATGTTGACGGCCATCTCGGCAGGGGAGTCGGCCACAGCCAGTCCCTGGCAAACGGGGCAGCGGAGGAGCGCCGAGACCTCGCTGGTCCGCCGGTCGAGCGCTGCGCCTTCCAGCGGGGCGCCCGCGGGCTGCCCGACGAACTGCGAGGCGTCGGGGACGTGGGGGGCGGGGGGCGGGTCCGGCTGGGCCGGCAGCGGAAGCGCCGTTGTGAGGAGCAGCGCTCCGATGACTGCCAGGTGACGAGTGCTCATCGCTGCATGGCCTTCACGAGGTTTGCCTGCAGCAGTTCGGTCGAGACCGGTCCGTCGTGCTTGGCCACGATCGTTCCGTCGGCGTCGAGGAAGAACGTTTCCGGGACGCCGCCCACTCCGTAGGCGATGGCGGTCTTGCCGGCGTCGTCGACGACGGTGGGATAGGCCGAGCCGCGGTCGCGCAGGAACTTCAGGATCTTCTCCTCGGTGTCCTGGAAGACCACGCCGACGAACTGCGCCTGCGAGCCGAGCCGGCGGGCGTTGGCCACGAGGATGGGGTGCTCCTCGTAACACGGTGCGCACCAGGTGGCCCAGAAGTTCAGGACCACGGGCTTGCCGCGGAACTGCTCGAGGGCGATGGTGTCGCCGGTGCCGGCCTCGCGCAGCGCAAAGGATGGAGCGGTGCGGCCGATCAACGGCGAGTCGATGCGTTGCGGGTCCTTCCCCAGACCGAGAAAGAGCACGCCGACGACGGCGGTGGCCAGGAAGAGCCCGACGATCAGGACGGTGCGGTTCATGCGCCCTCGCGTGCGGGGCGGGGGATGGCGCCGTCGGCAGGAGATCCTTCGCCGTCTTCGCGGCTCAGGGTGACACCGGCGGTGGCGGCCGCCGCGGCGCTTCGCCGGCCAGGAATCACGCCGACCAGACCGCCGATGCCCATGAGGATCACCGCGATCCAGATCCAGACCACCAGGGGGGTCTGCACCATCGAGACGCCGACGCTCTGCTGCATCCGATCGACGTTCAGGATGGAGAGGTAGACGTCACCCGCCGCCGTGGTGTAGACGTCGGGGGTGCCGATCGGCTCGCGCATGGTTTCGTACTGGTTCATGCGCGGGTGAAGGATGGTCTTCTGCGTGCCGTTCTTCAGCACGGCGAAGCTGGCGATGGTCGAGTGGCGGTGCGGCTCGGCGCGATCCTCGACGCCGAGGAACGTGATCGTGTAACCGGCCAGCGACGCGCTCTGGCCCTTCGAGAGCTGGTACTCGCCCTCCGACTTCATCGTGCTGCTCACCCCGATGGCGATGAGCGTGACCACCGCGCCGGCGTGGACGATGTAGGAGGCGAAGCGGCGCCGGCCGCGGCGCAGTTGCCCGTCGACGAGCGCGTTCGCGAACGAGTCGCCGCCGCGAAGGCGCTGCACCAGCGGCAGCCACATCTGATGCAAGGTCACCTGCGCCGCGTATCCGCCGAAGGCCAGCGCCAGGAGTGTCCAGGGGGTGCGGACGCCGAAGGCGAGACCGGCGAGCAGGAACACGGCCGCTCCGGCCAGCGGAGGGAGGAGGGCGCGCCGGAGCTGCTCCCGCGTGGCCCGCCCCCACGGCAGCGCGGGACCGACGCCGAGGAGGAACAGGAGCGCGGCGCCAGCCGGTACGACCATGCTGTCGAAGTAGGGCCGCCCGACGCTCATCTGCTTTCCGTTGACGGCTTCCACGATCAGGGGGAAGACCGTCCCGATCAGCACCGTGAACGTCAGGAGCACGAACATCAGGTTGTTCACCAGGAACATCCCTTCACGGCTGACCGCTCCCTCGATCGTCCCCTCCGCCTCGAGGCGATCGATGCGCGTCGCCAGCAGGACCACGGAGAAGATCAGCGCCGCGGCCAGGAAGGCCAGGATGGTCGGTCCGATGGAGCTCTGGGTGAAGGAGTGCACGGAGTTGAAGACGCCCGAGCGCGTCATGAACGTGCCGAGGATGACCAGCAGGTACGTCGCCAGGATCAGCGTGGTCGTCCAGCCCTTGAGGATCCCGCGGCGCTCCACGACCATCATCGAGTGCAGGGCGGCGGTCGCCGTCAGCCACGGCAGCAGCGAGGCGTTCTCCACCGGGTCCCACGCCCAGTAACCGCCCCAGCCGAGGACTTCATAGGCCCACCACCCGCCGAGCATGATGGAGATGGTCAGGAACACCCACGGCAGAAGAAGCGCCTCGCGGATCGGCTTGAGGAAGCCGTGGCCGAGCCGCCCCTTGATCAGCGCCGCGGCGGCGAGGCCGAAGGGAATGGTCATCCCGACGAATCCCAGATAGAGAAACGGCGGGTGGACCACCATCAGGATGTGGTTCTGCAGGAGCGGATTGGGGCCGGGGCCGTCGAGGGGCGGGATCGGGACCGTGTGAAACGGATTGGCCGGCCCGGCCAGGAGGAAGCTGAAGAACGCCGCCGAGGAGAGCCAGACGCCGATGGCGTCGGGCATGTATTCCCGGTAGCGGTCCCGCGTCATCCAGGTGGCGATGGCGATGTAGGCGGCGAGAACGAATCCCCAGAAGAGGATCGATCCTTCCAGGGAGGACCAGAGGCTGGAGATCGTCACCCAGGCCGGCACGCTGCGCGACCCGACCTGCGCGACGTAGCTGACCGAGAAGTCATGCGTCAGCAGCGCGTACTCCATCAGCAGCGTGGCGCCCGCCATGAGCGCCGCGAACGCGTAGGCGAGTCGCCGGGCCCACTTCAGCCCTTCCTGCGACCCGGTCCGGCCGGCGGCGAATGCCACCAGGGCGCCGGCCGTGGCGACGAGGAGCGAGGCGAGAATGAGAAAACGTCCCAGGCCGGGGTTCATGGTCAGTCGAGCCCTTCCGTGGTCTTCATCAGCTTCTTCAGCTCTTCCTGGCTCATGGAGTGGCCCTGCTCCGGCGCGCGGTATTCGTTGTCGTGCGACACCATCAGCCGGTTGCTCTTGAACCAGCCCCCCTCGACCATGGTCCCTTCGACCACCACGCCGATGTTGTCGCGGAACATCTGCGGCGGGACGCCGGAGGACTTCACGTGGACGGTGGCGCCGGCGTCGTGCACGTCGAATTCGATGCCGGAGGTGCCGGCGAGGTTGCGGATCGATCCTTCCGAGACCATGCCGCCGAGGCGGATCGTGGCCCCGTAGGACTTGTCGCCCGCCGCCCGCAGGTCGGTCGGCGTCCAGTAGTAAACGAGATTCTGGTTGATCCCGCTCACGGCGATCACCGCGAAGGCGACGACGGCCACGGCGAACGCGCCGAACATGAACAGCCGCGTCCGGCGCCGCATGGCGTCACTGGCAGTCGGATGGTTCGTCACGGCGCTCATTCTCCGGCCCGCTCCTCCCTGCTTCGGGACCACTCCTCACGAAGCCGTGTGACGAGCGTCACCCCATAGATCAGCAGGGCGGCCGCGGTGATTCCATACGCCGCCCAGACGAAGCTCCAGCCGCCGGTCACCACGCCGCTCATGCCATCTCTCCTGCTTCTTCCGCCAGGACCGGCGGAGGGGCCACCTCGCTCACGTGCCGAAGCGAGGCCAGCCGCGCGCGCAGCATGATCAGCCCCGTCATCACGAACAGCATCCCGAACGCGTTCAGGCGCAGCGGAAGGTAGAACTGCGACGACACCGTGGATGGGCTGGACTGGAGCTGGTGCAAGGAGTTCCACCACCGGACCGAGAAGTAGACGATCGGGACATCGACGAAGGCGATGATCGTCGCCACCGACGACCAGATGGCCCTCTTGACCGGATCGTCAACAAAGCGCCGCAAGGCGAGGATTCCGAGGAAGGCGAAGAGGAGCACGGCCGTGGTCGTCAGGCGCGGGTCCCAGTCCCACCACACCCCCCACGTCGGCTTCGCCCAGATCGCCCCCTGGACGCAGAGCAGGAACGCCAAAAGAACTCCCACCTCGATGGCTGCCTCCATCCGCGCATCCCACTTGAAGTCTCCTTTGAAGAGAAATGCGATCGCGCAGACGAAGGCGAAGGTGATCGCCAGCAGGGCGTTCCACGCCGTCGGGACGTGCACGTACATGATCCGCTGGACCTCTCCCATGTACCTCTCGGGCGGGGCGACGAAGAGGCCGAAATACGACCCGACCAGCAGGAAGACCACCCCCAGGCCCATCAGAACGTAGGGGGCGCGTGGGAAGCGGTTGTTGGCGATCTCTTGCATACGTGTCATTCCTCGACCACCCGCCCGTACAGCAACCCGCAGAGGGCCCAGTATATGGCGTCGAATGCGGCCAGCAGCGACAGCCAGGAGCCGAAGCTCCCCATCGGGTCTCCGTGGATCAGCAGCGATGTGGCTTTGACCGACGCCAGGAGCGCCGGGACGATCAGCGGGAACAACAACAGGGG
>DATLEX010000282.1:0-4751 GCA_035525045.1 Thermoanaerobaculia bacterium | reverse complement strand
CAGCCCTCCGTCGACGGGATCAACAGCTACTTCATCAGCAAGGCCGCCGCCGACACCGGCCTGAAGGTGGCCCTCTCCGGAACCGGCGGCGACGAGCTGTTCGGCGGCTACACCTCCTTCCGCGACATCCCCCGATGGATGCCTTTCACCACCGTCCTCTCCCGCGTCCCCGGCCTGGGGACGGGGCTCTTCCGTCTCAACCAGGCCCTGGCGCGGCGGAGCCGTCACATCAGCCCGAAGATGGGGGAGCTGGTCCGCCACGGCGGTTCGTACGCCGGCGCGTACTTCGTCAAGCGCGGCCGGTTCCTCGCGCCCGAGCTCCCGTCGATCCTCGGCCGCGAGATCACCGAGGAGGGCCTGCGACGGCTGGATATGCTCTCCATCATCGAGCGCGCCGTCACCCCCGATCCCGGGAACCCGTTCGCCCGCGTGGCGGCGCTGGAGTCGTCGCTCTACCTCCGCAACCAGCTCCTGCGCGACGTCGACTGGGCCAGCATGGCCCATTCCCTCGAGGTCCGCGTCCCGCTCGTCGACGCCCACCTGCTCCGGCGCATCGCCCCGGCCCTGGTGACGCGGCGGAAACGCGGCAAGCAGATCCTCGCCGACGCTCCCCGCCCTCCCCTCCCTCCCGAGATCCGCAACCGTCGCAAGACCGGCTTCACCGTCCCGATCCGCGAATGGCTCCGCGACGAAGGATCGGCCGAGTTCGGCAAACGGGGATGGGCGAGAAAGGTCTATGAGGTGATGTTCGCTGCGGAGAACGGGCATTGGTAGCCCTGTCAGTCAGTGGACGCTCATCGGCTCGGGCTCGAGGGAGAGCTCGACCTTTCCGTCGGCGCCGAGGTTGACGAAGACGATGTCGCCCGGCTTGAACTTTCCTTCCAGGAGCTTGACGGCGAGGGGGTCGATGATCAGCTTCTGCAGGGCCCGCTTGAGCGGGCGGGCGCCGAAGGCGGGGTCGTATCCCTCGCGGGCGATCTGGTCCTTGGCGGCCTCGCTGATCTCGAGGCTCAGGCCGCGCTCCCCGATCAGCGCGGCCAGGCGGCGGAGCTGGATCTCGATGATGCGCTTGATCTGCGGCATGTCCAGCGCGTGGAAGACGATCACGTCGTCGATGCGGTTGAGGAACTCGGGGCGGAAGTGCCGGTGCAGCTCCTCCTCAACCTTGCGGCGCATCTCCTCTTCCTGCTGCGGCGACTTCATCGAGAGCTGGTAGTCGTGGATGGACTGCGAGCCGACGTTCGAGGTCATGATGATCACGCTGTTCTTGAAGTTCACCACCCGACCCTTCGAGTCGGTCAGCCGCCCGTCGTCGAGGATCTGCAGCATGATGTTGAAGACCTCAACGTGGGCCTTCTCGATCTCGTCGAAGAGCACCACCGCGTACGGCCGGCGGCGGATGGCCTCGGTGAGCTGGCCGCCCTCCTCGTAGCCGACGTATCCCGGCGGCGCGCCGATGAGGCGGGCCACGGCGTGGCGCCCCATGTACTCCGACATGTCGATGCGCACCATGGCGTTCTCGTCATCGAAGAGGAACTCGGCCAGGGCCCGCGCCAGCTCGGTCTTCCCCACGCCGGTGGGACCCATGAAGATGAATGAGCCGATGGGGCGGTTGGGGTCCTTCAGCCCCGCCCGCGAGCGGCGGACGGCGTTCGACACTGCCACGATGGCCTCCTCCTGTCCCACCACGCGTGACTCGAGCTTCTCCTCCATCTGCACGAGCTTCTGGATCTCCGACTCCAGCATCCTCGTGACCGGAACCCCGGTCCACTTCGAGACGATCTCGGCGATGTCCTCCTCGGTCACTTCCTCGCGGAGCAGGGCGCCGTGCTGCTGCATGTCGGCCAGCTTCGCTGAGGCCGCCTCGACGTCGCGCTGAAGCTGCGGGATCGTCCCGTAACGGCTCTCCGCGGCGCGGTTGAGGTCTCCCTCGCGCTCGGCGCGGTTGGCCTCCTCGCGCACCTGCTCGAGCTTCTTCTTCGCCTCGGTGATCTGGGTGATGACCCCCTTCTCGCTCTCCCACTGCGCCTTCAACGCGGCGATGTTCGTGTTGAGCTCGGCCAGCTCCGCCTCCACGACGCGCAGGCGCTCCTTCACGGCCGCCGTCTCTTCCTTCGACAGCGCCTGCTTCTCGATCTGGAGCTGGGTCATGCGCCGCTGCAGGTCGTCGATCTCCTGCGGCATCGAGGTGAGCTCGATGCGCAGGCGCGACGCCGCCTCGTCGATCAGGTCGATGGCCTTGTCGGGGAGGAAGCGGTCGGTGATGTAGCGGTGCGAGAGCGTCGCTGCCGCGACGATGGCGGAGTCCTGGATCTTGACGCCGTGATGGACCTCGTAGCGCTCCTTCAGACCACGGAGGATGGCGATGGTGTCCTCCACGGTCGGCTCCCCGACGTAGACCGGCTGGAAGCGCCGCTCCAGCGCGGCGTCCTTCTCGATGTGCTTCTGGTACTCGTTCAGCGTCGTCGCGCCGACCGCGCGCAATTCGCCGCGCGCCCGCGCCGGCTTCAGCAGGTTCGAGGCCTCCATGGCCCCCTCGGAGGCGCCTGCTCCGACCAGCGTGTGCAGCTCGTCGATGAACAGGACCACGTTCCCCTCGCTCTCCTCCACTTCCTTGATCACCGCCTTCAGCCGGTCCTCGAACTCGCCGCGATACTTCGACCCGGCGATCAGCGCGCCGAGGTCGAGGGAGACCACCCGCTTGTTCTTCAGCCCGTCGGGGACGTCCCCCTCGACGATCCGGCGGGCCAGCCCTTCCACGATGGCCGTCTTTCCCACGCCCGGCTCGCCGATGAGCACGGGGTTGTTCTTCGTCCGGCGAGAGAGGACCTGGATGACGCGCCGGATCTCCTCGTCGCGCCCGATAACCGGGTCGAGCTTCCCGCGGCGGGCCAGCGCCGTCAGGTCGCGGGCGTAGCGCTCCAGCGCCTGATACTTGTCCTCGGGATTCTGATCGGTGACCCGCTGCGTCCCCCGCACCGACTGCAGCGCCTTCAGCAGGGCGTCGGGAACGGCCCCGTGGCGGGCCAGCGTGCGCGCCGCGGTAATCTCTTTCGTCTGGGCGATGGCCAGCAGGAAGTGCTCGGTGGAGACGTATTCGTCGTTGAACTTCTCCGCCGACTCGAAGGCGGCGTCGAAGACGCGGCGCAGCATCGACGACACCATCGGCTCTGCCGACGCGCCGCCCACCTTCGAGTATTTCGACACCTCCGTGGCGATCTCCGCCTCGATGGTGGCGGGGTTGAGACCGAGCTTGTTCAGGATGGGCGTGACGATGCCCCCCTCCTGCCGGAGGAGCGCCAGCAGAAGATGCTCGGGGGTCGCCTCCGGGTTGCCGGCGCCGCGGGCGAGGTTCATCGCCTCGACCACAGCGTCCTGGGCCTTGACCGTTAGTTTGTTGAAATTCATGGCGTTACCTCTACTTGAGTGCGCTCGACTCAAGTTGAGAAACCGCGGCCTTTTACCCCTAATTCCGAGCGTGCAAGGGGGGCGCCGTTGATAGACTCGACAGGCCATGACCGCCCCTGCACCCCTCCGCGAGGTCGACGCGCAGCCGGTCCTCTTCCAGACCCTCCTGGAGCTGATCCGGCGCACCTCGACGCAGCTTCCCGACGACGTGGTGCGCGCCGTCACCGCTGCGCGGAAGGAGGAGGTCGAAGGATCGAACGCCGAGGTGGCCCTCAACGTGATCGGCTGCAACATCGGCATGGCGAGCGAGAGCTCGCTGCCGCTCTGCCAGGACACCGGAACGATCCTCTTCTACGTGCACACTCCGGCCGGCTACGATCAGATCGAGTTCGAGGAGATCGCCACCGATGCCGTGCGCCAGGCCACGAAGGTGGGATACCTCCGGCAGAACAGCGTCGACAGCATCACCGGGAAGAACACGGGCGACAACACCGGGCCCGGCTCTCCTGTCTTCCACTTCCATCAGTGGCGCGAGCCGCACGTCGAGGTGAAGCTGATGCTCAAGGGCGGCGGCTGCGAGAACATGAACGCGCAGTACTCGCTGCCGCACCCCGACCTCGGCGGCCGCGACCTCAAAGGAGTGGAGAACGCCATCCTCGATGCCGTGCTCCAGGCGCAGGGCCAGGGCTGCGGCCCGGGCATCCTCGGCGTATGCATCGGCGGCGACCGCGCCACCGGTTACTCCTTCGCCAAGGAACAGCTTCTCCGGACGATGGACGACAGCAATCGCGATCCCCTCCTGGCCGGCCTCGAGGAGCGCATCGTGCGGAAGGCCAACGAGTCGGGCATCGGCCCGATGGGTTTCGGCGGAAAGACCACGCTCCTGGCCTGCAAGATCGGCAAGCAGAACCGCCTTCCGGCGTCGTACTTCGTCAGCATCGCCTACATGTGCTGGGCGTACAGGCGGCGGGGGGTGAAGGTGGCGCATTCTGGGGAAGCTACGGAGTGGCTGTATTGATTTTGGATTTTGGGTTTTGGATTTTGGATTGCCTAGCCGCCGCGGGGGAACACCACAGAGTGGTGAGCCTTGGGGGGAGGGCGGGAATCCAGAATCCAAAATGTCAACCATCAAGCTGAAAACTCCCGTCGACGAGAGCACGATCCGCTCCCTCCACGTCGGCGACACCGTTTCCATCTCCGGCCGTCTCTACACCGGCCGTGACGCGGTCCATCAGAGGCTTCACGACGGGGTGAAGCCACCGGTCGACCTGAAGGGACACATCCTCTCTCACTGCGGGCCGGTGATGGTGAAGGAGGGCGAGCAGTGGGTCTGCAAGGCGGCG
>DATLEX010000241.1:0-7386 GCA_035525045.1 Thermoanaerobaculia bacterium | reverse complement strand
GTCCACCTCGAGGTGGGGTGAGTGGCGCCGCATGAGCTGTCCACGGAAAAACGCAGGGGCCGTCGACATCGGAAGGACGGCGGCGGCATATCCCTCCTTCGTGATCGTGACGAGATAGTCGGCCCAGGCCAGCCGTGGAATGGTGAGCGGCGTGGTGCCGGCGTCCTGCCCTTCCGGCGATCCCTTGAAGCGCCGCAGGTGCACGCTGGCGCCGGGCGGATCGCTCTCGATGACCACCTTCTCGCTCGAGTTGGCGATCACGTTGCGCAGCCGTTCGTTGTCCGGAAACATCGACGCCGCCGCCACCGCCGCTCCATACGCCTCCGGGTAGGCCCCTCGCCTGAGATGGCCCTCGGCCGTGGCGATCAACCGCTCGGCGTCCCGCTCCCGCTTCCCCAGGAGCGCCATCCAGGCCGCCCCGGCGATGAGAGCGAGGATTACCATCGCCGCCGCCACTCCGGCCACGCGCTTCCAGGAGCGGCGGCCTGCCACCCCGCCCGGGACGCCGGTCGCGGCCATCTCGCCACTCAATTCGCGGAGGGCCTGCAGCATCTCCCCCGCATTTCCGTACCGGCCCCCGGCGCTCTTCTCGAGCGCCCTGAAGATGACTTTCTCCAGTGCGGGGGGGACGCCGGGGCGGTTCAGCGGAGGAGGAGGCTTCGAGATGATGGCGCCCGCGATTTCGGTGGCGGTCGTCCCCTCGAACGGGCGCCGGCCGGCGAGCATCTCGTACAGGACGACGCCGAGGCTGAAGACGTCGGCGGCGGGCGTGATCTCGCCACCGGCGAGCTGCTCGGGCGCCATGTAGCCGAGGGTCCCCATGGTGAAGCCGGGCTCGGTCTTGAGCAGGGTGGCGGCATCCGGCCCCTCGCGCTCGCGGAGCTTGGCCAGGCCGAAGTCGAGGATCTTGGCGTAGCCGTCGGCGAGGATGATCACGTTCTCCGGCTGGATGTCGCGGTGGATGATGCCGGCGTTGTGCGCCGCGGCCAGCCCGGCGGCGATCTGTGTGGCCAGCGACAGCGCCTCCCCGACGGGGAGCGGCCCGGCGTCGATGCGCCGGCGCAGCGTCTCTCCCTCCAGGAGCTCCATGGCGATGAAGCGCATCTCGCCGTGGGTCCCGATCTCGTAGACGTGGGCCACGTTCGGATGATGGAGTGCGGACGCCGCCTTCGCCTCCTGGACGAACCGCCGCACGCGATCGCTGCTCGTGCTGCCGTCGCGGAGGATTTTGATGGCGACGTCGCGCTCGAGGTCGGGATCGTGCGCGAGGTAGACCTCGCCCATCCCCCCTGTGCCGATCAGCGAACGCACCTCGTACCGCCCAAGACGGCTGCCGCGATCCAGACTCATGCGTGTGGGGTCGATTGTACGCGAGGCGGGATTCCACAGCGTCAATCGCTGGCGTCCGCTTGCTGCGCCGTGACTTGCGACACGTTGCACATCTTCGAGCAATCGCGCTGCGGATCGCTGTGGAAAACCGATGCAATTGTGACAGCACTTCGTGATCGTTTTCGCATAGACTGCGCCCGCTTCGGATCGAACGCTCTATCGCGGATGTCAACGGGACGAAGCAGCCGGGAATGATGCGATAGGTCACCCTCGGCAAATGCGGCGCGAACGCCCCTTTGCGGATGTCAACGCGCCGAGACCGGCCCCGGGTAGGCAAAGGCTCCCGGGGCCACTTTTTTTTCGATGAACCTGAGCCTGGCGGCGGCCTTTCTGCTCGCCATCATCGCGCCGGGCGCCACTCTGGAGACGCTCTGGGAAGGCGGTGTCTTCACCGAAGGACCGGCCGCCGCCCCCGACGGCACGATCTACTTCTCCGACATCACCGGGAGCGCCCGCTCGCGCGAGGCCGGGCACATCTGGCGCTACGACCCGCGGGACGGGACCGTGCGCATCTACCGCTCGCCGAGCGGGATGGCCAACGGGATCGCCTTCGATGAGCAGGGGCGGATGATCGTGGCCGAGGGAGCCGACTTCGGTGGCCGCCGCGTGACGCGCACTGACATGGCCAGCGGCCGGAGCGAGACGCTCGCCGCGGTGCATCGCGGGCGGAGGCTCAACTCACCGAACGATGTGACCGTCGATGCCCGGGGCCGCATCTACTTCTCCGATCCGAGGTATGTCGGCGAGGAGCCGGTCGAGCAGCCGGTCCAGGGCGTCTATCGCATCGATCCCGACGGCTCGCTCCATCTGGTCATCGCCGACGCCGGCAAACCGAACGGCCTCGCCGTCTCCCCAGACCAGAAGACGCTCTACGTCGCCGCCACCGACAACGGCGCTACGGGCGCCCTCCCTCCCGGGATCTCCGCCGCGCCCGGACGGATGGCCATCCTCGCCTACGACCTCGCTCCCGACGGGACGGCGAAGTTCCGCCAGGTTCTGGTGGACCTCGCCGGCCGCGGATACGCGGACGGTCTGACCGTCGACCGCGCCGGCAACATCTATTGTGGATGCGGTCCGCTCGGCGTCCGCGTCTACTCCCCCGGCGGCTCGGAGCTGGCCCACGTCCCCACCCCCGCTCCGGCGACGAACGTGGAGTTCGGCCGCGGGGACGACCGGCGCAGTCTCTACGTCACGGCCGGCGGGGGGCTGTACCGCCTCCGGCTGAAGAGCGAAGGGTTCTGATCCATCACGAGGAGCGTGAGAGACCGGGCGCGTGCCGCGCGGGCTCCTAATTCTTCTTGATGTGACAGCCGGTGCACGCCACCGGCCCTTTCTTCCCTTTGCGGTGGCAGTCGATGCAGCCGGGGGTGTGAAACGGGTTCTTCTGCAGGCTGGCCTCGCGCATGCCCGGCACATCGCCCTTCGGATTCAAGTGGCAGGTCGTGCACTTGACGACCTTCGTCTCCTGGTCGGACTTCAGTCCCTTCTGCGTGTGGTGGCACGTGTCGCAGGCCTTGACCAGGTCGCGGGCATGCTTCTCGTGCGAGAACGGCACGGGCGGCTGCTTGGCCGCCGCGGCATCGATGGTGATGCTCTCGGGCCCGTGATGCGCGAACACGACGGCGGCGGCGAAACAGAGCACCAGGGCTGCAACCTTTCGCATTCTTCATCTCCTCGCTTTCCTGGAAGGTGGTTCAATGCGCGAAGGTACACGACGACGGCCGGATCTTCCACTTCGACCGGCCCGGCTTCCGGTCATGCCGCACTCCTTGTGATCATCGTCACCGGGGGATGTGCCGCAAACCACGTTTTCTCCCTCCTGCGCTGCCTAGAGTGAATCCGTATGTCGCACGAGTCCCGAAGGAGGTCTCTGATGATCCGCCCCCCGATGTTGCTTCCCTTTCTCGCCGTTCTTCTGGCCCTTCCCCTCCAGGCGGCCGGCGGCGCCGCCGTTTACAAGGCGAAGTGCGCCGTCTGCCACGCCGCGGACGGCAGCGGCGACACCGCCATGGGAAAGAGGCTCGGAGTCCGCTCACTCGCCTCGCCCGAGGTCCAGAAGCAGAGCGACGCCGAGCTGACCCAGATCACGAAAAAGGGGAAGGGAAAGATGCCGGCTTACGACGGGAAGATTCCCGACGATGACATCAGGGCGGTGATCGCCTACATCCGCACGTTCGCGATAAAGTAGCGGAGAAGCAATGGCATCGCTACCGGCTCATGAGTCGGACCTCAGTCGCCGGCGCCTGCTGAACTGGTTCCTCGGAACATCTCTCGGCGCGCTGATCGTCTCGATCGTCTATCCGGTGATCCGCTTCGTGACGCCGCCGCGCGTCGCCGAGGCGAGCATCAACGAGGTGGAGGCGGGCGCGGTCGACGATCCGGTGCTCATGGAAAAGGGATTCAAGATCGTCCGCTTCGGCGCCGAACCGGTGATCCTCGTCCGCACGGCCGACGCCAGGTTCTACGCCTACTCGGCCACGTGCACCCACCTCGACTGCATCGTCGGATTTCAGAAGGCGCACAACCGCATCTGGTGCAACTGTCACGGCGGCGGCTACGACCTCCAGGGACGCAACATCATCGGGCCGCCTCCCCGTCCGCTGACCGCGTACAAAGTCAACCTGCTGGCCAAGGGGACCGGACAGCAGACCGTGGTCATCTCGAAGGCGTGAAGGCATGGCCGTCCTGTTCAGCCGCATCATGGCGTGGGCCGACGACCGGCTCGGGCTCGACAAGATGCGCGAGCTGGCCTCGCACAAGACCGTGCCGATGCACCGCTACGCCGTCTTCTACTACCTCGGCGGGATGACCCTGTTCTTCCTCTTCATCCAGTTCTTCACCGGCATCCTGCTGATGCTGTACTACCGGCCGGGAGCGGAGGAGGCCTTCGAGTCGGTCGAGTTCATCATGACCAGCGTCCCCTTCGGCTGGCTCATGCGATCGCTGCATTCCTGGTCGGCGAACCTGCTGGTCTTCTTCGCCTTCGCCCACCTGATCAGCGTCTACTTCACGAAGGCCTACCGTCCGCCGCGCGAGGTGACGTGGGTCAGCGGCGTGATCCTCCTGTTTCTGATGCTCGGATTCGGTTTCTCCGGATACCTTCTGCCGTGGAATCAGCTCGCCTTCTTCGCCACGAAGGTGGGGACGGACCTGCCGGGGGCGATGCCGGTGGCCGGTGAATGGATGGTCCGATTCCTCCGCGGCGGCGACCGCGTGTCGGGCGCGACGCTGTCGCGCTTCTACGGCTGGCACGTGGGGATCCTTCCGGCACTCACGCTCGTGTTCCTGGTCGTTCACCTCGTCCTGGTGCAGACCAAGGGGATGAGCGTCCCGCCGCGCAGCGAGGAAGAGGCGAAGCGGCGCCCGCCGATGAAGTTCTTCCCGCATTTCGCGCTGCGCGATCTCTCCGGATGGATCTTCGCCCTCGGCGTGCTGGCGGCGCTGGCGGCGCTCTTTCCGTGGGAGCTCGGCGAGAAGGCCGACCTGTTCGCGCCGGCGTACGAGGACATCCGTCCGGAGTGGTACTTCGTGTTCATGTTCCAGGCGCTCAAGCTCATGCCCGGAGGGGAATTCGCCGGAATCGCGTACGAGGTCATTCCGCTCCTGCTCTTCGGCCTGGGAGGAGCGGTGCTCCTGGCCGTGCCGTTCCTCGACCGTCGGGCCGCCCGCGAAGGGAAGAGCCCGGGCTGGACCATCGCCGGCGCCGCCGCGGTCCTATTCGTCGTGGTCATGACCTGCTGGGGATACGCCTCGCTGGTCCCGCTCTACGTGGTGCTGCTCAGCGTGGTCCTCCTGCTGATCTTCGCCTTCATCACCCGCGGGCCGCGCGGCGCCGGGCCGGGTGCGCTGCTGCTGGCCCTGGCGCTCGGTGCGGCCACCCCGTCATCCGCCGCGACGCCCACCTCGTGCATCGCCTGCCACGGCGGGGAGATGTTCGACGCCGCGGCGCGGGCGACGGTGCAGGGCTTCGCCGGCGACGTGCACGCGCAGCTTGGGCTCTCCTGCCACAGTTGTCACGGCGGCAATCCCGACCCTCTCCTCTCCGACGACATCGCCGCGGCGATGGATCCGGAGTTCAAGCCGAACCCCTACCTCGGCTCTCCGAGTCGCCAGGGGATCCCGGAGTTCTGCGGACGCTGCCACTCCTCGGCCGAATTCATGCGCCGCTTCAATCCCGCCGCGCGCGTCGACCAGGTAACCGAGTACTGGACGAGCCACCACGGCAAGGGCCTCCGCGCCGGGGACGGGAAGGTGGCCACGTGCACCGACTGCCACTCCGTCCACGACATCCGCCGCCGGACCGAGCCCGACTCCCCCGTTCACCCGGCGCGCGTGGCCGAGACCTGCAGCCGCTGCCATTCGGACGCGACGCTGATGGCCGCCTACCACGATGCCGCCGGGCGTCCGCTTCCCACCGACCAGTACGCGCGGTGGCGCGTCAGCGTGCACGCCAAGGCGCTCCTGGAGAAGGGCGACGCCGCGGCCCCGACGTGCAACGACTGCCACGGAAATCACGGCGCGACGCCTCCCGGCGTGGAGAGCGTCAGTTTCGTCTGCGGGCAGTGTCACGGCCGGGAGGCGGAGCTGTTCCGGGCCAGCCGGAAACACGATCGCTGGCTGGAGCACAACGAGCTGATGTCGGGCTCGGAATGCAGCACCTGCCACACCGGCAAACGGTCCGGGATCGCCGTGTTCCACTTCTCGGAATGCGTGAGCTGCCACGAGAATCACGGCGTGGTGCGCCCGACCGTGGCCATGCTCGGACCGTTGCCCGACACACCGTGCGCGTTCTGCCACGAAGGGGTCGGGCCGCTGTCCGAGCTCGTGGCCGAGCCGCGCAAGAAGGCCGAGAACTATGCGAACGTCCGGGCCGCCCTCCTTGCCGCCGCCGAGCGCGCCGGCGTCACCGGCGATCAGCGCTTCGACCTGCTCGTGGACCAGGCCCAGGAGCTGCCCGCGCACCGCATCACGGGCGGCGCCGAGGAGCCGCGCCTGCGACCGGAGTTCGCCAGGCTGTTCGAGAAGTTCCGGATCGGGAAGACCTACTACACCTATCATGACCAGGCCACCGGCAGAGACGTGACCGTGGCCATCCGCCGCTGCATCGACTGCCACGACGAGGAGGGGGCCGGACGCTCGAATGCCGCCGCCTATCTGCAGGCCACGCGCGGTCTGACGACGATGATCGCCCGCTCGGAGCGCATCCTCCTCTCTGCCCAGCGAGGCGGAGTGGAAGTACGGAGCATCCGCAGCGAGCTCGACGCCGCGGTCGACGCCCAGATCGAGCTGGAGACCCTCGTGCATACCTTCGCTCCGGAGCCGGTGACCGAGAAACAGCGCGAGGGGCTGCAGCACGCCGAGGCGGCGCTGCTGGCCGGACAGCGCTCGCTGGAAGAGCTGGCCTTCCGGCGAAGAGGGCTCTTCCTGGCCCTCGGCGTGATCGTCCTCGCTCTCATCGCCCTGGCGTGGAAGATCCGGACCCTGTAACAACCCGGTGAATTGCAAGGGGCTCCCTCCCCCACTGTCGCGGCCGAGACCCTGGTGCACGCGGCAGACCGGCTGATGTACGAGGTCAAGGCCACCGGCAAGAATGCGGTTCTGTACCGTGTGTGGCCGGCCAGCGGCGCCGCACCTGCCGTGCCCGGCGTGAAGGACTCTCCATCGCCCAAGTCAGCGCTGACCTCCGCGGCCCGAAATCGGTCATCGCGGACGATATGCAACAGGCGGAGAGCCGCGCTATCGAGCCACAAGGACAACGACCACAATCAGAACGGGGAGTTTCCAATACATATCGTCGTCTGCCTCAGAACGGACAGGCTCGCGACGGTATTTGTGGTCTGCTACTCGATTTCAACAGCAGGGAACGAGTGGCAGATCGAGCTCGTTCCCTGGCAGAGTGTCAGTGATCGATCAGTGGGTCCGTGCTTGTGCTGTGCGGCGGGCGGTGCCGGCGCTTCTTCGCCGTGCTTCATCATCGGGCAGCCCGACATCGAATCG
>DATLEX010000326.1:0-4285 GCA_035525045.1 Thermoanaerobaculia bacterium | reverse complement strand
GAGGAGGAGGCGCACCATGGCGGCGGATTATAGGGGCTCGGGAGGTGGGGCTCGGGGCTCAGGGCTCGGGGCTCGGGGGTTGGTGGCCGAGGTATACTTGCGGGGCCACGCTGACCGGCCGCTGAGTTTCGGTCCAGGATGCGTTCTTATCGTGATCTCCATGTATGGCAGGAAGCGCGGGTTCTCGCGCGCGAGATCTACGAAACGACAGGCAGCTATCCGCGCGCCGAGATGTTCGGCCTCGTGCAGCAGCTCAGGAGAGCTGCCGTATCGATCATCTGCAACATCGCGGAAGGTCAGGGCCGGTGGTCGCGGCGCGATCAGGTGAACTTCTATTTCATCGCCCGCGGCTCCGCGCTCGAAGTGGAAACCCAGCTCCTGATCTCGGCCGATCTCGGCTACATCTCCCCTGAAGCAGCTCAGCCCCTGATCAGCCGCGCCCAAAGAATCGCCCGAATGCTCAACGGCCTCATCAGACGATCCCGCCACGCCGGCCAACCCCCTCCACCTCCGAGCCCCGAGCCCTGAGCCCCGAGCCCCAATTCACCGCCACTCCATCCCGCACTCCTCGCACCGCCGCCTCGGCAGGAAGGGCCAGATGAGCAGCAGCGGGGGAAGGACGAAGTTGACCAGCAGCGTCCACGCTTTCATCGGCCGGCGGTCGATCGTTCCCGTCTCCGTCGAGCCGCAGCGCGGGCAGGGGACCTCCGGCGGCTCGACCGGCGGCGTGTCGGGCGGGCGGGGCTCGCCGCTCCAGCTCCGCCATCGCGCCCCGCACGAGGTGCAGCGCCGGTTCGGTCCGAGAACGAGCAGCCCCGCCACGATCACCACCAGGAGCGTGAAGAGGTCGCGTTGCCCGACCAGATAGCCCGCGGTGAGCATGACCGCGGCGAAGACGACGAAGAACGGGAGGCTGCGGAGGCGAAGGATGCCGGGCGAGCGGCACTCCGGGCAGCGCTCCGGCTCCGCCACCTCCTCCACCGCGTGCTGCTCGGGCCAGAGGCCCTCCAGCACCGCCAGGGCCCGCTCGACGTCGGCCGGCGCAACCACCAGTCCCACGCCTGCGAGCGCGTCGGGATGGCGCCATTCCGAGCGCAGCGATCGCTCGTCGACGAGCCAGGCCCGCATGCCCGCTTCCTCGACGGCCGCTCGCGCCGCCTGCGCTTCCGCCGGCGAGCGGAACGAGGCGATGACCACGGGAGGAAGGGTGGGGGAGAGAGAGTTCACGCGGATCGATGATAATGAAGAATGAACCTTCCTCTCCGGATCGCCTGGCGTTACCTTCGCCGTCCCACCGACGCGCTGGTGACGGCTGTCGGCGCGGTCTCGGTGCTGGGGCTGATCATCGGGGTGATGGCGCTGGTGATCTCCATGGCCCTGATGACCGGCTATCGTCGCGACCTCCAGCGCAAGCTCCTCGGGGGGAACGCCGAGGTCTTCGTCTACCAGATCGCCGGCCCGATCGAGGAGCCGAGGCGGCTGCTGAGCCTGATCCGGGAGACGCCCGGCGTGGCGGAGGCCTCGCCGGTGGTCTTCCAGCACGGCGTGGTCACCACCGAGCGCAACACCACCGGCTCGGAGGTGATGATCAAGGGAATCGAGGCCACGCGCGGCGCCACCTCGCCGATGCTGGCCAGGATCATCGGCCCGCGCGGGTTCCAGGGCCCGGAGGGCGAGCGCGGCGCCGCCGTCGGCAGGTACATGGCCGCCCGCCTCGGCGTCGAGCCCGGCTCGTCGATGAGCGTGACCGTGCCGAGCGACGAGGGGGGGAGCTTCCTGCCGCGCTCCGCGACTTTCGTGGTGACCAGCGTCTTCGACACCGGCTTCCACGAATACGACGCCAAGTGGCTCTTCATCGGCCTGGAGGATGCGCAGTCGCTGTCGGGGCGGCCGGGCGTGGCCAACCTGGTGGAGGTGAAGCTCGAGGCCGGGGCGGACCTCCAGGCGGTGCGCGACGAGCTGGCCCGCCGCACCGACAGCCGCTACGCGGTGAGCGACTGGCGGGACATGAACCGCCAGCTCTTCTCCATGCTGGCCATCCAGCAGCTCGTGCTCTTCATCGTCATCGGGCTGATCGTCTTCGTGTCGACCTTCAACATCGTCTCCACGCTGATCATGACCGTGCACGAGAAGCGGAGGGAGATCGGGATCCTGACCTCGATGGGCGCCGGGCAGAAGACGGTGCGGCGGATCTTCCTCTGGTACGGCACGCTGGTAGGCGTGGCGGGGACGCTGGCGGGGCTGCTGCTGGGGACGCTGGTCTGCTGGATCATCACCCGCTACGAGCTGGTGTCGTTCCCGCCGGAGATCGCCGAGGTGTACTTCGTCTCGTCGATCCCCTTCATCACCCGGCCGGAGGACCTGTCGGCCATCGCCCTCTTCTCGATCGCGGTGGCGTTCCTGGCGACGATCGTCCCCGCGGCGCGCGCCGCGCGCCTCAACCCGGTGGAAGCGCTGCGCTACGAGTGAGGGCTCCGCAACCCCACGTATAATCGCCGCCGATCTCGATGCCTCCCGCACGCCTCATCCTCGAAGACGGCTCGGTCTACCACGGCGATTCGTTCGGCTCGCCCGACACCGCCCTCGGCGAGGTCGTCTTCAACACCTCCCTCACGGGATACCAGGAGATCGCCACCGACCCCTCCTACCGCTTCCAGATCGTGGTCATGACCTATCCCCACATCGGCAACTACGGCGTTGAGGAGGAGGTGGCCCAGAGCGCGGCGCCGCAGGTGGCGGGGCTGGTCGTGCGCGACGCCGTCGCCGTGCCGTCGAGCGTGCACGCGGAGATGTCCCTCGGCGAATACTTCGAGCGGACGCGCGTCCCCGCCATCACCGGCGTCGACACCCGGGCCCTCACGCGCCGGATACGCAGCGAGGGGGCCATGCGGGGGATGATCACCACCGACGCCCGCGCCGTGGAGGAGCTTCTCGAGGAGGTGCGCCGCGCTCCGTCGATGAGCGGCCTCGACCTGGTCCATCGCGTCACCACGTCTGCCGCCTATCCCTTTCCGGCCGAGGAGGGGGGCGCGCCGAAGCTCCGCGTGGCCGTCTACGACTACGGCGTCAAGCGCGACATCCTCCGGCACCTGACGGCGGAAGGGTGCGAGGTGACGGTGTTCCCGGCGAAGACGCCGGCCGCGGAGATCCTCGACCGCCGGTTCGACGGCGTGCTGCTCTCGAACGGCCCCGGCGATCCGGAGCCGGTGACCTACGCGCAGCAGAACATCCGGCAACTGATCGGCAAGGTGCCCATCTTCGGCATCTGCCTCGGGCACCAGCTCCTCGGCCTGGCCCTCGGTGGGAAGACCTACAAGCTGAAGTTCGGCCATCGCGGCGGGAACCATCCGGTGAAGGACCTCCGGTCGGGCCGCGTGGAGATCACTTCGCAGAACCACGGCTTCTCCGTCGACGACGCCTCGCTGAGCGAGAACGACGTCGAGTACACGCACATCAACCTCAACGACCAGACGCTGGAAGGCTTCCGCCACCGCCGCGAGCCGATCATGGCCGTGCAGTACCACCCGGAAGCGGCGCCCGGACCGCACGATTCGTTCCACCTCTTCGGCGACTTCGTACGGCTGATGGAGGAATGGAAGAAGAGGTGAGGGGGGTCGCGGCGGTCATCGCAGGCGCGGCCACTCCGCCTCCGGCTTCCCGCTTCCGCTTACTGCCCCCCGCCATCGTGGGGAACGCGAACGGCCGCGGTCATGCGTGCCGTATTTCCGGCCCGATCGCGGGCCACAAAGGTGAACGTGTAGACGCGGTCGGACCCGGTGCCGCTGCGCTCGGCGCGCAGGAACACGCGATGGCCCTCGACCACGATATCGGGCGAAGTATTGCCGTCTCCGAGCGCGTTCTCCCCCTCGCTGGCGACGATGCTCTCGAGCGCGATCGACGGCCGAATGTCGCGGTCGTCGCTGGCGCCGTATCCCACGTCGATTTCCACCATGCGATGGTCGGGCGGCCAGAGGATCGTGGGCCTGACCCACCCCCACACCTCGGGTGGCGTCGTGTCGGGAATGAACCCTTCGAATTGGTTTGCCGTGAATGGCTGCGTCTTGAAGCGAGCCGAAAGACCAGCCGCCTCGGTCGGGCCGAACATCCTCAGCACGACCTGGTACGGCCCGTCGAGCCGGCGCATTCCTATGGCCGTTGCGTCGAAACGGAGCAGAACCTGGTTCCGTCCCCGATCGAGGCTCAGAGTCCCGTTGAGGCTGTCGATGTCCTCATCGCCGGCGACGAGTGTGGCGCTGTACCAGTAGTCGCCGGCGAAATCAGCCTC
>DATLEX010000230.1:0-3162 GCA_035525045.1 Thermoanaerobaculia bacterium | reverse complement strand
CCGGTCCAGAGACGGCCGCGACGGATCGGCTCATCCGGCGCACCGTAGCGCGGCCGGAGTGGAGGAGCCGGCGGCGGGGAGGGCGGGGCCGGGGCCGGCGGATCGGGATCTGATGGCGGATCGGGATCTGATGGCGGCTCTGGCGGTTCGGCTGGCGGAGAGGAAGTGCCGGCAACGGGCTGCGGTGGTTCCTCCGGCGCGGCGGGCGGCGTGGGAACGAGGATGATGGCCGCGACGTCATCGCGGTCGAATTCGTTCGCCCCGATGGAGACGGATCCGAGGTTCACATCTTTCAATGGACCAGGCCGGATACTGCCGTCGGTGAGAATGGCGCCGGGGGCTATCCCGGGAGGAATCTGCGGGCCGGGTCCGTCGCCGAGGATGATCTGCGCGATGTCGGTCTGCTCGATCCGCTTCCGCTGAATCGTGCAGCTTTCGTCGTCGCAGCTCGTCAGGCGGCCGCTGATCTCCGTCCCGTCGCGAAGCCGCACCACGTCCGCCGCCGCGAACGTCGCGGTCAGCAGAACAGCGATCGCCGTTGCCGAAGCACCACGCGCGAGCATGTCCGTTTCCGCAACACTACTACAGGAGCGATGCATCGGTGTCAGCCAGGTGCTGCCGCCGACTGCTTCGTTACCCGCCGGCAGCTATCGCGTGCGCGCCTTCCTGATGGACCAGGCCACGATGTTGCCGGAGGAGTCGGTCGTACCGGCGACGTGAACCGCGTCGCCTACGTTTACACCGGGCTCGATCTTCGTGGCTGCATTCACCGTGACGGTGACGTCTTTTCCGTCACGGCCGGTGATGACCCACGAGGTGGGGCTGATCGACTTGACCAGGCCGTCGAAGTGCGGCACCTTGTAGTGCTGCATCAGGGTGGGCACGCGATCGTCGCCGAGAGGCACCCACTTGCGGGTATCCTCCAGCGTCGACCAGATCACGTGCTTCAGGCCGGCCTCACGCGCGGCGGCGGCCATGGCCCGAGCCTGGGCGATCTCCTTCTCCGGTTGAAAGTGCTCCCAGAAGAACGTGACGCAGTACGCGCCATGGGCTCCGGCGAAGGCCCGACGAAGGCTGTCCTGATCGTCGGCATTGGCAGCCACCACTTCAGCGCCGAGGCGCGCCAGCTCGACAGCTTTCGGCGAGGTGGTGTCGCGCGTGACGGCGCGCGCGGCGAACTCTCCCGCCGGATCGGCGAGAATCGTGCGCACGAGACCTCCCCCCTGCGCCCCGGTAGCACCCATGACGGCAATGATCTTTTTAGCCATGGTCATCCCTCCGCAGAAAAGGGGAAAGTACAGGCAACGCAGCGATCTCCAGCCGTCAGCGTCTCGCTGCGCCGGTAGAGCGCGCTTGCATCGCCCCGAGCGCGTGTGGTAGTTCTACTACTACCACCACCTCTACTACCACCACCGACCGCCTCCTGGCGGCAATCGCTTCTCGAAAGGGCGCAAACCGATGAGAAAAGCCGCACTTCTATCCCTCCTGGCGATGTTCGTCTCTCTGACCGCCACCGCTGCCACACGCTCGGTCATCGTCGAGCTCCAGCAGGAGCCAGCCGCCGTCGTCGCCGACGGCACCGAAATGTCCGATGCCGAGGTCGAGAGCTACCGCGCCTCACTCCGGTCGGCGCAGAGCGACTTCCTGGCCGCGCTCACCGCCCGTGGCATCGCCTACCAGGTGGGGGGCGTGACCCTGCAGAACGCGGCCGGCGAGGATGTCCGGTTCCACTTCACCTACACCCTCGTCTTCAACGGCATCAATCTGCTCGTCGACGAGGCGGCGGTCGCGTCCATCGCGGCCATGCCGGAAGTGAAAGCGGTTCACGATGACGAGCTGCTCTACACGCAGCTCAACGCCAGCGTCGCCTACATCCGAGCGCCGGAAGTCTACGGCGCGATTCATGAATTGACCGCGACCGATCAGGCCAACGAGGGATTCGAAGGTCAGGGAACGTACATCTCGGTGATCGACACCGGCATCGATTGGATCCATGAACAGTTCGGCGGCGACATCACCCCGCCCCGCCTCGGCATCGACCCCGTCGGCGCCGGCGGCCCCGCCAACCAGAAGGTCGTCTATTACCTCCCCTTCCTGCAGGCGGACATCATCGTCGAGGATGGATTCGGTCACGGGACCCATGTCGCCGCCACGGCGGCCGGCTATCTCGGATTTGCTCCCGGCTTCGACGGCGTGTCGGGGACGGCCGATGACGAGCGTGTGCACGGGGTGGCCCCGCAGGCGAAGCTGCTCTCCTACAAGGTCTGCAGCGATGTCATCTCCACGGTGTCGCAGGTGCGGCCTTCGGGCGGCTGCTTCACCGCGGCCATCATCGCCGCCCTCGAAGACTCCGTCTCGCCCACCACCCAGAACGGATTCCCGAAACCGGTGGCCGATGTCATCAACATGAGCCTCGGCGGAAGCGGCACGCCCGACAGCATCACCGCCATCGCCTCGGACAACGCCTCACGCGCCGGGGCGGTGGTGGTGGCGGCGGGCGGCAACTCCGGTCCGGGCGAGGGAACCGTCGGCGCGCCGTGTGTCGGCCGCCATGTCGTCTGCGTCGGGAACAGCATCGACCCGTCGGCGGCGTGGTCGACCGACGTGCTCGATCCCTCATCGATCGATCGGAACAGCACCGGGGCGGTCACTCCGGCCAGCGACTTTTCGATGGCCGAGGGACAGCGGAGCGACATCACCATATTTCCGATGGCCGGAACACCCCCGCCGCCGGAAGATGGGCTGGCGCAGTATTACGTCTTCGTGAGCGGCGGCGAGCTGCTGGCGAACTGGCCGACCAGCGCGCGGGGCAGGATTGCCATCGTGCAGAGCACTCTCCCCGCGACATTCGGACAGATCGCCAACAACGGATTCGCGGCTGGAGCGGTGGCCGTGCTGTTCCGGTCGGCAACCCCGAATCCGACAGCGGTGAAGGCCGCCATTCCGGCGGCCACGGTCCCGCTGGCGGACTTCGACTACCTGAAGACCCTCATCAATGGCAGCGCCAATCCTCCCAACGGCGCGCTGTCGGTCTATCCGATTCGCCTCAATCCATTCTTCGGCAGCACGGCCATGAACAACAGCAGCTCGCGCGGACCGGTCGCCGGATATGGTCAGGTCAAGCCTGACGTCTCCGCGCCGGGAACCAACATTCTCGCCGCC
>DATLEX010000227.1:0-4571 GCA_035525045.1 Thermoanaerobaculia bacterium | reverse complement strand
CTCCACGCGCGCCAGCATCCCCAGCAGGGTCAGCATGATCATCGGGATGCCCACCCGGTGGAACCACTTGTTCCCCGGCGTGCGGTGATAGGCCGCGTAGTCTGCGAAGAGTCTCTCGATGTCGCGCATGGGGCGCATTATCGCGCCAACCGGCCGCCCTCGTGCAGAATGCGGGACGGTGAGAGCGTACTACGACCGGCACCAGACGCGGACGGCCGAGATCAACCGCCTGCAAGCCCTCGAAAAGAAGATTTCCCTGGCCCGCCTGCTGGCCATCGCCGTGGCCATCCTCGCCGCCACCGCCTCCCTCGGCGGGGTGGCGGCGCTGGCCGTCGCCCTCTTCTTCACCCTCGTCTTCGTCCACTCGCGGATCGTCGTCCGCCGCGAACGGGCCGAGCGCGGCGCGCGGTTCTACGCCGCCGGCATCGAGCGCATCGAGGGCACGTGGATCGGGAAAGGCAACTCCGGAGAGCGGTTCCGCGACGATCACCATCCGTACGCATCCGACTTCGACCTGTTCGGCCCCGGCTCGCTCTTCGAGCTCGTCTGCCGCGCGGCGACGCGATCGGGCGAAGCGAAGCTCGCCGGATGGATGACCCTCCCCTCGCACGACGCCGCGGAGATCGCGGCGCGGCAGGAAGCGGTGGCCGAGCTTCGCGACGAGCTCGACTTCCGCGAGCAGATGGCCGTCGTCGCCGGCGACTCGGGCCAGGGGCTGGAGGAGACGCGCGTCGCGGAGTGGACGGCGAGGCCGCCGATCGAATTCCGCTGGTGGGAGCGGGCGCTGGCGCTGCTCCTCCCGGCTCTGACCGTGACGGCGATCTTCCTCGCGGCGCGCCCGCTCCTCCTGCTCGGGCCGAGCCTCGCTCCGCCGTGGGTGGTGCTGATCGCGGTGGGGCTGCAGATGGCGCTGGGGCGGCATCTCGCCCCCCGCGCCGGCGCGATCGTGAGCGGCGTGGAGCGCGCGGAGCCGGCCCTCGGACAACTGGCCCGCATTCTGCGCGTGGCGGAGAAGCGAGCGTTCCGGACCACGCGGCTGGTGTCGATCCGCGACCGCATCGGCGCCGCGGCCGTCCAGGAGATCGAGCGGCTGCAGCGCCTCGTCTCGCTCCTCGACGCGCGGCGGAATCAGCTCTTCGCCCCCATCGCCCTTCTGCTGATGTGGTCTTCGAACCTGGCGGCGCTCATCGAGCGGTGGCGCCGGCGCAACGGAACGGCCATGCAGGCGTGGATCGACGCGGTCGCGGAGCTGGAAGCGCTCTCCTCGCTGGCCTCCTTCGCGGCCGAGAATCCCTCGTTCGCCATGCCGGTCCTCGCCGCCGGGCCGGCGCGATTCGACGCGGTGGGCCTCGGGCACCCGCTGATTCCGGCCGATCGGCGGGTGACCAACGACCTCCGGCTCGGCCCCGAGCTCCGGCTGCTCATCATCAGCGGCTCGAACATGTCGGGGAAGAGCACGTTCCTGCGGAGCACCGGCGTGGCCGCGGTGCTGGCCTTCGCCGGCGGGCCGGTCTGTGCCACGTCGCTGCAGATCACGCCGATGAACGTCGGCGCGTCGATCCGCATCACCGATTCGCTGCAGGAGGGAAGCTCCCGCTTCTACGCCGAGATCGTGCGCATCCGGCAGATTCTCGACCTGGCCCGCGGCGGCACGCCGCTCCTGTTTCTGCTCGACGAGATCCTGCACGGGACGAACTCGCACGACCGCCGGATCGGCGCCGGGGCCGTGATCCGCCGCCTGGTCGATTCGGGGGCGATGGGCCTGGTCAGCACGCACGACCTGGCGCTGGCCGAGATCGCCGGCGCGCTCGGCCCGCACGCGGCGAACGTCCATTTCGAGGACCACATCGAGGAGGGGACGATGGTCTTCGACTACCGGATGCGGGAGGGGGTGGTGAAGAAGAGCAACGCCCTGGAGCTGATGAGGTCGGTCGGCATCGAGGTGTGAGTACGCGCGCGGGCGCATTGATCAGCAGTCCAACATCCGTTTTGTCCGGATCGCGGCCGAAGACATGAATGTCGTCCGGCGAACGGAAAACGGTGACTGTTTCCTGTTCGGGGTCGGCGACCAGCACTTCTCCCCCGCCCGCGGCGGGGGAGAAGGTGGTCCTGAGCGGAGCGAAGGACCGGATGAGGGGGCTCTTCGACGATGAGTCGCCCTCACCCGGCGCTGCGCGCCACCCTCTCCCGCAAGCGGGCGAGGGTCCGGCCTTCCGCGGCGCCTGCTTCTTCAGCGCCTCTTCCACCGCCCTCTTGTCGCTCTCGGCTTTGGCCCGGGGGCCGTCCGCCGGCTGCCGGCGGCCGCGCTGCTCGGCGTGCCTCCGCTCCTGCTGGAGGCGATTTTCTTTCGGTTCCACTCGGGACATGATCGGGTCTCCCTGAGGCCTGAGATTTTCAACCCCCATGCCCGGAATAACTGCTTGACAATCGGGCGTTGATGCATAAAGATTCGTAATGATGAATATTCATTCACACAGCGAGGGGCCCCGGCGCCGCGAAGAGATCCTCCGGATCGTCCGCGAGACCGCCGTCCAGTCGCAGGAGGAGCTGCTCGCTCTCCTGCGCAAGCGCGGCTTCAGCGTCACCCAGCCGACCCTCTCCCGCGACGTGCGCGAGCTCGGCCTGGCCAAGACTCCGAACGGCTACGTCGCCCCGGGCGACCTCGCCGCTCCCATCCCCTTCACCCCCCGCGACCTGCGCGAAGGGCGGCTCGATCAGCTCATCCGCGACTCCGTCCTCTTCGCCGAGACGGCCGGGAACCTCGCCGTGATCAGGACCCCCGCCGCCACGGCCCAGCCGCTGGCCAGCGCCATCGACGCGGCCGCCATCGACGACGCGGTGGGCACCATCGGCGGCGACGACACGATCTTCGTCGCCTTCCGCGAGCCCTCCGCCGCCGCCGCATTCATCCGGCGGGTTCAGCAGACGGCCGGCCTCCACGCGCCGCGCCGCCGTACGCGCGCCTAGCACGTGGCGATCGGGAGAGAGATTGCCATGCCTGACACTCACATCACTGAACGTGTAGACGCCATCGCGACGGCGGCGGACCCGGCGCGGACGCGCGTGGCCGTCGTCGGCGCCACCGGCTACACCGGCGCCGAGCTCGCCGAGATCCTCAAGCGGCACCGGCGCGTGACCGTGACCGGCCTGTTCGGCAGCGAGCTGACGCTCGACGCCCTCGCCGAGGCCGCCCCGGAGATGGTCTTCCTGGCCGTGCCGAACGAGGTCTCGGCACATCTCGCCCCGAAGCTCCTCGACGCCGGCATGCGCGTGATCGACCTCTCCGGCGCCTTCCGCCTCCGCGACGCCGCCCTCTATCCGCAGTGGTACGGCTTCGAGCACCAGAAGCCGGAACTGCTCGAGGAGGCCGTCTACGGGCTCACCGAGTGGTGCAACGGCGATCTGACCAAGGCCCGGATCGTGGCCAACCCCGGCTGCTACCCCACCTCCGTGCTCCTGGCGCTGCGGCCGATCATGTACCTCATCGACCGCGCCCAGCCGGTGATCTGCGACTCCAAGAGCGGCGTCTCCGGAGCGGGGAAGAAGTCCGACCTCGCCTTCTCCTTCTCCGAGCTCTTCGGCAACTTCAAGGCCTACAGCGTCGGACAGCATCGCCATGAGCCGGAGATCCGCCAGGGTCTCCGCCTCGGCCACCGGGCCACGCTCGTGTTCGTCCCCCATCTGCTGCCGACGGTGCGGGGGATCCTCTCGACCATTCACGTCGGCTTCACGCGGGCCATCGGGGCGGAGGAGATGACGAAGATCTACGCCGAGGCCTACGGTAACGCCCCCTTCGTGCGCGTGCTGCCTTCGGGAGAGCTTCCCGAGCTCAAGAGCGTGGTCGGCAAGCCGCACGCGGAGATCGGTTATGCGCTCCTGCAGGGCGGGCGGCGCGCCGTGATCGTCTCGGTGATCGACAACCTCCTGAAGGGGGCGGCCTCGCAGGCCGTGCAGAACTTCAACCGGATGTACGGATACGACGAGACGGAGGGGCTGGCGTGAAGGTGATCAAGCTGGGAGGATCGCTCCTCGAGGACGCGCAGCGGCGCGCCGCCGCGCTCGGCGAAGTGGTCGCCGCCTGGAACAGCGGCGAGCAGGTCGTGCTCGTGCACGGGGGCGGGAAGCACATCGACGCGCGGCTGGCCGCGCTCGGCATCCCGAAGCGGACGCACGCCGGCCTGCGCATCACCGACGACGCCACGCTCGAGGTCGTCGTCTCCGTCCTGGCCGGAACGGTGAACAAGTCGCTCGTCACGGAGCTGACCGCGCTCGGGGTCCGGGCGGCGGGGATCTCCGGCAGCGACGCCGGCACGCTCGTGGCCGAGCCGCATCCGCCCATCGACGGCGTCGACCTCGGCCACGTCGGCCGCGTCATCTCCGCCGACCGGACGCTGATCGTGGCCATGCTGAGCCACGGGATCCTTCCGGTCGTCTCCTCGGTGGCCCAGGGCCCGAGCGGCACGCTGCTGAACGTCAACGCCGACATGGCGGCCACGGCCATCGCCGAGGCGCTCGGCGCGCGGGCGCTGCACTTCATCACCGACGTGGCCGGGCTCCTCGATGCGCAGGGC
>DATLEX010000220.1:0-9053 GCA_035525045.1 Thermoanaerobaculia bacterium | reverse complement strand
CGCTGTCCCTGACCACCCGCTCCCGAGCCGGCAGAAGCCGGCGAGGGACGGAGAATGCGCCGGATCTCCTCGGCGGCGCTGGCCTGCGGGTTCACGGCGTTGAGGAGCTGCTCGAAGACATCGAAGAATGGAGCGAAGATCGTCTTGCGGTTCACCGGGCAGCGACCATGGAAGACACGCGCGCCGTCCAGTTGCCCCCGGAGCGTGGCATCGGAGACGACGCGCCGCTTCCCCATCCCCTCCGCTCCCGCCACCACCACGGCGTTGCCGCTCCCCTCGCGCGCCGCTGCGATGAGATCGGCCAGGACCTGCAGCTCCTTCTTCCGACCGATCAGCGGTGCGGCGTACAGCTCGGCGTGGCCGCCGAGGAGCTCGCCCGGACCGATGATCTTCCCCGCCGCCAGGGCGATGTCCTGCAGCAGCACGGCCGCGGAGCCGTGGCGATGCCGCGGGTCCTTCTCCAGGAGCCGCATGATGATGTGGTCGAGCGGCGCCGGCACCCGAGGATTGATCGCCGAAGCAGGCCGCACCTCCTCGTCCAGGTGCATCCGGATCACGTCCATGGAGGGCATCCCGTATCCGGGAAGGGCGCCGGTGACCGTCTCGTAGAGGGTCATGCCGAGCGCGTAGAGATCCGCACGCGAGTCCACCCGGTCCTGGCGCAGCACTTCCGGCGCCATGTAATGGAGCGTGCCGCGGATCGGACGGTCGAAGAGCTGCCGCGCCTCGACCGCCACGCCGAAGTCCATCAGCTTGGCGTATCCGCCCTCGTCGACCAGCACGTTCGACGGCTTGAGGTCGAGATGCACGATCCCGGCGCTGTGAACGTGGTGCAGCGCCGAGGCGATCTGCAGGATCACGGTGTAGAGGCCGTCCCAGTTCTGGCCGTCGAAGTACTCCGAGATCTTCTTTCCCGCGAAGTACTCCATGGTGAAGTAGGGGAAACGTTCGTTCAGCAGACCGAAGTCGTGCACCTTCACGATGCTGGCGTGCTCGAGCGAGGCCAGCGTGGCGAACTCGCTCTTGAACCGGGCCACCTGCTGCGGATCAGCCAGCTCGTGCCGCAGGATCTTGATCGCCTCGTCCGCTTTCCGGCAGGCGTCGAAGACGCGATAGACGCAGGTGGCGGGCGTCTGTTTGAGGACCGCCCGGATCTGATAGCGAGGAGGGAGTTGCAGCTCGGGAGCGACCGCGCCAGCCTTAGTCATCGGTTACCTTTTTGTCACGGGGGTACGAATATAACCCCCTTTGGGGAGCATGACGGGTCAAGGATTTGCCCACCGCGGTCGAGGCCGGCTCGCGGCGGTAACTCACCGCCCTCGTGTAAAATGCGACCGGCCGGTGCTTCCATTGGAGCCCGGGGGGAACCCGCCCGCGCGAGGTCGCGGGCGCTCCAACCATGTCCGACGTCCCACATTCTCTCGACCGCTTCGAGATCCTGCGCGTCCTCGGAAAAGGTGGGATGGGAACGGTTTACCTGGCGCGCGACCAGCGACTGGGGCGTCAGGTGGCCCTCAAGGTCCTCAACGCCGCCGAGCTGGGAAGCGCGGAAGCGCGAGGACGCTTTCTGCGCGAGGCCCGGTCGGCCGCCGCGATCCGCCACCCGAACGTCGCCACGATCTACGAAGTGGGCGAGACCGCCGCTGGCGAGCCGTTCCTTGTCCTGGAGTACTGCGAGGGGGAGACGCTCGCGCAACGGATGCGGCGGCGGCCGCTCTCCGCCGGCGAGTTCCTGTCGGTGTCGACGCAGATCGCCGCCGGCCTCGCCGCGGCCCACGCCACCGGGCTCGTCCACCGCGACATCAAGAGCGCCAACGTCATCATCGAGCCGAACGGCGTGGTGAAGATCCTCGATTTCGGCCTGGCCAAGCTGCTGCACGGCAGGATCGGTCCGGCGGCGGAGGCGCCCTCGTATGCCTCCACCAGCAGCGGCCAGTTCTTCGGCACGCTTCACTACCTCGCTCCGGAGCAGACGCGCGGCGTGGGCGCGGATGAGCGGAGCGACCTCTTCTCGGTCGGCGTGGTCATGTACCAGATGGCGTGTGGACGTCTGCCCTTCGAAGCCGGCGCGCCGCTGCTGGTCCTCGAGCAAATCCGCTTCGCGGAACCGGAGCCGTTCCAGCCGCTCGACCCCGGCTTCCCCCCGGAGGCGGCCCGGATCATCTCCCGGCTGCTCCAGAAGGAGCCGGGGGCGCGGTACCAGAACGCGAGCGAGTTGCTGCGCGATCTTGAGTCCATCGACCAGCCGACGGTGCACGCCAGCACGCACTCGACGCGCTCATCGCTCGGCCGCACCCGTCCGCGTCGGCACCAGGCCCGCGTGGCCGTTGCCGCGATCGCCCTGGCCGTGGTGGCCTCCGCCGCCTACTACGTCCAGCAGCAGTCGTCCGGCCTGCCGGGGCAGACAGCGGCGGCGAATCCGGCAACGATTCGCTCGATGGCCGTCCTGCCGCTCAACAATCTGGCCAACAACGCCAGCGACGAGTTTCTCTCCGTCAGCCTGGCCGACGCGCTGGTGACGAAGCTCCAGCAGATCCCCTCCCTTCAGGTGCGCCCGACCTCGGCCGTGCTGCATTTCCAGAAGAAGAACGTCGATGCCCGAACCGCCAGCGAGGAACTGCAGGTGGAAGGCATCCTCGAGGGGAACTACCTCGCCGCGGGGGACCTGGTGCGCGTGAACCTGCAGCTCACCGACTCGCGGACCGGATACGGCGTCTGGGCGGCGACGATCGACGGCAAGCGCGACGACCTGCTGAAGCTGATCGACGAGGTGTCGGCTCGCACGCTGAGCGGTCTGAACGAGCGGCTGGGCGTCCGGCAGCGCGTCACCGGAGCCTCCGAGCCGCGCTCCGAGCAAGCGGCGGCCTACGAACAGTATTTGCGGGCCCGGGCGCTCAGCGGCAGCTTCGTGCCCGAGCAGTTCGAGGAACAGCTCGCCGCTCTTCGCCGCGCCGTGGAGATCGATCCCGAGTTCGCCGCGGCCCACGCCGACCTGGCCATCGCCCTCTCGCTCGGCCACACCCGGGGCCTCACCACCGACCCCCAGACCCTTCAGAAGGCGGAGTGGTACGCGCGGCAGGCCGTGCGGCTCGACCCCAACCTGGCCCAGGCCCATCTGGCCCTCGGCCGCGTCTTCGTCCGCCATCCCGACCGTTACCGCGAATCGGCCCGGGAGATCCTCGCCGCCCTCCGCCTCAACGCCTCCGACACCCACGCCCTGCATTCGGTGGTCACCTACTTCGTCTCCAGCGGCGATCTGCAGAAGGCGGAGTGCGTCGGCCGGCGCATCGTCCATCTCGACCCGCAGTCGAACGAGGCCCGCACGCGCGGCTACTGGTACGTGAACTCGGTCGACCCGGAGCGCGCTATCGCCAACGCCCGCTGGGCGCTGGAGTCCCCGGAGTCGGAAGTGGCCGGGCACGACATCCGTGCCGTGGCCCTCATCCTCCAGGGCAACCTCGCGGAGGCGGAGCGCGAGGCCGGAGCCGTTTCGCGCCTCGTCCCGGGCCACTACCTCGGCAAGAGCCTGCGGGCCATGATCGCCGCCGCGCGCGGCGAGCGCCGGCTTGCGGAGGAACTGGTCGACTCGTTCGAGGCCGACGCCTCGCGTAACCACTGGGCGGCGATCCGGGTCGCGCTCGTCTATGGGCAGCTCGGCGACACCGAGCGCGCCCTGCAGTGGGTCCGCCGCGCTACCGATCTCGGCCACCATAGCTGGTACGCCCTGGTCAAACACCCATGGCTCGAACCGCTGCAGACCGACCCCCGCTTCCAGGAGATCGTCGGAAAAATCAAAGGAGACCTCGACGATGTCCGCGACGACATGGTGGGCCTCTACAGCCTGATGTGCGGAACGTAGAAGGGATGAAGGATCGATCCTTCATTCTTCGTGCGGATGGTCTCCATCCGCCCATCCGTCGATGGTCGGATAGATCCCGACCATGACGCTGTTGAGAAAGTGAATGCCGTTGACCCGCCCGGTATCGATCTGCCGGACCGGGCCGCCGAGGGCGATCTCCAGTGCCTCCCGCCAGTTCAGAGGAATCTGAAGGTCGCGCGCCATGTGGTTGACCGTCCCGATGGGGATGATGCCGAGGACCCCCTCGGTCCCCACCAGGGCCTGCGCCACATGGTGGATGCTGCCGTCGCCGCCGGCCACGACGAATGCCCGCTGGCCTGCCGCCAGGCCGGAGTCGACGATGGCCCGGAAATCGGTCGCGGAGACGACCTCGACCACGCGCAACCCTCCTTCCGCGGCACGCCGGCAGAGCTCGGACTGGTCATCTGCGCCGAACGCTCCTGCGCGCGGATTCAGGAAGAGGAACGCCGCGCTGCCGAGGCTGGCCGCATCAGCCCGCCGAGGCGTCGAACATGCGCCGCAGCGCGCGCTCGGCCGGGACCCGGATCTCCTCGGGGACGACGATCTCGTAGCGCATGAGCTTCAGCGAGTCGCGAACGTCCTCCAGCGTCGTCACCTTCATGAACGTGCAGAGCTTGCACCCCTTGACGAACGTCTTGTGCGGAACCTCCATCGCCAGCCGGTCCGACAGGCCGCACTCGGTCACCACCAGGAAGCGGGAGGCGGGGCGCTCCTTCGCGTAGCGGATCATCCCGGAGGTGGAGAGGACGGCGTCGGCGAGACCGGCCACGTCGGGCCTGCACTCGGGGTGCACCAGGATCTCGATGCCGGGGTCGGCCGCGCGGATACGGGCCACCTCGTCCGGCGTGATCTGCTCATGGACATAGCAGAAGCCGTCCCACGGAATGATGTTCTTCTCCGGGAGCTGCTCGGCGACGTGGTTGGCCAGGTTGCGGTCGGGAACGAAGAGGATGTTCCTGGCGGGAAGGGTCCGCACCACCTTGGCCGCGTTGCCCGAGGTGACGATGACGTCGGAGAGCGCCTTCACCGCCGCGGTGGTGTTCACGTAGCTGACCACGGCCAGGTCGGGATGCTCGCGGCGGAGCTCCTCGATTCGGACGGCGAGGTCTTCGGCCGGCGCGGAGTCTGCCAACTGGCAGCCGGCGAGCAGGTTCGGCAGCAGCACCGTGCGCGAGGGATTGACGATCTTCGCCGTCTCGGCCATGAAGTGCACGCCGGCGAACTCGATCACGTCCGCGTCCTTCACCTGCGAGGCCATCAGGGCCAGCTCCAGCGAGTCGCCGACGAAGTCGGCCACCTTCAGGATCTCCGGCCGGTAGTAGTTGTGCGCAACGATCACGGCGTTGCGCTGCTTCTTCAGAGCCCGGATTTCCTCGTGTAGCAACTCGAATTCCCGGACGTCCTCCTCCGTGTATTCGTAGGTGGTCACACGACTCAGTTCATCGAAGAGGGTTTCCATGGTGTCATTTCATTCTCAATTCTCAATTCTCAATTCTCAATGCCACCACCGTGGCCCCCCATCCCCCGCCCGTCGGATCGGCGTCGTGGAAGTCCTCCACCCAGTCCAGGGTCCGCAACAGGCTCTGGATCCGCTCGCGCTGGACGCCGATCCCGCGCCCGTGGATCAGCCGTACCTGGCGGAGGCCGCGCCGGCGCGCCTCGGTCAGGTACTCCAGCGCCACCTCGCGCACCTCGGCCGGACGGAATGAATGAAGATCGAGAACGTCCTCGATCGGAACCTCTACCGGATCGTCGTCCACCCGCCGGATTCTATGCGATACTCTCGTGTTCTAAATCGGCGACGGAGTCCTCGATGGTCCTTTTCAATCACGCGACGCGGGAGATGACCGCCAAGATCGTCTACTACGGTCCCGGTCTCTGCGGCAAGACCACCAACCTGATGGTCATCTTCGACAAGCTTGATCCAAAGTCGAAGGGAAAGATGCTCTCGCTCGCCACCAAGACCGACCGCACCCTCTTCTTCGACCTCCTCCCGGTCGACATCGGCAAGGTCGGCAACTTCAACCTCAAGATCCAGCTCTATACCGTCCCCGGCCAGGTCTTCTACCACGAGACCCGCAAGCTCGTCCTCAAAGGAGCCGACGCCGTCGTCTTCGTGGCCGACTCGCAGCCTGCCATGGTCGACGCCACCAGGGAAAGCTTCGCCAATCTCCTCGAGAACATGAAGGAGAACCAGATCGACCCCGACGATACGCCCATCGTCATCCAGTACAACAAACGAGACATTCCCGGCGTGCTCCCCGTCGAGGACCTCCAGGAGGCTCTCGGGCTGGAAGGCTACCCCTCGACTGAAGCCTCCGCCGTCAAAGGCGAAGGGGTCATGGAGACCTTCAAGCTCGTCTCGAAGATCACCGCCAAGCACCTCTTCAACCGCCTGAAGGGCAAGAGTGAGCGGATCGACCGGAAGAAACCGGAGAAGGCGGCCAAAGCGGGCAAGGGGGCCAAGCCGGCGGCCCGCCAGCCGGAGCCGGAGCCCGCTCCCTTTCCCGAGGAGGCTCCGCTCAATCCGTTCGCCGACTCCGTCCCCTTCCCCGAGGCCAGCACCGACCCGCTCGACGCCGGATACGAGAAGGCGGAGGAGGTCTCGCTCGAGCAGCTCCTGGTCGGCCGTGAGCGTCCGGCCACCTTCTCCGGCACCATCGCCGTGCCGGTCGAGGTCGACGAAGTCGAGGAGATCGGCTCCGATGCCATGCTGCACGGCGACGACGCGGCCGTGGCGGTCATGGACGAGCCGGCGAGCGCCAGGGGGGGGGACGGGCGGGAGAAGGCGCTCGAAGCGGAGGTCAAACAGCTCCAGCGGACGATCAAGACCATGAAGGATGAGCACCGGTCTCAGCTCGAGACGATCCTCCAGCAGCTCGGCGAGCTGACCAGCCAGGTGCGACGGCACCTCGACTGAGGGACCCTCGTCCCTTCGCTTCTCCTTCCATACCCTGCTGTTGTAGAATCGCGCCTCACACATTTATTTGGAGGATAGACCCATGCATCGCACTCTCGCTGCAGTCCTTTCCCTCTCGTTCGTCTTCGCCGGCTGCAAGGCAAAAGAAGCGCTCGACGCCGCCTCGATCTCGAAAGAGCTCCAGAAAAAGGGAACGACCGACCTGATGAGGGAAGCCGCCGAAGACAGCTACGATCCCCCGGCTGACGGCAAGCTGACCGATGCCCAGATCCAGATGTACCTGAAAGTCCGTGAAGAAGAGAAGAAGATCGCCCGCGTGGCAAAGGACGAATTGAAGCAGCACGCCGACAAGGCCGGGAAGGCGGGCGAGAAGTCGCTCTCCGGCATGATCGCCGGATTCAAGAGCCTCGGCTCGGCGGCCGACGTGCTCACTGCCGACATCCGCGCCGCCAAGCATCTCGGCTACAACAGCCAGGAGTACCTCTGGGTCAAGGAGAAGGTCCTCGAGGTGAGCGGCGCGGCGATGGCCGACCAGATGAACCAGGTCATGAGCGCCCAGATGGACGCCGCCATCGCCCAGACCCGGAAGGCGCACGACGCGGCCACCGACCCCTCCATGAAGAAGATGTACGCCGAGATGCTGGCCGGGTACGACCAGACCCGGAAGGAGATGGCGCAGGAAGATGCCGACCCTGCCCTCGCTCACAACCGCCGGCTGGTGGCGAAGTACGAAAACGAGCTGACCGCTTACGCCTCGGAGCTGGCCAAGTGGACCGACGACACCGATGCGCAGAAGAGCGTCGACGACTGGCAGAAACAGCTCGACAAAGCCGCCTCCGACGCGAAGAAGCAGCAGTAACCTCCAGGGTTCACGAGATTCACTCGGGCGCGCGTGGTAGCACCCGCGCCCTTTCTTCGCATGCGCCGTTTTCCGGTTCATCTCGAGTGTTCGGCCTGCGCGGCCGGCCATGACGCCGGGCAGCTCAACAATCTCTGCGGCGCGTGCGGCGCTCCCCTTCTCGCGCGGTACGAGATCGAGCGAGACGTCTCGCTGCGCGCGGCCGTTCGCCAGCGGCCGCCCAATCTTTGGCGCTACCGCGAGGTGCTCCCCATCGCTCGGGACGAGGACATCGTCACGCTCGGCGAGGGATGCACGCCGCTGCTCCCCTCCCGCCTCCGGCCGGGCGTCTTCATCAAGGACGAGTCGAAGAACCCGACGCGCTCGTTCAAGTCGCGTGGAATGGCCTGCGCCGTCTCCATGGCCCGAGCTCTCGGCGCGTCCTCGCTCGCCGCGCCGACCGCCGGGAACGCCGGCGCCGCCCTGTCGGCCTACGGCGCTCGCGCCGCTCTTCCCGTCTTCGTGGCCATGCCGAGCGACACTCCCCGATCGATCATCGACGAATGCCGCGGGTTCGGCGCAACCGTGGAACTGGTGGAGGGCCTCATCACCGACGCCGCCAGGCGCGTGCAGCGCCACATCGCCGAGCACGGCGGGGTCGACCTCTCCACGCTGAAGGAGCCGTACCGCGTCGAGGGGAAGAAGACCATGGGCTACGAGCTTCTCGAGGACCTCGGGCGCCTTCCCGACGTCATTCTCTACCCCACCGGCGGCGGCACCGGCCTGATCGGGATGTGGAAGGCCTTCGACGAGATGGAGCGCCTCGGCTGGATCGGCCGGGAGCGCCCGCGGATGTTCGCCGTCCAGTCGTCCGGCTGCGCCCCCATCGTCCGCGCCTTCGAACAAGGCCTCGACACCGCCCCCGAGTGGGAGTCGCCTCACACCGCCGCGTGGGGCCTGCGCGTGCCGCGGGCGATCGGCGACCGGCTGATGCTCCGCGCCCTGCGGGAGTCGAAGGGAGGCGCCGTGGCCGTGCCGGAGGAGGAGATCGAGGGGGCGGCGGCCGAGCTGCGGGCCGAGGGGATCGACGCCGGGCCGGAGAGCGGGGCGGCGGTGGTGGCGTGGCGCTCGCTCCTGGAGCGCGGCGCGATCGGCGACGGAGAGTCCGTCGTCCTGTTCAATACCGGAGCAAATAAGTACCGTTGATCCCGATTATTTGACGGTTCCGACGTGATTCAAATCACGGATAGTTCATGGCCTTCTCCCCCGCCTCCGGCGGGGGAGAAGGCTGGAGTTTGGCACTTAGGACGCCGGTCTTGGGGGGCCGGGGGATCAGGTGCAGGCGTAGGCGAGCGCGTGGTGGAGTGGGATGGCGTTTTTCGGCAGCTTCAGGTGCGATGCGAGGTCCGAGGCGA
>DATLEX010000210.1:0-3312 GCA_035525045.1 Thermoanaerobaculia bacterium | reverse complement strand
TCATTTCCTTCAGCTCGTCCAGCTCCCGGTACAACTTCGACGCGTAGGCCAGGCCGACCAGCCGCGGCATCTGCGAGCCGGTCGGCGAGACGTCGGCCGAGGTGTTGTAGATGTCGGTCTGGTTCTTCCAGGTCCCGTCGGGGTTGAGCAGACGAGTGGCGAAGTGGCAGTTCATCGAGCGCCCGCCCGACCAGGGGTCGTGCTCCACGTCGGCGTGAGCGTAGAGCTGGGCGAAGAACTCCTCGAGCGTCGCGCCGAGGGCGAGCATGAAGGTCTGGTCGCGGTAGTAGCCGGAGCGCCAGTCACCCTTCCGGAATGCGCGGGCCATGGCGAGCTGGGCCACTTCCTTCCCGTCGCCGAAGATGCCGAACTTCGCCTTCCCCGTCAGGACCTCTTTTCGCCCGATCAGGCTGGCCTGACGGCTGCGAAAGGCCACGCGGTAGTCCTCGATGATGCTCTCCCGCGTGAACTGCGTACGGGTCTGTTCCGACTGCTTGGGTGTCAGCACGTCGCTCTCCTGAGGATTGTTCGAGTCGACGCCGGAGGGGGTCGCCGCTGCGGGGGACCATCGTAGCATTTTGGATTTTGGGTTTTGGATTTTGGATTGCCTGCCCGCACACGGGGGTTCACCACAGAGCCGTAGCGCGGCAGAGCCGCAACCAAAACGGGAAGGGTGTGCCCTCTCCCCGCTTGCGGGGAGAGGGTGGCGCGAAGCGCCGGGTGAGGGGCAATCATCGAGAAGCGCCCCCTCATCCGGCCTTCGGCTAAGAATTTAAAGGTTAGTAGTACAGAGGGCTCGCCGCGGCCGGGGCGGGCGGGCAATCCAAAATCCAAAACCCAAAATCCAAAATCCAAATCACCCCAGCTCCCGCACCGCCGTATCCAGCATCTGCTGCACACGCCCGGCATCCGGGCTCTCGCTGTAAATGCGGATGATCGGCTCGGTACCCGACTTCCGGAACAGAATCCAGGAGCCGTCGCGAAAGTTCATCTTCACCCCGTCGATCTCCTCGCGGCCGCTCACATCGGGTCCGAAGGCCTGGTCCAGCTCCCCCGACCGGACCCGATCGATGAGGCGCCCGCAAGCCTCCATCGAGCGGACCACGTCCCGCCGGTCGTAATGGAGCTCGCCGAACTCGGCTTCCATCGCCTCGACGATCTCCGAGAGCGGCTTTCCGTGGTGCGCGACCACCTCCGCGACCATCATGCCGGAGAGGATGCCATCGCGCTCCGGGAGAAAATGGCCGAAGCCGATCCCTCCGCTCTCTTCCCCGCCGATGAGGATATTGCGGGTCAGCATCAGATCGGCGACGTATTTGAAGCCGATGGGCGTCTCGTGCAGCGTGGCGCCGAGACGGCGGGCGACCTTCTCGATCAGACGGGTGGTGGAGAACGTCTTGACGATCTCGCCATCCATCTTCCGCTCGCGGACCAGATAGAGCGCCAGGAGGGAGATGATCTTGTGCGGCGAGACGAAGTTGCCCCGCTCGTCGAGGATGCCGAGCCGGTCGGCGTCGCCGTCGTTGCAGATGGCGAGATCGTATTCGCCGGAAAGCATCACGTCCCGGGAGGCGACGAGGTTCTCCGGAATCGGCTCGGGGTTGACCCCGCCGAAGGAGGGATTCACGTCCCCGCGGATGCCGTCGACGATGGTCGCGCCGATGGGCTCGACGGAGCGCCGGATGATCCGCGTCGCGCCGACGTAGTCGAGGCCGAGGATCTTCGACGGGATCGCGGCGGCCACTCCGTGGATGGGATCGTGCAGGATGGCCAGCCGCCCGCGCCGGATCTTCTCCAGGTCGAGCTGCTCCCGAACGGCCTCGATGTACGGATCGACGATGTTCTCCTCGGAGATGCCTCCCCCGCCCCGGCGCTCCTGCTGGCCGAGCGCCGCGGCGATGGCTCCGTAGGTCTCCGGCAGGGCCGAGCCGCCGTACCAGGCCTTGAACTTGATGCCGCTGTAGCGGGCCGGGTTGTGGCTGGCCGTGATCACCATCCCGCCGAGGACCTTGCGCTGCCAGGCCGCGTGGGAGACCGTCTGCGACGGCGACGGCTGGTCGGAGAGGAGGACCTGGAATCCGGCGTCGCGCAGAACCTCCGCCGCACTCGCGGCGAAGTCGCGGGAGAGGAAGCGGCGGTCATAGCCGACGATCAGCGCGTTGCGGTCGACCTTCTCCGGCGGCTCGAGCCTTCGCCCCGCCACGGCGATCGCGGCCGTGACACGGCGGACGTTGTCGAATGTGAAACGATCAGCGATGACGGCGCGCCAGCCGTCGGTACCGAAGGAGATCGGCTCACTCATGCAAGCGCGTATTGTAGTGACTTACTCTCTGCCGAACCCGCCGCCGAGCGGCGGCGCCGGGCGCCGCTCCTCCTTGACCACGGCCACGCCCTCAGGACCGCCGACGATGCGCACGTTCGAGCCGCTCGGCGGCGGCACGTACGCGGTCGCGGCCGGTTGGGGATCGACCAGGGGAACGGGGCTCAGCCGCGTCGCTCCAAGGTACTGTTCGCGCCTGGCGGCGTCGAGCGAGAAAGGGTCGGGCGAGACGGCGTCCTCGATTTCGCCCCCTGCTTCGCCCGCGGCGCGGGGAGCGACCCCGGTGACGCTGTCGATCCCACGTCCATACAGGCGGCCGTAGTCGCCGCCGGTGGTGTCACGCATCTCCGAACGGATGTTGACCATGGCCAGAACGAGGAGCGCGATCAGCAGGAATGCCCCGAAGTTGCGCAGCGTCACGATCCGCCGGCGGCGCCGCCGCTCGACCAGAGGGACCCCCGGGTCGCGGTCCATTGGTTTCATAAGTGAGTTATTTGCAAGGCATCTGCCAAGTCTATGAGCCCACAAACCCTTGAGGGGTAAAACCTTATGGCAAAGATCGCGATTGTCGGCACCGGCTGGGGGACGCGCGTCCAGCTCCCGCTGTTCCGCCAGGCGGGCCTCGAGGTCACCGGCATCGCCGGCTTCCACCGCCACAAGACCGAGAGGGTCGCGGCCGAGCTCGGCATCCCCTGCTTCGGCGACTGGCGGGAGCTGCTGGACAGCGACACCGCCGTGATCTCCATCGTCGTTCCCCCCTCCGAACATCGGGAGATCGCCACCGCCGCGCTCGAGGCCGGCAAGCATGTGATCAACGAGAAACCGACCGCCCTCGACGCGGCCGAGGCGCGGCAACTCCTCGACGTGGCCCGGCGGCATCCGGAGCGGATCGCCATCGTCGATCACGAGCTGCGGTTCCTTCCGGCGTGGCGTGCCGCGCGCGAACGGCTCGGCGAGATCGGCCCGCTGCGCTACATCGAGGTGCGCTACGC
>DATLEX010000167.1:0-11870 GCA_035525045.1 Thermoanaerobaculia bacterium | reverse complement strand
GTCGGGCGGCGGGATTTGATCAATTTGGTCAGCATCTGTGCGATGCGTTCGAGAAGCACTTTGTTCTCATCCGTGGAAGTGGCTGCGCTCGAGTGTAGAAGACGGCCTTGTCGGCTGGAGAGAACTTGCCGGCGCCCGTTTCGCCCCCGTCAAAGTATCCCGAAGCGGCAACCGCGAGTCTTTCCCGGGCCCGCGCCCGAGCCCGAGCCCGAGCCCGGCTTTTGACTCTCAAATGGGTAGAAATTAGAAGCGTGAGCGAGGAATCCGGGCGGGTGGCGGTACGCTGCGCATCCCCGCCCGCCCAGATCCCTCGCTGACGCTCGGGATGACAGGTGCGGGTCGCGGCTCTTAGAATGCCGTTCCTTCCATGACCACGGCCCTCACCACGCCGCACCGACCGACCGTTCCCATCCTCACGGCCGATGAGGTCACCGTGCGCGCGCAGGCCGCGATCGACGACGCTCGCGAGCGCCTGACCGCGATCGGGGCCGTCCCCCTCGATCAGGTCGAGGCGGCCAACGTCCTCGACGAGTGGGATCGGGCCTCGATCATCCTGGAAGACGCCTTCGGCGTGATCTCCCTGCTGAACAGCGTCCATCCGGACAAGGAGGTCCGCGACGCCGCCGACATCGCTCTGGTGCAGGAGTCGAGTTTCGTCACCGAGCTGTTCCAGAACGAGGCCTTGTACGATCGCGTCCGCGCCGTGAAGCCCTCGTCGGTGGCGGAGAAGCAACTGCAGAAGGACCTGCTGGAGGCGTTCGAGGACAGCGGAGTCACGCTTCCTCCCGATCGCCGGCGGCGGTTCAAGGAGATCTCCGACCGCCTCACCGAGCTCGGGCAGGAGTTCGCCCGCCACATCCGCGAGAACGACACGCGCATCCGCTTCACGCCGGAGGAGTGCCGGGGCGTCCCGCAGCCGTGGCTGGACCGCGTTCCGCGGGACGAGGAAGGGAACATCGTGGCCGGCTTCGACTATCCCGATTACGTCCCCTTCATGGCCAACGCCCACGACGAGGCGGCGCGGAAGCGCTACTACATCGGCTACACGAACCGGGGCACGCCTCGGAACCTCGAGGTCCTCGACGAGATCGTCGCGCTGCGGAAGGAGATCGCCGGCCTCTACGACGTGCCGAGCTACGCGCACTACGTCACCAAGCGGCACATGGTCGAGAACCCCGAGACCGTCGTCCGCTTCCTCGACGAGGTCCGCAGCGTGGTCACCGAGGCGGAGGTCCGCGACCTGGCGCAGCTCAGTGAGATGAGGGCGGAGCTGACCGGCATTCCGGCCGAGCGCGCCAACATCAATCGCTGGGACATGCTCTACTTCCGCGAGCGGCTGCGCGAGAAGCGTTTCGCCATCGACCAGGAAGCCCTGCGCGAGTACTTTCCCACCGGCCCGGCCGTGCGGTGGATGCTGGACATCAGCGAGCGGCTCTACGACCTCCGCTTCGAGCGCGCCCCCGTGCCGGTCTGGCACCCGGACGTCGTCCATTACGACGTCCTCGACGCCGCCACGAGCGAGCTCCTCGGCGGCATCTACCTCGACCTCTATCCGCGCGACGGGAAGTACAAGCACGCCGCGGCCTGGCCGGTGCGGGGCGTGAGCCGGAAGGGGAGGCGCAAACCGATCAGCGTCCTGGTCACCAACTGCGACCGCACCGGGCTCACGCACGACGAGCTGGAAACGCTCCTGCACGAGTTCGGGCACGTCCTGCACGGCGTCCTCTCCCATACCGAGTACAACCAGCACTCCGGGACGAGCGTCGAGCGCGACTTCGTCGAGGCCCCCTCGCAGATGTACGAGGAGTGGGCGAGCCGGCTCGAGAGCCTCTCCCTCATCCGCGACCACTGTCCCGACTGCCCTCCCATCGACGAGTCGCTCGTCGGCCGCCTCACCGCCGCGGCGAAGTTCGGCGCCGGAATCGACTACGGCCGCCAGCTCCTCTACGCGGAGTTCGACATGGCCCTCTCCGGCCCCTCTCCCGCGCCCTGCCTGGAAGTCTGGCAGCGGATGGAAGCCTCCACCCCGATGGGCTACGTGGAGGGGACGGCCTTTCCCGGCACCTTCGAACACATCGCAGGCGGCTACGCCGCCGGCTACTACGGCTACATGTGGGCCAAGGCCATCGCCCTCGACATGCTCTCGGCGTTCGGGGCCGACCTGATGAACCGCGACGTGGGCCGGCGCGTGCGCGAGATGATCCTCAGCCGCGGCGGCGAAGAGCCCGCCCGCTCCCTGGTGGAGTCCTTCCTCGGCCGTCCCGTATCGAGCGCCGCCTTCTTCGAGCGGATCCGGGGACGGTAGGGGAGGGCGGCGCCGGCCCCGGCTCATTCGCACCTATAATCGAACGGGCGCACGCCGCGGGTGCGTCCTCCACCGATGAAACGCCTGGGGTTCCTGCCTCTCTTCTTCCTCATCCTCGGAGTCGCGTTCGCGGTCGCCGTGTTCCTGCGCGTCCGGTCGTACCAGGTCGCGGACGAGATCGCCCTCCGGCCGGGCCGGCCGCCGAGTGCGGCCGCCGAGAGGGGTGCGGGCCGGGAGGAGTCCCCTGTGCCGCCGCCTGCGGCCCGGGCCGTCGCGCCGGACCACGATCCGGTGCCGTTGCTCGATCGGCCGCCTCGCTTCGTCGTGGCGCAGCCTTCTGCGAGCGCGGCCACCGCCATCCCTGCGCCGCAACCTCGCACGGCGCAGGCCACGCCGCCGCGGACAGCGACTGTTGCCGCCGCGACGCCGCCAGAGCGCCCGCGGGGCGAAGCGCCGCCTCGCACTTCCGCCCGGCAGGTTTCCGAACCGTCCGGCGAGCGCCCCTCCTCGCGCGAGCAGTCCCCACCCGAACCTGATCCGACCTCCGACTCCACGCCGCCGCGGCTGATCGCCATGGAGTTCGTGCCGCCGCAGGTCGCCGACGGCGAGGAGACGCTGCTCGTCATTCAAGCCGCGGACGATCTCTCCGGGATCCGCACCGTCTCCGGAACGATCCTCGCGCCGAGCGGCGCGGTGCAGGGGTTCGCCGCGCAACGCGACGGCGATGCGGGGCGATACGTGGCTCGGGTCATGGTCCCGAAGGACGCGGCCGAGGGCCTCTGGTCGGTCAACTACCTGAACCTGACCGACAACGCCAGCAACACGGCCGCGATCACCGCCGCGCGGGGAGAGCTTCCGCCCGGCGCCAGCTTCCGCGTGGTGTCGTCACGGCCCGACTCGGAGGGGCCGACGCTGCACGCGATCTGGCTCGACCGGCGGTCGATGCGTGGCGGCGAGAAGAACCTCATCTTCGTCCGTGCCCACGACGACAAGACGGGAGTGAACCTGGTCAGCGGGATCTTCCAGAGCCCCTCCCGGGCGGCGCGGGTCGGGTTCGTCTGCCGCGCCGGCGGCGATGCGCTGTGGACCTGCGAACTGACCGCCCCGACCTGTGCCGACTGCGGCGAATGGCAGCTCGAGCAACTGCAATTGCAGGACAAGGCCAACAACATGACCACGCTCCGCGCCTCCAGCAGCGAGATGCTCGCCGCCGTGCGCGTCGACATCCTCTCGGATTTCTGCGACGCCACCCCGCCGCAGATGCAGTCCATCGTCCTCGATCGGCGCGCCGTCTCGAACGCCGGGCAGTCGGCCATCGAGGTGACGGTGCGGCTCACCGACGACGCCTGCGGCGTGCTCAGCGTGAGCGCACAGGCCACCGGGCCGCAGAGCAGCGGGATTCCGCCGCGGCTCTACTTCTCCTTCACGCGGGGGGGCGACCCGCACCTCTGGGTGGGGCGGCTGGTGGTGCCGCGGCTGGCGGCCAAGGGCGTCTGGCGGATCTCGTTCCTGCAGGTCCTCGACCGGGGGCAGAACCTGAAGACCTACACGCAGAACGATCCGCTGCTGGCGAGCGCGACCTTCGTCGTGGAGTAGGGGGGCGTGTCGCGCGATCAAGAGCCCTCACCCGGCGCTTCGCGCCACCCTCTCCCGCAAGCGGGAGAGGGCACGTTCCATGACAAAACAAAAAAAGGCTCGCGCTCTCTGGTTCCGCGAGCCCGGTCTCGGTTCGTTGACAGCCACCAGAGGGCATCCGAACCGACTGCGCCGAGGATCCCTGCCTCTCGACGCCCTTCGCGGTCCGTTGACATCTGCAGGGAGCATCCGGATCGCTCCGCTTCCGATCCATCGCATCGTGAAGCGCTGCCTCGGTCCGTTGTCAGCGTGCGTGGTGCATCCGAACCGAAGGCGACTCTCAATCTGTATTCGCCCGGGCCGTTCGTCAAGAGGTCCCAAGAATTTTTTTGGCCCGCCCTGCCGTTCCCTTCCCGCCACGACCTGCCGCCGGGCACCGCCGTTGCGTAGCAAAGGTTGACGAGTTCGACTAAGATACGCACCCCATGCCGTTCCCGCGGGCCAGATCCCATCCTTGAAAGGTTTCACACCCCATGACGCAAACCAGAGACAACGCCGAGGCGAATAGTTTTGCCGAGGCGTTCGAAGCGAGCCTGAATTTCAAGACCCCGGCGCAGGGCGAGCTGCTCCGCGGGCAGATCGTCTCCATCTCCGGCGACGACGCCTTCGTCTCCTATGGCGGGCCGTCCGAAGCGGTGATGGCGGCCGCCGAGCTCGAAGGGCTCGGAGTGGGCGACACCGTCGAAGGCACCGTGGTCCGGACCTCGCCCGACATTCGGATTTCCAGCAAGCTGCTCAAGGGAAAGGCCTCCCTCGACCAGTTGCGGCAGATGTACGAGCACAATCTCCCCGTGGAGGGGAAGATCAGCGGCCGCAACAAGGGCGGCTTCGACGTCAGTGTCGCCGGCCTCCGCGCCTTCTGCCCCCTCTCCCAGATCGCCCTCGGCAAGATCGACAACCCCGACGTCTTCCTGAACCAGACCTACGAGTTCCGCGTCACCGAGATGTCCGAGGACGGCCGCCGCGTGGTCGTCTCCCGCGCCGCGCTCCTCAAGGAAGAGGCCGCCGCCCGCGCCCAGGAGGCCCGCAGCCGAGTCGTCCCCGGCGCCGAGCTCACCGGCCGCGTCAAGACCATCACTCCCTTCGGGGCCTTCGTTGATCTCGGCGGCATCGACGGCCTGCTCCACGTCTCCGAGATGAGCCGTCGCCGCGTCACCGACCCCAAGGATGTGGTCGCCATCGGCCAGGAAGTGCGGGTCAAGGTGCTCAAGGTGGACAACGACGGCAAGCGCATCTCGCTGTCGATGAAGGACCAGGAGCCCGACCCCTGGGCCGATGTCGCCGATCGCTATCCTGCCGGCGCGCCCTTCACCGGGAAGATCGTCCGCTCCACCGACTTCGGCTATTTCGTCGAGGTGGAGCCCGGCCTGGACGGGCTGGTGCACCTCTCCCAGCTTCCCCTCGGCGTGAAGCCGGGCGACTCCTCAGTCGCCATCGGCTCGACGGTCAGCGGCTGGATCCGCGAAGTCGATCCCTCGAAGAAACGCCTCTCGCTGTCGCTCCGCGAGGTTGCCGTCAACGATCCGTGGGAGACGGCGCCGCAGAAATACGCGGCCGGCCGCCTGGTGGAGGGGACCGTCGACCACATTGCCGCCCCCGGCATCTTCGTCCTGCTCGAGCCGGGTCTGACCGGGCTCATCCCGAACTCGGAGGCGGGGCCGGAGGAGAAGAAGCTGAAGCCGGGCGACAAGGTCGTCGTGCGCGTCATGAGCGTCGACAGCGGCCGGAAGCGGATCTCGCTCAGCTCCGAGGCAGCCAAGGCCGCGGCCGAGCGCGACGAGTACGTCAAGTTCATGGATGAGCGCGGCGACGCCGAGGGAGAGAGCGCCATGGCCCTCGCCTTCCGGCGGGCCATGGAAAAGAAGCCGTAGGGGGCGCCGTGTCATCCTGAGCCGCGAAGACGGCGAAGGACCCCCTGTCGGCATCGCGGCTCGGCGCAGGGGGTCCTGCGCCGGCTCAGGATGACATGGTTGCTGACTACCGCTCCCTGCTCAAGGCGTTGATGAGCAGCCCCGCGCCGACGGCCAGGACGGCCACGCCCGCCGCGACCTTGCCGGGGTGCTCCTTGGTGTAGGCCTTTGCCTTTTCGCCGCCGGTTTTCATCTTGTCACTGGCGGTCTTCAGATATTCGCGCGTGGTGTTGAGGTACTCCTCGAGATCGACGTTCTGCATCGAGACCTTCAGCTCCTCGATCATCTCGTTGGTGATCCCGATCTTCGCCAGGAACTGCTCCAGGCCGCGGTTGCCGCCGAGCGGCTGCCCGCAGTGCTCGCAGACCTCCGCGGCGCTCGTCGTTCCCGGAGCGGTGCCCGCCTTGCCGGTCGAGGCTCCGAATCCAGTCGTGGTGGGGGTGTCCTGATCCATCTGTATTCCTCCTTATTCCTTGTTCTCGCCCGGTTCGTACGTCCGGCCGTGGGTCCCGATGCGCGGATCGCCTGACTTGTTCGTGTAGCGATCCTCCTCGCTCCACCGCTCGTCGGCGAGCCCTCGGGCGAACTCCTGGTCGCGCAGGCGGTCCTCCCCACTGGAGCGGAACCCCGCCTTCAGGCTGGTCTGAGTCGGCGTGTAGGTGCCGGCGAGCTGATCGAGAGGGATGTCGGCCCGGCGGCGCGGCCGCCGCTCCGGCGAGCCGTTGCCCTCGCGGGCCGCCCGCGGCACATCGGCCGCCTGCGCCTCTCGTCCGCCCCGCCGGCTCAGCGCCTGCGCAAGCGAGGAGACCGCTCGCTGGAGGAGCGACACTCCTCCCTTTTTCCCGTTTCGTCTTCGCATCGATGAGTCCTTTCTGCTGCCGTTCCTGCAACGAAAAACCTTGCAAGAAGCGAGCAACGACTACTCATGAGTCACGCGCCAGATCACGCCGCTTCCGTCGTCGGAGACGAGCAGCGAGCCGTCCTTCAGCACCAGCAGTCCGACCGGGCGGCCCCAGACCGTCTTCTCGGCCGGATCGGGCGCCCACCCGACGACGAAGTCCTCGTACCCCCCCACCGGCTTCCCGTTCCGGAACGGCACGTGGATCACGGAGTAGCCGGTGCGCAGCGTGCGATTCCACGATCCGTGCAGGGCGACGAAGGCGCCGCCGCGGTAACGGGACGGAAACATCTTTCCGTCGTAGAAGACGAGACCGAGCGCGGCTGAATGCGCCTGGATCAGCACCGTGGGGACGAGCGCCTTCTCCACCATCTCCGGCCGCTCGCCCTTACGCCGCGGATCGACGTTCTTCCCGATGTAGGACCACGGCCACCCGTAGAAGCCTCCCGGCCGCACCTCGGTGATGTAGTCGGGAACGAGGTCGTCGCCCAGCCCGTCGCGCTCGTTCACCGACGTCCAGACCGCGCCGGTGTGCGGGCTCCAGGCCAGCCCGACGGGGTTGCGCAGCCCGGAGGCGTAGATGCGCTGTCCGCTCCCGTCGGGGTTCATCTCCGTGATCGCCGCGCGGATGGGCTGGTCGCTCTCGTCACTGACGTTCGACCGCGATCCGACCGCGACGTAGAGCTTGCTCTTGTCGCGGTTGAAGATCAGGTTGCGCGTCCAGTGCCCTCCCGGCGGCACCGCCGCGATTCGCTCCGGATCGCCGCTCGCCTCGGTTTGCCCGCTCCGGTAGGCGAAGCGGACGACCGCGTCGGTGTTGCCGACGTAGAGGTGATCCTTCCCGAAGGCGAGGCCGAACGGGCGGCTCAGCCCCGTGGCGAAGGTGAAGCGCTGCTCGACGTTCCCGTCGCCGTTCTCGTCGCGGAGGACGAGGACGCTGTTCGCCGCGCTGTCGGCCACGAAGACGTCGCCGTTCGGGGCCAGCACCATGTTGCGCGGCTCCTTGAATCCCTCCTCCCACACCGCGATGGAGAAGCGCGGCGGCAGGTGCAGCTTCGCATCGGGCGGGCGGTCGATCACCCGCGGCGGGTTCCTGGCGCTGGCCGTGTGCCCGGGCTGGGGGAGGCGGTCGGCGCGCACCTCGTGGTGCCGCAGCGTCGGCTGCGCCTCGGACGAACAGGCGAAAAGGAGCGAGAAAAGAAGAAGAGATGGTTTCATCGCGATAAGCTCTCCGTTTCGGAGGACCGGAATGCGATTCTATCCCGCGATTCTGATCGTACTTGCCGCTTTTCCGCTGTTCGGGCAGCGGACGCAGAAACCGCCGCTGCACGCCCGGCACTGGATGGCCATCACCGGGAAGCCGCTGGCCGCCACCGCCGGCGCCATGATGTTTCAGAAGGGCGGCAACGCCGTCGACGCCGCCGCGGCCATGCTCGCCGCCACCTGCACCATGTGGGACACGCTCGGGTGGGGCGGCGAGACGCAGGCGCTCATCTACAACCCCGGCACGAAGAAAGTGATCGGCGTCAACGCCCTCGGCGTCGCCCCAACCGGCGCCACCGCCGAGATCTACCGCTCCCGCGGGATGAAATACCCGCCGCAGTACGGCCCCCTCGCCTCCGTCACGCCGGGGACGCCGGGGGGCCTCATGGTGATGGTCGCCGAGTACGGCAAGCTCTCCCTCGCCGACGTCCTCGGGCCGGCCATCCAGATGGCCGACGGCTATCCGATCGAAGCCCAGTCCGCCGACACGATCGAGCGCCAGAAGAAGTGGCTGAAGCAGTGGCCCTACTCCAGCGCCCTCTTCTTCGGCAGTGGAGCGCCGGCGGCCGCGCCCGCTCCCGCTTCTTCCGAAGCAGCGCGATCCGCTACGCCCGAGCACGACCGCGTCGTTGCCGGGGAGGCGGCGGCGGAGCGGGAAGGGCCCGCTCCCGGCTCGATCTTCCGGCAGCCCGACCTCGCCGCCACCCTTCGCAAGCTGGTCGAGAGCGAGCAGCAGGCGCTGCGGCGGGGCCGCAACCGCAAGCAGGCCATCTACGCCGCCTACGACCGTTTCTACAAGGGGGACATCGCCCAGGAGATCGTCCGCTCCATGCGGGAGCAGGGCGGCCTCTTCACGATGGACGACCTGGCGAAGTGGCAGGTGCGGATCGAGGAGCCGGTCAGCACGCGCTACAAGGACATCGACGTCTACAAGCTGACCGTCTGGACGCAGGGGCCGGTGATGCTGCAGGCGCTGAACATTCTGGAGAACTTCGACCTCCGGGCCATGGGCTACAACAGCTCCCGCTACATCCACACCATCTACCAGGCCATGAACCTCGCGTTCGCCGATCGCGACTTCTACTACGGCGATCCCTACTTCCCGCCGGAGGAGCCGGTGCGCGGCCTGCTGTCGAAGGAGTACGCCCGCGAGCGGGCGAAGCGGATCCGCCCCGACCGCAACGATCCCTACGCCGCTCCCGGCGATCCCTATCCATTCCAGGGTGAGAAGAATCCGTTTCTTCACTTCCTCGACCAGTCTCGGGCTGCCTCCGGAGCAGCGGCGTCCGAGCCCGGCGACGGCGGCACGACGACGGTGATCTCCGCCGACGCGGAAGGGTGGGTCGTCTCCATGACGCCGAGCGGGGGGTGGATCCCGGCGGTCGTGGCGGGGCGCAGCGGGATCGGCCTCAGCCAGCGCGCGCAGAGCTTCAACGTCGACCCCGCCGAGAACCCCTACAACGTGATCGAGCCGGGGAAGCGACCGCACGTCACGCTCACGCCGACCCTGGCGATGAAGGACGGGCTGCCGATGCTCGCCTTCGCCGTCCAGGGGGGCGACACGCAGGACCAGAACCTCCTGCAGTTCTTCCTGAACTTGGTCGAGTTCGGGATGGGGGTCCAGCAGGCCACCGAGGCGCCGAACTTCAACTCCTCGCAGATGGTGACGTGGCTCGGCGACCGGGCATCGCGCCCCGGGCACGTCCTCCTCAACGAGTCGGTGCCGCCGTGGGTTCGTTCCGATCTGCAGAAGATGGGCTACACGATGACCTTCGCCCCGCGGACGTCAGGTCCCATCAACGCCATCTGGTTCGACCGCGCGCACGGGACGATGTGGGGCGGCTCGTCCAATCATGGGGAGGACTACGGCATCGGCTGGTGAGCCCCCCTGGTGTCATTCCGAGCCGGCGAAGCCCCGAAGGGGCGGAGAACGAGACGCGCTCCGTAGGCGGGGGATTCCTCGCGCTCTACGGCGCTCGGAATGACACAGGAGGGTGATCGTGTCATTCCGAGCCGGCGAAGCCCCGAAGGGGCGGAGCGCGGGGAGGAATCCCCCGCCGGAGAACGAGACGCGCTCCGTGGCGCTCGGAATGACAGGGTTCACCTCCTCATCAGCGACTCGAGCTCGTCCGGCCGGCTCGATCGGGCCCGCGCATCCTCCGCCGTGATCAGTCCCTGCTGAACGAGGCGGGCCAGTGAGTCCTCGAGGGCGATCATCCCGGCGCGTTTGCCGAGGGTGATCTCGCTGGGGAGGTTCTGCAGCTTGTTGGTGCGGAGGTGGTTGCGCACGGCGTTGTTGGCCAGGAGCAGCTCCACGGCCACGGCCCGCCCCCGCCCGCCCGTCTGCGGGATGAGGTGCTGGACGAGGACGGCGTTGAGGGCCAGGGCGAGCTGATTGCGGATCTGTGTCTGCTGCTCGGGCGGGAAGACGTCGACGATGCGGTGGACGGCCGTGGCCACGTCGCTGGTGTGCAGGGTGGAGAGGATGAGATGTCCGGTCTCCGCGGCCGTGACGGCGGTGGAGACGGTCTCGAGATCGCGCATCTCCCCGACCAGGATGACGTCGGGATCCTGCCGCAGCGCCGACCGCAACGCCGACGCGAACGACGGCGCGTCGCGCCCCACCTCGACCTGCTCGATGACCGAACGGGCGTTGCGGTGCTCGTACTCGATCGGATCTTCGATCGTGATGATGTGCCGCGCCTCGTTCTGGTTGATCAGGCCGACGAGTGCGGCGAGGGTCGTCGACTTGCCGGCGCCGGTCGGTCCGCACACCAGCACCAGCCCACGCGCCGGCTTGACCAGCTCGGCGAGCGATCCGGGGAGATTCAGCCGGGCCAGCGTCGGAATCTCGTTCGGCAGCGCGCGGATGGCTGCAGCGAGCGTCCCGCGCTGGCGATGGACGTTCACCCGGAAGCGGAGCGCGCGGCGGTCGTCGTCGGCCGCCGCGGCGCTGAGGCGCAGCGAGAAGTCGACCGCCCCCTCCTGGTTGAGCCGCGCGCCGAGGCGCCCCGTGACGAGGGGGGCCACGAGAGAGTGGATCTCGTCGTTCGACAGCGGCGCCGCGTCCGCCCGCGTCAGCACGCCGTCGACCCGGAAGACGGGAGGTGATCCCGCCACGATGAGCAGATCGCTCGCCCCGCGGCGCGCCGTCTCGGCGAGGAGGGCCTCGAGATCATGCCCCTCCGGCAGGGTCGCCGGGGGAGGGCTCTCGCCCGCCGCCGCCCGCCCGGCCGGCTGCCCGGTGGACTGGTTCAGCTCCCGGACCAGCTCATCGAGCTGGGGGTCGCGGATCAGTTTCTTCGGCACGGTGGAAGTTTCTCCCGGGGGAGGCCGTGTCCTGTCGTGCTGTTCGAGGTGAGATAATTCGGGCGGCTCTGTGTACCTCTGTGTCCTCAGTGTCTCTGTGGTTGCTCTTTTCACCACAAAGCCACAGAGGGCACAGAGGTACACAGAGCCCTCCAAGAGATGACCCTGGCGCTTCAGGCGGTCGGCGCGGTGGTTCCTCCGGTCACTGACCCGGAGCTGGTTGGAGCTCCGATCCGAGCTGTGCATATCACCGAGATTCAGGAGAGGGCGCGATGACCGGCACGATCATGGCCCGGCTGAGAATGGTCTGCTCGCTGTTGGTTCTGGTTGCGTGCGCCGCCGGCGCGGACGCCGCGGACCGGGCTGTTGGAGGGCCACCGGGCACACCGCCTGGACACGTGAAGTACATCGTGATCCTGCGCGATGCAGCGACGATTCCGCACCCGGCCAACCGCCCGCGGCCGAAGACGCCGCAGCAACCCGACGTCGCAGGCCTCGGCGGACAGGTGGTCTTTTCTCGCGGCGAGCTCCTTGTGGTCACTCTTGCGGA
>DATLEX010000158.1:0-16083 GCA_035525045.1 Thermoanaerobaculia bacterium | reverse complement strand
GAGCCGGCGGCCGCTCCTCTTCTTCGGCGTGCGCGGCGTCACGGGCGTCTCGCTGACGGTGTACGGTCCGTCGAGGGCGCTGCACAGCGGGCACTATGGCAACTGGGCGCCGAATCCGATCGTGATGCTCTCGCATCTCGTCGCCTCGATGCGCGACAGCGAGGGGCGGATTCTGATCGACGACTACGACGACGACGTGGTGCCGCTGAGCGCCGCCGAGCGTGCCGCGCTCGCCAGGGCGCCCGCCTTCGACGACGAGCTGCAGCGCGAGCTCGCCCTCGGCCGCACCGAGGGTACGGCTTCACTGAACGAGGAGATCCTCAAGCCGGCCATCAACCTCCGCGGGATCTCCGGCGGACACACCGGCGAGCGGGCTTCGAACAGCATTCCGGCCGAGGCGCACGCGTCGATCGACCTCCGTCTCGTCCCGGCCCAGAGGCCCGAGCGCGTGCGGCAGCTCGTGGAACGGCACATCGAGAAGCAGGGGTTCTTCATCGTCCGCGAGACGCCCGGAGCAGCCACCCGCACCGCGCATCCGAAGGTCGTGAAGGTCGTGTGGGAGCCGGGGTATCCGGCCGCGCGAACAGCCATGGACCTGCCGCTCTCCCGGAGCATCATCCGCATCGCGACCGCCGCAACCGGCGGAGAGCCCGTCCTGCTCCCGAGCCTCGGCGGGAGCATCCCGAAGTACCTCTTCCAGCGCGGCGGCCGCGTCCCGGTGATCGGCGTCCCGATCGTGAACCACGACAACAACCAGCACGCCGCCAACGAGAACCTCCGCCTGCAGAACCTCTGGGACGGGATCGAGATCTACGCCGCCCTCTTCGCCGGCTTGTGAGCCACGCTGCGTTCACCCGCCAAGTTGAAGATTTAAAGAAAAATCATATAATTCTACCATGGCACTCAACATCAAGAACGAAGAGGTCGAGCGGCTGGTCTCGGAGATCGCCGGCCTGAGCGGGGAGAGCAAGACCGAGGCGGTCCGGCGCGCTCTCCTGGCAAGGAAGGCAGCGCTCTCTCATGAGCGCGAGCGGGCCGCGCGGATCGAGAGCTTTCTGCGCTATCTGGAAGAGGAAATCTGGCCCGCGATTCCCGGAGGGGAGTGCGGCGTGCCGCTCAGCAAAGAGGAGCGAGAGGCGATTCTCGGCTACGGGCCGGAGGGCGTGTGATTCTCGACAGCTCCGCGATCATCGCCCTGGCGCGCCGCGAGCCTGGTCTCGATGACGTGCTGCAGAAACTCATCGCCGGAGGACGCACCGCGATCGGCGCTCCCACCCTGGTCGAAACGGGAATCATTCTTGAGGCACGGATGAATCTCGATGCTCGTGCCCTGCTGGAGAGGTTGCTGACCGATTTCGAGATCGCCACGATCCATTTCGCCGACGCGCACTGGCGGGAGGCCATCGCCGCGTTCAGGCGATATGGGAAAGGGCGCCACCCGGCCGGCATGAATTTCGGCGACTGCCTCACCTATGCGGTTGCGAAGCTGTCGGGGGAGCCGCTTCTCTGTACCGGCGACGATTTCCCCCGGACCGATCTCGATCTCGTCTGAAAAAAGCCTTGTCATCCCGAGCGACGCTCGGAATGACAAAAAAGAAGGGCGAGTCTTGCGACTCGCCCTTTCCCTGAGCCCTGAGACTGAGCCCTAGTACATCCCGCCCATGCCGCCCATCCCTCCGGCGCCGCCGGCCGGGGCCTTCTCATCTTCCTTGATCTCGGAGACGAGAGCCTCGGTGGTGAGCATCAGGCCGGCGATCGACGAGGCGTTGAGCAGCGCCTGCTTGGTGACCTTGGCCGGGTCGATGATGCCCGCCTGCAGCATGTCCACGAGCTTCTCGGTGCGGGCATCGAAGCCCCACGTGCCGCCCTTCTGACGGACCTCGTTGAGCACCACCGAGCCTTCGGCGCCGCAGTTGAAGACGATCTGGCGGAACGGCTCCTCGAGCGCCCGCTTGATGATGTTCACGCCGGTGCGGACGTCACCCTCGGCCTTGGTCTTGTCCACCGTGTCGATAGCGCGGAGCAGCGCCACGCCGCCGCCCGGAACGATGCCTTCCTCCACCGCAGCCTTGGTGGCGTGCATGGCGTCCTCGACGCGGGCCTTCTTCTCCTTCATCTCCGTCTCGGTCGCGGCGCCGACCTTGATCACGGCCACGCCGCCGACGAGCTTGGCCAGGCGCTCCTGGAGCTTCTCCCGGTCGTAGTCGGAGGTGGTGTCCTCGATGAGCTGGCGGATCTGCTTGACGCGGCCGGCGATGGTTTCCTTGCGGGCCTTGTCATCCGCGTCGGTGACGAGGGTGGTGTTGTCCTTGTCGATGGTGACGCGCTTGGCGTCGCCGAGGTCTTCCCACTTGACGTTCTCGAGCTTGATCCCGAGGTCCTCGGAGATCAGCTTGCCGCCGCTCAGGATGGCAATGTCCTCGAGCATGGCCTTGCGGCGGTCGCCGAAGCCGGGCGCCTTGACCGCGGCCACATTCAGCGTTCCGCGGAGCTTGTTCACCACCAGGGTGGCCAGCGCCTCTCCCTCCACGTCCTCGGCGATGATCAGGAGCGGCTTGCCCTGACGGGCCACCTGCTCGAGGATCGGCAGCAGGTCCTTCATCGAGGAGACCTTCTTCTCGTAGATGAGGATCCTGGCGTTCTCCAACACCGCTTCCATCCGCTCCGGATCGGTCACGAAGTAGGGGCTGAGGTAGCCGCGGTCGAACTGCATCCCCTCGACCACTTCCAGGACCGTGTCGAGGCCCCGGGCCTCTTCCACGGTGATCACGCCGTCCTTGCCGACCTTGTCCATCGCCTCGGCGATGATCTGGCCGATCTCCTCGTCGTTGTTCGCGGAGATGGAACCGATGTGGGCGATGTCCTTCCCCTCCACCGGCTTGGACATCTTGTCGATGGCCTCCACCGCGGCGCGCACGGCGATCTCGATGCCCTTCTTCAGGTCCATCGGGTTCGCGCCGGCGGTGACGTTCTTGATGCCCTCGCGGTAGATGGCCTGGGCCAGCACCGTCGCCGTGGTCGTCCCGTCACCAGCCGTGTCCGAGGTCTTGGAAGCGACCTCCCGCACCATCTGCGCACCGGCGTTCTCGATCTCGTCCTTCAGCTCGATCTCCTTCGCCACCGTCACGCCGTCCTTGGTGATGGTCGGCGAACCGAATTTCTTCTCGATGACGACGTTGCGGCCCTTCGGACCGAGCGTCACCTTGACCGCGTCGGCCAGCTTGTTCACACCCCTGAGGATCGCCTGGCGAGCCTCTTCACCGTAAGTCACTCTCTTTGCCATCTGTCTCTCCTTACCCTTCGACCACGGCGAGGACTTCGTCCTCGCGCAGGATCGTGTACTCGACGTCATCGATCTTGATGTCGGTTCCGGAGTACTTGCCGATCAGAATGGTGTCGCCCTTCTTGACGTCGAGCTTCACCCGCTTCCCTTCCTCGTTGTACTTCCCTTCGCCGACGGCGATGACCTCCGCCTCCTGCGGCTTTTCCTTGGCGGTGTCGGGGATGATGATCCCGCCGCGCAAGGACTCCTTCGCTTCTTTCCGCCGAACCACGATCCGATCGTGGAGCGGCCGGAGCTTGAGCTCAGTTGCGACTGCTGTTGCCATGTAAACTACTCCTTTCGTTGAATTTGACTCTCGCGGCAGGACGCCGCGTGCCGGGGGGCTGGAGCCGTTAGCACTCAAGCCCCACGAGTGCTAACAACGATAGGTCGGGGAGGGGGGATCTGTCAAGGGGGGGGAGGTGTCACGAGCTAATACCCTTCCTCCTTATCGACAATGTTCTCCAGCGGCTCGCCCCGCTGGAAGCGGCGGAGGTTCTCGAGGAAGAAGGCCATGGCGCGGTCGTGCGAGTCGGGGGCGCGGTCGGCGGCATGAGGAGAGATGAGGATGTTATCGAGCGACCAGAGCGGGCTTTCCGGCGGGAGGGGCTCGGTCTCGAAGACGTCGAGGGCGGCGCCGCGGATGCGGCGCTCGCGAAGCGCCTCGATGAGCGCGGCCTCGTCCACGACCGCGCCGCGGCTGATGTTGATCAGGACCGCATGCGCTCTGATGAGGCCCAGCCGCTCGCTGGACATGAGTCGGAAAGTCGACGGCGTGAGGGGGGTGCAGAGGACGACGTAGTCCGACTCGGCGATGACCTCTTCGATGCTCGGATCGCCCAGCTCGCGCCGGCGCCGCACCGGCAGGACGCGCATTCCCAGGGCCTCGGCTCGCCGGCCCACGGCCTGGCCGACCCCGCCGTAGCCGATGATGCCGGCGCTCGTTCCCTCGAGGCGCTCCACCGCGTGCGCCTCCCAGCGGCGGGCATCCTGATTGCGCAGGAGGCGGCGCAGGTCCTTCGCGAACCAGAGCATGGCCGCGATGGCGAACTCGGCGAGGGCGTCGCCGTACAGCGCGCGCGAGTTCGTCACCACGATGTCGCTGCGGCGAAGGAGGTCGAAGGGGAGTGACTCCACTCCCGCGGAGAGCGAGTGGATCCACCGGACACGGCCGAGGTCGGCCCACAGATCGGTCAGGAGCGAGACGTGCCGCGGCCCGAGCAGGACGGCGTCGGCGGTGGGGGCATGGCGGCGGAGATCGGCCGCCTCCGCGCCGGCGATGACCTCGACCTCAGGAGCCTCCTGGCCGAGGCGCGCCAGCGGCGGGAACGACGGCGGGGCGATGACGAGCAGCCGCATGGCCTCCTCACGCCGGCGACGGTGTCACAGAAGCTCTTTCAGCGCCTGGAACGGCCGGTTCTGCGACTCCGCCACCGCCCTGTAGGTGATGGCGCCCTTGTACACGTTGACCCCCTCGGCGAATCCCGGCTCCTCGATCGCTTTCTGGAAGCCGAGGTTGGCGATGCGCCGCGTGTACGGCAGCGTGGCGTTCGTCAGGGCGATGGTCGAGGTCCGCGGCAGCGCCCCCGGCATGTTTGCCACGCAGTAGTGCGTGACCCCCTCCACCTGGTACACCGGGTTGGAGTGCGTGGTGGGCTTGGCCGTCTCCACGCAACCTCCCTGGTCGATGGCCACATCGACGATGACCGAGCCTTTCTTCATCTCCCCGATCATCTCCCGCGTGACCAGCTTCGGAGCGGAGGCGCCGGGGATGAGCACGCCGCCGATGAGCAGGTCGGCGCGGCGCACCGCTTCCTCGATGTGGGCCCTGTTCGAGGCCAGGGTCAGGACCGTGCCGCGGAAGATGTCGTCGAGGTAGCGCAGCCGGTCGAGGTTCGTGTCGAGGATGGTCACCCGCGCTCCGAGACCGGCGGCCATCTTCGCGGAGTTGATGCCCACGATCCCGCCGCCGATGATCACCACGTCCGCCGGCAGCACGCCGGGCACGCCGCCGAGAAGCACTCCCCGGCCCCCGTTCGGCTTCTGCAGATAGAAGGCGCCGACGGGCACGGCCATCCGTCCGGCCACTTCCGACATCGGGGTGAGCAGGGGCAGCGATCCTCCCCGCCCGGTGATCGTCTCGTAGGCGATCCCGGTGATCTTCTTCTTCAGAAGGGTCTCGGTGAGGTGGGGGACCGGGGCCAGGTGAAGGTAGGTGAAGAGGAGCTGGCCGTCCTTCATCCGTCGCAGGTCGGGCTCGATCGGCTCCTTCACCTTCACGATCATCTCCGCTTCGTTGTAGACGGATTCGGCGTCGGGAAGGATCTTCCCTCCGGCGCCGGCGTACTCCTCGTCGGCGAAGCCGCTGCCCGAGCCGGACCCCTTCTCGACGAAGACGGTGTGGCCGTCGGAGGTGAGGTCGCGGACGCCCGACGGCGTCATCCCCACGCGGTATTCGTTGTCTTTGATCTCGGTCGGAATGCCGATCCGCATCGGTGTGGTCTCCTCGCCGCACGCTCGCGGCGAGGGATTCTATCTGTAACTCGTGTCATTCCGAGCCGCGGAGACGGCGAGGAATCCCCCGCCGGCGGAGCGGGGAGCGTTCGAGTGGAGGGGATTCCTCGCGCTCTGCGGCGCTCGGAATGACACGTTGCCCTGCCCTTCACCTTCCACGTCGCAGCACGCGGCGGCCGCCGGGGCTCTCGTCCGGTAACAGGGGCGGCTGCGTCCAGCCGATGTCGAGCATCTGCTGGATGGTCACGTCGACGCCGTGCGGCAGGTCGTCGTTGATGAACGGCTCCATCAGCAGGTTCGGCGACGTGCTGATGTCCCAGTGATACATCGACGAGCCCCGCGACAGCGCGCACGGGACGTACAGCCGCACATAGCCGGCCGTGCTCGTTCCCGACCGCAGCGACGGATTGATGTGCAGCGCGCCGTCGACCGCCCCCTGCGCCAGCGACTGCCGGATGGCGTCGCCATCGGCCTTGGCGATCCCGACGGCGGGAATGCCGACGGCGCTGCTCGCTCCTCCCATCGGCGGCAAACCGCATTCGGCGTTGTTGACGACGATGATTCCGAGGGCGCCGGCGGCCTGGGCGCGGAGCGCCTTCTCCACGAACGTGCACGAGCCGCGGTCGACCAGCGCCACGCGCCCGGCGATCTCCGCGGGATTCGTATACGCCGAGCAGCCGTCGGTCGTGGCCGGGCCGGCCGTGTCGGCCTCGTCGAGCGCCGCGGCGATTCTGCCGGCCACCGGCCTCGATTCGACCCGCGGCCCGAACGCCGCCGGGTTGATCTCGTACACGCCGGCCACCGCCTGCGGCTCGCTGATGGTGAGCACGGCCATGGCATCGAGGGTTCTCCCGGCTGCGTCGTGTGTCGAGGGGCCGCTCCAGACGGTCTGGTTGCCGCTGATCACGGCGGCTTTCCTCTGCTCGGCAGTCAATTGGTCGAAATGAAGGCCGGAGGCGAGGTCGAGGGTGTTGATCTCGAAGACGCTCGGCAGGCCCTCGGAGAATTCTCCCGTGGTCACGTTCAGGCTGCCCGACATCCCCAGGCCGTGCCCGAGCTCGTGCAGAAGGACGACCACCAGGTCGACGTCGTCGCCGCTCTTCGCGTCGAGGCCGTAGTACCACTTGCGGGTGCCGAGGCAGGTGGCGTTGTCGAGGTCGGCGTTGAAGAAGGCCTCGATGTCGGGGATCGGCGGAAGGAGATCCCGGCCGGCGTACTTGTTGGCCAGGGCGATCGGGTAGAGCACGTCCCGCCGCGGCGCGTTTGCGAAGTTCGAGACCCTCCTCGATGGCCCCGCCGCGCCGAGGGTGGCGCTGGTCTCGGTGCAGGGAGTGGAGTTTTCGGGGAGCGAGAATTGGGCTCGGACGATGATCTCGACGTCGCTGTCGAGCAGCTCCTCCCAGATCGCCGCCGCGTGGCGGAAGGCGATGAGCCGCTGCTCGCCCCGCGTCGTGCCGCTGTTGCCGCCGACCGGCTCGGCCGGCGTCGGGTCGTTGAAGCCCGTGAGAGGCGGGTCGTTGGTCAGGATCGTGATGCGCGTCGCGGAAAGCGCGGACGGAAGGAGCAACGCGACGACGAGGGAGATCGCGAGCCGGCGCACGTCACCGCTCCTTCGACCGTGACTGCGGGGGGGCGGGCGGGTGAAGCATCGCCCTCATCGCCTCCTCCGTGTTGGCGCAGCCGGTGACGAGCGAGCCGTCGTCGGCGACGCGCGCCACGAGCACGTGGTACTGCGGCGCGTGAACGATGGTCATCCCCGACTCGGTGACCTCCACCCTCGGCTCGTTCTCGAAGAGAGCACGGGGCGCCGGCAGCTCCGGAGCGAGGGCCAGCGCGACGAACACGAACGGGAGCACGGCATGCTGAATGGGCATTGGAAGATTCTAAGCATTTTCCGGGACTGCTCCCGGAAAATGAGGCCACTGCGTGGCAGCAGAATTGGAAAAGCCGGGCTCGGGCTCGGGCCCGGGCTCGACTGTGCATGATCCTGCCATGAGGAACATGATCATGATCGCCGAGGATCCCTTCACCCAAGGAATCGCCGCATGACTCACAACACATCGCGACCCGATCCCGATCCCGTGCCCGCGCCCGAGCCCGCGCCCGTGCCCGGCTTTTCGGCTCGCAAAACTTTGTCGGTGAGAAATTGGTAAGCGCCTACCCCCGCCCGCGGCGCAGGATCCTCCGTCCGCTCGGCTCCGGGTCGCTCGGAGGCGTGGACGGCGAGCCGAACGCCGCCGGATTCAGCATCTTCGCCGACTCGAGGGCGTTCAGGAGGCCATGTCCGTAGAGCGTGTCGAAGCCGGGCGCGCCGAGATCGGTGGCCTGCATGATGAGCGCGTTCCGGACCTCCGCCGCCGTGGCCGCGGGGGCGACTGACCATGCCAGCGCCGCCACTCCGGCCGCGTGAGGTGCCGCCATCGACGTGCCGGTATTCGATTCGTAGTCGTCGTTGACGTTCTTGACGGTGATCGCCGGCGTCGAGGAGGCAATCAGATGATCGCCATCCGCATTCGAGAGGGCGATCGTCACCGGCCAGTCGAACGAGCTCGACGTCGGATCGTTCGGGTCGAGGAGCGTGAAGTTCAGCGGGCTCGAGTCGTGGTTCACGATCACCACGGCCGTCGCCCCTGCGGCCTTGGCGCGTTTCGCCTTCAGGGCGAAGGTGATCTCCCCGCCGCGCCGGATCACGGCGATCCGTCCGGCCACGGCCGCCGTGAAGTCCTGTTCACGTCCCACCCCGCAGAACGTGAACGGCCCCGACACCGTGCCGCGTGGCGAGCCGGCCAGCCCCGCCCCGACGTAGTTCACCTCCGCCGACAGCACGGCGCTGAGCGAGCCGGTGCCCGTGCGGACCGAGGAGAGGATGTCCACTCCCGGCGCGACCGCGCCGAGCTCCGGTCCCCGGTTCGAGAACGATGCGTGCTGGAGCTGACCGTCGACCGCGCCGATGGCGAGAACGCCGGGATAAGCGGCCGGGAACGAGACCGGTGCCGGCAGAGCGCTCGTCGACTCGTTCCCCGATGCCGCCACGACGAGAATTCCCTCGTTGACGGCACGGGCAATGGCCTCGCGCTCGGCCACGACCTGACGGGCGGCGCCGAGCGACAGATTGATGATCCAGTTGCCGCCCAGCGCCTTCTTCTGGCCGATCACCCAGTCGATGCCCGCTATGACCCGGTCGGACGTCCCCCCCCCGTCCGCCCGGAGTGCCTTGACCCCCCATAGGCGGACCCGCGGAGCGACCCCCACGACCCCGAAGTCGTTGTCGGCCGCGGCGATCGTCCCGGAGACATGCGTCCCGTGGCTGTGGTCGTCCATCGGATCGGCCGACTGGGTGATGGCGTTGAACCCGCCGGCCCAGACGGAGGCGAGATCGGGATGACGGTAGTCCACGCCGGTATCGATCACCACGACGTTCGCCGCCTCGCCGCGCGTGACGGCCCAGACCTCGCGCGCGCGCACGGTGTCGACGCCGGCCGGGATGGTCTGTCCATCGACGTTCCGGGAGGCGTCGGTGGCGGGCGCCCCCGGGAAACCGAGGATCCGCCGCTCCGCGACGGGCTCGACATAGCGGACGCCGGGGGAGAGGCGGAGGGCCGCGACCTCCGATTCCGTCAGGTCGGCCGCGAAGGCATCGAGGTTGCGGAAGCTCGCCACCGCGCGCTCCCGCGGCCCGATCGAGGAATCGATGTCGCGCAGGAGCAGGGCGCCACGCAAGGCCGGCCCGCCCCCCTTCAGCGCCACGACGTAGCGCTCAGTGGCTGCCGAGGCCAGAACGGGGAACAGCAGCAGCGCGGCGATCGCAACGGCTCGTCTCATGCAAGTGCCATCCATGACTTTGGTTTGTGATCAGAAGCGAGGGGGAGGGGACCGTATTCCGGATTCGAACTCTGGTACCCTCGGCGCCCCAAAATTTTCCACCTGGAGCACCGAATGTCCGACTGGCAGAGCAATCTCATCACTGATTCGAAGGGCATCCTGGCCCTGCTGCGCGAGACGAAAACGATCGCCGTGCTCGGCATCAAACCGGAGTCGCACGCCGATCAGCCGTCCCATTACGTCCCCGCCCACATGGCTGCGGCCGGCTACGAGATCATCCCGGTGCCAGTGTACTTTCCCGAAGTGAAGGAGATCCTCGGGAAGCCGGTCTTCCGGAAGATCGCCGAGATCGGCCGCTCCGTCGACATGGTGAACGTCTTCCGGCGTCCGAACGACATCCCGCCCCACGTCGACGACATCGTGGCGGCGCGCCCCAGGAGCGTCTGGTTCCAGCTCGGGATCCGAAACGACGAGGCCGCGCGGCGGCTCGCCGAGGCGGGGATCAAGGTGGTGCAGGACCGCTGTCTGATGGTGGAAGAGCGGCGCCTGTCGGCCGGGGCGTGACCCCTGTCATCCCTCGGGATGACACCAGCCAGATCACCATCAGAGCGGCGACTGCCAGCAGGATGCCCCCCTGCAGGAGCAGGTCGGGGCGATGGTTCTGCAGCAGGGCCGCGCCGCTCTGCACCAGCGACGCGGTCAGGATCGCCGCCGGCCAGGCCAGGAGATGCCCGTCCAGGATGCGCCGCGCGACGAGCCACACCACCGTGGTCAGCGCGGCGGTGAGGGCGAGCATCAGCGGAAGCTCGCGCGGGCCGGCGTTCACATCGAGCATCAGGCAGAAGACGATTCCGATCGTCACCGCGGCGGCGAGCCACTGCCTGCGCCACGGTCTGACGGCCGTGGCGTAGAGCGCCACCGCGGCGCTGAGCAGGATCGCCCCGAACACGGCCTGGCCCATCTCGAACAGCGCCGGCAGCGGAAGGGCGATCGATGGAGGGATCGACAGCTCGTCGATGCGCATCCGCGAGGGGAAGCTCAGGCCGATTCTCCAGACCAGCTCCGCGACGGCCGCGGCGATCGCCACCGCCGTCACCGCCCCGAGGGCCGCCGCGCGGCCGAGGCGCGCCCGCCCCTCGCGGCCGAGCAGCCGCGAAGCGTGGGGAACCAGCGCCATGGTGCCGGCCAGCGCCAGGAACAGAAGCAGGACCTGCACGCCCGCCGTCCGCACCACGTCGGTGATCACGTTCAGGCGGAAGGTCTCCCACGCCACCGAGGTGTTGTAGGCGAACAGCGTCCGGTCGCCGCGGATGGCGGCGCCGGCGATGGGAATGACGGCGAGAATCGCTGTCAGGCGTCCGGCCTTTCGCCACGCTGTCCCGCCGCGGCGGGTGGCCAGGATGGCGCCGGCGATCACGAGAGCCAGCCCGGCGATGATCCCGCCGATCTTCAGCACGAGCAGGGCGATGGTCTCGATCGTCTGTTGCTCGGCCTCGCGGTAGACGGCCTCCGGCACGCGCACCGTATTCACGAGCTCCGTCACCTCGGAGCCCATGACCCGGACGCTGACACGATGCACCGCCTCGGCCACCAGCGGCGTGCGCCCTTCGAAGTGGAACAGCCAGTCCCGCCGCTCCGGCTGCTGGAAGGAGAGCGATTCCCGCACGGTGAACAGACTCGGGTCGGAGCCGTACCGGCCGAACGCGCGCGAGGCGATCTCCAGCGCCGCCTCGCGCTCGAGTCTCTCTCCCGGCGCGCGCTCGTCGGCGTACTTGTGATACCCCACCACGCGTCCGTTTCGCGGATCGACTTCGACGAAATACTCCGTCTTCACGCCCGGATCGAAGAGGCGCACCATCCAGGTGGCGGCGTGGATCTCCCTCCGCATGATCTCGTTCAGCCTCCGGACCGGCATCCCGTTGCGGACCATGTAGGTCGCCGCCACCTCGTCGAAGCCGCCGGGCGCTCCCCCTTCCTCGCGCGGCGAGTCCGGGTTCCACGACCGGAAGCCGCTGACCGGAATGGCGGCCACTCTCGAGGGAACGGGCTGGCCGAGGGCCCGCAGGTGCTCCGCCGCGCTGCTCTTGGCGGTCTCCCCGTCGATGCGATAGTCGACTACGTCCTGAGGCGTCGCCGGCCGGAAGGCGATCAACGCCGCCGCCGCGGCCACGGCGAGGACGGCGCCCGCCACGCGCAGGCGCGACGGGGCCACCGCCGGCGGAAGCGGGACGTCTTCCGGCTGGGGCGGTGGCGGCGGCGGTGGGGAGGGCGCCGGCAAGGCCGCATTCGTCAGGTCATCGTCGGGGACGAAGCCGCGGTTGCGGACGTAGAGCACGATCGAGGCGATCAGCGGGAAGGCGAAGACGAGCGTGGCCATCGTCGCCGAGGTCACGTAGTACGCATTCCCGGAGCGGAAGAGAAGGAGCGACGTATAGACGGCGTCGACGGTGTAGTGCCAGATCAGCAGCGCCAGCAGCCCGTAGCGGTACATGAGGAATCCGAGGAGCACGCCGGCCAGGCCGACCTCGATCCCGCGGATGTAGAAGGGCTGCTGAGGATAGGTGGCGTGCCCGAAGCCCCAGATGAATCCGGCCAGGACGATGGCGAAGAGGCGCGATCGAAACACCCGCTCGAAGAAGGGGATGGAGAAGGCGCGCGAGAGGAACTCCTCGGAAAAGGCGGGGAAGAATCCGGCGAAGAGCACGGCCACCCACGGGATGGCCGTGCTGAGCATGTTGTCGTACGGGATGTCCGCCGGGGCCCAGGCGCCGAGCTCCGCGGCGACGATGTAGAAGGTCACCTGGTAGGCGATGAAGAATCCGACCAGCGTGTACCCGAGGACGAGGGAGAGGAAGACGCTCCTCGAAGCCAGCGCCCGGCGGGTCCAGAGGCGGGGGATGGCCAGGTGCTGGGGAAGGCGCTGGCGATACAGCACCTCGCCCGCGCCGCAGATCACGATCAGCAGCATGGCGCTGCCGATGCTCTGAATCAGCACGACCAGCACGAGCTGGGCGATGAAGGCGGGATAGGAGGTGGTGGTGTCATAGCCGGACAGCACCGCCGGAAAGGAATTGGCCGTCACCCCGGCCACGAGGACCGCCGTCACCGCGCCGATGATCAGGAGAAAGCGGATGCGCAGCTCGCCGCGGCGGAGCCGGGCGATGAACACGGCCAGCGCCGCGATCATGGTGATCATCATGAAGATCAGCGTGACGCGCCCGGCCGACTCGTTCTTCGATCGCAGCTCGCGGTACGACCGGATCCACTCTTCCGGGACTCTGAGCCGGCGGGCGAAACTGCTGACCGAACCGCCGTCGACGGTGAGCACGTAGCGGTACGGCGCGCCCCCTGGCCGGATCGACTTCGACTCGAAGGTGAGGATGCGCTGCACGCGCGCCGGCAGCTTCCGCTCGCTCTCCGAGACCAGCTCGATCGACTGCAGCTCGACGCCGGCCCGCCGCAGGAATTCCTCGGCGGCCGCGCGCGCGGTTCCGTCGTCGGTCTCCGGCATCGGCTGCGACTCCGGGATCGTGCGCGAGAAGGAGACGAGCTCACCCGTCGGTGCGATCTCCGCCGCGTACTCCTCTTCCTGCAGCGGCCGGAACCAGCGGTGCCGCCAGTACCACACCAGCACCTCCGCGGACATGGCCTCGTTGGCGCGCTCGAGTCCCAGCGTCCGCTCCAGGAAGATGCGGGCGATGTCGTCGGACTCGAAGACCACGGCGTGCTTCATGCCGGCCGGGTCGAGCCCCTGCGCGCGCAGCAGATCGAGCGCCACCTGGCGCGACTGGCCGCGGTCGTACCGGAAGTCGATCGACGCCTCCTGGAACGCCGCCGCGAAGTAGCGGGCGATGACCAGGAGCGACGCCACCGTCACCGCTGCGCAGACGGCAAGGAAGGTCCAGTCGCGGCGGGTGAGGGTTGTCATTAGAGGATGAGGGCTCGGGGCTCGGGGCTCAGGGCTCGGAGGGACAAGCCAGAGGGATGACATCCCTACAGCAGGCCCGTCAGAACCAGGTCGGCCACCTGTTCCGCCTGGTCGGCGAGGGCGTACTCCTTCTCGGAGAGCATCCATGAGGTCACCATCTCGTCGAGGATCCCGAAGATCGCCTTCGCCACCAATTGCGGGTGCAGGGTGCGGCGGAACACGCCCTCGCTCTGCCCCTCCTCGACGATCGACCGCAGGATGTCGAGGTAGTCGGCGACCTCCTCCTGCGAGAACAGGCTCATGAACTTGAGGCTGTGCCGCAGCTCGACCTGGCAGACGATGGCGAGGGCCCGGTCGCGCCCCAGCGTCTCCAGGTGATGGCGGATCGCGCTGCGCACCCGGTCCTCCGGGCGCGAGACGCCGGCCAGGCCGGCCCGGAGCGACTGCAGGTAACTCCGCGTGTGCTCCCGGAAAATGGTGACGAGGAGGTCTTCCTTCCCATCGAAATAGAGGTAGATGGTTCCGTCGGCGACTCCGGCGGCCTTGGCGACGTCGGAGACCCGGGCGTTGAAGTAGCCGGATCGGGCGAAGACCTCGACGGCGGCGCGGAGGATGCGGTCGCGCTTGGTGGTGGCGCGGGCCGCCTCCTGCTGAGCGGCAGGGGGAGTCGGTGGGGTCATGTCTGAATGAATGCTCATTCAGGATGGCGCCTCTGTCAAGGAGAGAGGGCTCAGGGCTCGGGGGTCGTCCCCGCTCTCGCTCCAAAGCGGCACCACCTCCGAGCCCCGAGCCCTGAGCCCCGAGCCCCAGCTTTCTCGTGCATTTGCATTAGCATCGCGCTGCATCCCATGCGACACATCCGATTCGGCAGAACGAACGCCCAGGTCCCCACGGTCAGCCTCGGCACGTGGGGGCATGGCGGGCCGCACGTGAGCGAAGGGGTCTCGGTCGGCTGGAGCGGCCACGACGACCGCGCGGCGAAGGAGGCCATCGTCGCGGCGTATCGCTCCGGGATCACGCACTGGGATACCGCGGACGCATACGGCGGCGGGCACGCGGAGTCGCTGATCGGGGAGGTCTGGAGCGAAGTGCCGCGCGGCGAGGTCTTCCTGGCCACGAAGTTCGGCTGGATCAAGGGGCCGTCCGGCCACTGGTACGACCCGGAGTACATGCGGCAGCAGTGCGAGCGCTCGCTGCGCAACCTCCGCACCGAGGTCATCGACCTCTATTACTTTCACCACTGCGACTTCGGTCCCGACGACGTCTGGTTCGACGACGCCCTGGCGGTGATGCGCCGGCTGCGGGAGGAGGGGAAGATCCGCTTCATCGGTCTCTCCGACTGGGACTCGAAGAAGATCATGAAGCTCATCGGGCGCGTCGACCCCGACGTGGTGCAGCCGTACCGGAACATCCTCGACGACGAGTACGAGTCGAGCGGCCTGAAGAAGTGGGTCGACAAGCACGATCTCGGCGTGGCCTTCTTCTCGCCGATCAAGCACGGGCTGCTGCTCGGCAAGTACGCCGAGCCGCGGCAGTTTCCGGAGGGAGATTTTCGGAGCCGGATCGGGGATTTCAGCGACCCGGAGGCGATCGCGCGCTACCGGCGGGCCGCCGAGGCGTTGCGCAGGCACTTCGACGAGCACGGCGAGCCGGTGCTGCACGGAGTGATCGGAGCGCTGCTCACCGGCAACGAGACCGCATGCGTCCTGCTGGGCATGCGCAACGAGCAGCAGGTGCGCGCCGCCGCGGCGGTCGGGGAGCCGCTCAGCCCCGACGAGGGGGCGTGGGTGCGGCGGACGTACCGTGCCTGATGTCCGCGCCCCTGCTGGCGTTCACGATCGTGGTGTGGGGCGATACGACTGGCGCATATCGCGGCGAAACGACTATCTCCGGCGAGCGCGCGCCGGTGAGTGGATCGTCGTCACCGACCGCGGTGAACCGATTGCCGAACTCTCCCCGCCTGGCGCGTCCTCGTCCCGCGGCGGCGCTTCCCCTCAGCTCCTCGCGCTGGCACGCCAGGGACGTGCTACGGTTGGTACGGCCAACGACTCCGCCGTCTATCCGCGGTTGAAGCGGCTTCTCCTCCCAGGGCGGGCCCTCGATCTGCTCGACGAGGAAAGAAGCGAGCGTCGATCCTTTACGCCGAATCGGGTGCCGTGATCGCCTGGTTGTTTCATGAATCAGGAGCGGCCAAGGTTCGGGATCTCCTCAGCATTCGGAGACAGTGGCGACCTCGGACCTCACGCTCATCGAGTGCGAGCGGACCATCATACGAGCATCAGGTCGAGCCGGCATGAGTCTTCGCAGCGCCGCCCGAAGACGCGCGGTGGCGGCTGGGCGGAGGCGTGTTTGCGCAGGCGCTGGCGCGCGTCAGTTGCCGCCGCGCTGCGGATGCTGCTGGAAGAAGCGCCACATCTCGGCCGTCGCGTCGAAGTCCTTGATCGTCTTTCCCATGAACCACTCCGGCACTTCGGCGCCACCCGGCCAGGTGTGGCCG
>DATLEX010000156.1:0-12718 GCA_035525045.1 Thermoanaerobaculia bacterium | reverse complement strand
TACGCCGGCCACTACCTGGCCGGGCGGCGCGACATGGGCCGGTTCTGGTCGTACCTGACGCTCTTCATGATCGCCATGCTCGGCATCACGACCGCCGAGAACCTGATGGCGCTCTTCATCTTCTGGGAGCTGACCAGCATCTCCTCGTACCTGCTGATCGGCATCGATCACGAGCGGGAGGCTGCGCGGGACGCCGCGCTGCAGGCGCTGCTGGTCACCGCCGGGGGCGGGATGGCCCTGCTGGCGGGACTGGTCCTGCTCGGAGCGGCGGCCGGCAGCTTCGAGCTCTCCGCGATCGTCCTGCAGGCCGACGCCATCCGGGGGCACGCCCACTATCTGCCGATCCTGGCCCTGGTGCTCCTCGGCGCGTTCACGAAGTCGGCACAGGTGCCGTTCCATTTCTGGCTTCCGTCGGCCATGGAAGCCCCGACGCCGATCAGCGCCTACCTCCACTCGGCGACGATGGTGAAGGCCGGCGTCTACCTGCTGGCGCGCCTCCTGGCGACGCTCGGCGGCACCGACGAGTGGACGGCCGTGGTGACCGTCGCCGGCGCGGCCACCATGCTGACCGGAGCGGTGATGGCCGTGATGTCCACCGACCTGAAACGGATCCTCGCCTTCACCACCGTCAGCGCCCTCGGCAGCATGGTCATGCTTCTCGGGATCGGCTCGGCGGAGGCGGTGAAGGCGGCCATCGTCTTCCTCTTCGCGCACGCGCTCTACAAAGCCGCGCTCTTTCTGGTGGCGGGGATCATCGACCATGAGACCGGCGCTCGCGACGTGCTCGAGCTCGGCGGCCTGCGGCGCCTGATGCCCTACACCGCAACGGCGGCGGTTCTCGGCGGGGTGTCGCTGGCCGCCTTCGGCCCGGTCCTCAGCTTCGCGGCGAAGGAGATGGTGGTGCTGGCCGTCGCCGCGACCGGCCCGTGGCAGGTGCCGCTGAAGATCGCCATCTATGCGACGGCGGTGCTCCTGGCCGCCTCGGCCGCCCTCGTGGTCATTCGGCCGTTCTTCGGCGTCATCCCTCGCCACGCTCGGGATGACATTCACGATCCCTCGCCCGGCATGTGGGTCCCGCCGCTTCTCCTGGCATCGGCAGGCCTGCTGCTGGCGATCTTCCCCGGCGCGGTGACCGCGGCGCTGCTGGCGCCGGCGGCCGGGGCGGTCCACCATCTGGCCGGTGAGCTTCACGTATCGCTCTGGCACGGCATCAACGCCCCGCTGCTGATGGCCGCGGCGGCAACGGCGGCCGGGCTGCTCCTCTACCGAACGCGCCCGCGGTGGGTGCGGCTGGCCGAGCCGCTGCGGTGGATCGCGGCACACGGGCCGACCTGGTGGTACTCGCTCTTTCTCCGCGGGAGCATGGCCGTGGCGAAGTGGCAGTCGGGCGTCCTGCAGAGCGGCTACCTCCGCCGCTATCTCCTGGTGATCCTTCTGACACTGGTGGGGCTGGTCGTGCTCGCCGCCTGGTGGGCGGGGGGGGTCCGGGTGCCGTTCGACGCGCGCGACGCGACGGTGTACGAGGTCGTGGTGGCGATGCTCATCGTGGCCAGCTCCATCGTCGCCGCGCGCGCGAAGTCGCGGCTCGGATCGATCGCCGCCATCGGGGTGGCGGGGTACTCGGTGGCCATCATCTACATTCTGTTCAGCGCCCCCGACCTGGCGATAACGCAGTTCGTCATCGAGACCCTGACGGTCATCCTTTTTGTGCTGGTGATCTACAGGCTCCCGCGCTACACCAAGCTCACCAGCGCGCCGGCGCGGCTGCGCGATGCGGCGGTGGCAACGATGGTGGGAGGCCTGATCACCGTGCTCGTCCTGGCTGCCCAGGCCGAAGACACACGGCCTGATCTCAGCGCGTTCTACGCCGCGAACGCCGTCGCCAAGGCCCACGGTCGCAACATCGTGAACGTGATCCTGGTCGACTTCCGAGCCCTCGATACGCTGGGGGAGATCACCGTGCTGGGCATCGCCGCCATCGGAGTCTATGCGTTGCTCCGCATGCGGTCGGAGGCGCGGCGATGAGCTCGCTCATCCTCCGGACGGCAGCACGTTACCTCATCCCGCTGCTCATCCTCTTCTCGATCTACACCCTGTTTCGGGGTCACAACCAGCCCGGCGGAGGATTCGCCGGCGGGCTGCTGGCGGCGACGGCGTTCGCCCTCTACGTCTTCGCCTGGGACGCGGACGCGGCGCGGCGGGCCATCCGCATCGATCCGCACTTCCTGGTCGGCACCGGGTTGTTCATCGCGCTGCTCAGCGGCCTGCCGGGGATCATCACCGGAGGAGGCTTTCTGACCGGCAAATGGATCGACGTCGGGATCGGCATTCAGAAGACGGCCGTGGGAACGCCGCTGATCTTCGATGTGGGCGTCTACTTCGTGGTGATCGGCGCGACGCTGATGATCATCCTCTCGCTGACCCAAGAGGAGGAGAAAGAGTAGTGCCGGCGCTCCTGGCCATCGTGATCGGCGTCCTCTACGCGACGGGGCTCTACATGATGCTCCGCCGCAGCCTGGTGAAACTGATCATCGGGCTGGCCCTGCTGGGCCATGCCTCGAATCTCCTGATCTTCGTCGCCGCCGCCGGCCGTGGGCTCGTGCGCGGCGGACCGCCCATCGTCGAGACGGATCAGCAGGCCGCCCTCGCCATGGCCGATCCGGTCCCCCAGGCGCTGATCCTGACCGCGATCGTCATCGGCTTCGGCGTCCTGGCTTTCGCCCTGGCGTTGTTCCACAGAACCTACAAGGCGGTGGGGACCGACGATCTCGACGCCTTCACCACGACGGAAGAATGAACGTTCTGCTGATTCTTCCCATCCTCATCCCCCTGCTCGGCGCCGCCGCGTCGATGCTGGCGTGGCGATCGCGCCGGGTGCAGCGGACCGTCGCCGTCGTCTCCTCGGCGGCCCTTCTGGTTGCGTCGATCGTTCTCCTCACGTCCGTCCGCCGGAACGGGGTGAGCGTGACCGAGCTCGGCTCCTGGCCGGCACCCTTCGGCATCGTCTTCGTGGCCGATCTCCTCAGCTCGCTGATGGTGCTCGTCTCCGCGATCATCTGGATGGCCACGGTCGTCTACTCCCTCGCCTCGATGGACCGGCGCCACGAGCAGTTCGGCTTCTACCCGCTCACGGCCCTGCTAATGATGGGTGTCTGCGGGGCCTTTCTCACGGGAGACATCTTCAATCTGTACGTCTGGTTCGAGGTCATGCTGATTTCGTCATTCGTGCTGATGGTCCTCGGCGGCGAGAGGCCGCAGATGGAGTCGGGAATCAAGTACGTGACGCTGAACCTCGCCTCCTCCGCCTTTTTCCTGATGGGCGTCGGCCTGGTCTACGCCGTGACCGGCGCGCTGAACATGGCCGAGATCGCCGAGTCCCTGGGGAGCGCGACGCAGCCCGGGCTCGTGGCGGCGATCTCCCTGATCTTCTTCGTCGCCTTCGGCATCAAGGCCGCCGTCTTCCCTCTCTTCTTCTGGCTGCCGGCCTCCTACCACACCCCGCCCGCCGCCGTCTCGGCCATCTTTGCCGGGCTCCTGACGAAGGTCGGCGTCTACGCTCTCATCCGTGTATTCACGCTGCTGTTCGTCGACAACATCGACTTCACGCACGGGCTGATCCTCATCGTGGCGGGCGTCACGATGGTCACCGGAGTTCTCGGCGCAATGGCTCAGAACGAGTTTCGGCGCATCCTCTCCTTCCACATCATCAGCCAGATCGGATACATGATCATGGGCCTGGGCATCTTCACCCGCCTGGCCCTGGCCGGGTCGATCTTCTACGTCCTCCACCACATCATCGTGAAGACGAACCTCTTCTTCGTCAGCGGCGTGGTGCACCGGATCCGGGGGACGTACGAGCTGAGCCGTCTCGGCGGAATCCAGCGCCTGAGCCCGTTCCTTGCAATCCTCTTCCTCATCCCGGCCATGTCTCTCGCCGGGATCCCTCCGCTCTCGGGGTTCTTCGCCAAGCTCGGCCTCATTCGAGCAGGCCTCGCGGCCGAGGCGTATGTGGCCGTCACGGCGGCCGTGGCCACGGGATTCTTCACCCTGTTCTCGATGACCAAGATCTGGAACGAGGTTTTCTGGAAGCCGGCACCGCAGGAAGTCGAGCCTCCCTTGCCGGGAGCGGCGTGGAGGATGATGATCCCCATCGCCATCCTGGCGCTCCTGACGGTGACCATCGGACTGGGAGCGGGGTGGCTGTTCGAAATCAGCCTCGAGGCCTCCGAGCAGATCCTCGATCGAACGATTTACCTGCGGGCGGTGCTGCCATGAATGCAACGCAGACCTTTGCCTGGAACATGATCCTGGCCGTCTTCTGGGCGCTCGCCATCGGCCGGGTCACGGTAGGGACACTCCTGACCGGGTTCGTCATGGGCCTCTTCACCCTCTTCATCACCCGCCGGGCAGTGGGCGCCGAGGCCTACCTCTCGAAGATCCATCGGACGGCACGACTGGTGGCGCACTTCGTCCGCGACCTGGTCGTGGCCAACCTCCGCCTGGCCCACGACATCCTGACTCCGACGCACCACGCCCGCCCGGCCATCATCGCCATCCCGCTCGACGTCACGACGGACGGCGAGATCACGCTTCTGGCGAACCTCATCACGCTCACTCCCGGCACCCTCACTCTCGACGTATCGGCCGACCGGCGCGTTCTCTACATTCACTCCATGTACACGTTCGACATCGAGAGCGTCCGCCGGGAGATCAAGGAAGGGGTGGAGAAGAGGATCCTGGAGGTGATGCGGTGACGGTACTCGACATCTGCTTCATCATGCTCTGCATCGCGCTCGTCCTGGCGTTCTTACGGATGGCGCGCGGCCCCAGCGTGGCCGACCGGGTGGTCGCGCTGGACCTGATGGCTATCCTGTCGGTAGGCGTGATCCTGCTGTACGTCGTCGCCACCTCCCTGCCGGTGTTCCTCGACGCCGCCATCGTCCTGGCCCTGGTGGGGTTCGCCGGAACGATCGCCTTTGCCAAGTACCTGGAGCGGAGTGTCCGCCGATGAGCGTCGTCATCAACTTCTTTCTCCTGCTCGGCAGCGCCTTCCTTCTCCTGGCGGCGCTCGGCGTCACACGCATGCCCGACTTCTACATGCGGATGTCGAGCTCCTCGAAAGCGGTCACCCTCGGCGCCGGATGCCTGGCCATCGGCCTGGCCCTGCACATGGACGATCCCGGCGTGACCACGCGCGCCATCCTCCTCATGCTCCTCTTCTTCCTGAAGGCTCCCGTCGCCGCGCACATGCTCGGCCGCGCCGCCTACATGAGCGGCGTACCGTTGTCGGATAAGACCTTCGTCGACGAGATGAGCGGTCCGAACCGCGTGGAGCGGGAAGCCTCCCTGGCGGATGAGCGGCGCAGCGGCGGGATCTGAGACGTCACGCCGAGATCGCCTCCAGCGCCTTCCGCCGCCTCTCTTCCCAGCCGCCGCTGACGATCGCCCACCGCGTCTCGAATTCGTCGAGGGAGGCACGAAAGGCGTCGAAGAGGTCCTCGCGCGCCCCGCCGCCGGCGTCGCGGGCGGGATCGTCATTCCACGGGACGTCCGTGTCCATCAACAGATAGAGATCGGCCCGGCGGCGGCGAGCCTCCTCGATGATCCATTCAGGGCATCCGCCGTAGTAGTACCGGCTGTACACGACCGTGGAGAGGAGGTCGGTGTCGAGGATGGCCTGCCGGCCGGCCCGCTCGAGATTCGCGATCTCCCCTCGCGCAATCGGCTCCACATCGTCGAACGTCAGCTCGCCGCGGTTCTGCAGCGCGTACTCCCGCGCAAACTCCGGGACGAGGTCCCACCCGTAATGCCTCGCCAGCTCGGCGGCCAGCTCGCTCTTGCCGGTCGACTCCGGACCGGTCAGGCAGACGCGAGCGACCGGCGCCATGCGATGAACCCCTTGATGCCGAGGAAAAAGAGGATGCCGTAGAGGACGGCCGTCGGGTGGAGCGCGCGCTCGATGTAGAGCGCCACGGCAAAGACATTGATGACGATCCAGAAGATCCAGCTCTCCAGCCACTTTCGAGCGGTCATCGCCTGCGCCACGATGCTGAATGCCGCGATCGACGAGTCGATCAGCGGCGCCGGATTGTTCGTGTACCGCGCCTGAACGAAGGCCACCAGCAGCGACATCATCACGCCGGCGAAGAGGATCGCCGGCCACGCCGCTCCCGGCGTTCTCGAGACCGGGAGCGGCGTGTAATGCTCGCCGCCATACAGCCACTGGTACCAGCCGTAGATCATCAGCGCGAACCACACGAGCTGCAGGCCGGCCTCGGCGTAGAGCCGGGCCTGAAAAAAAATCCATCCGTAGAGCGCGACGCTGACGATCCCCGTCGGGTAGTACCAGATGTTCTGCCGGGCGGCGAGCCAGATGCTCACCACCGTCACCGCCGCGGCGACGATCTCGACAGCCGTCACAGCCGCAGATCGAGGAGCACGACGAAGTTCCGCGTCGCCTGCGGGAAGTAGTACGGAATGCCCGAGACGGTGTCCATGCCGCTCCCGTCGCGGTTCATGAACAGATAGCTGTAGCCGCTCGAGAAGATCTCGTCGTTGTCGAAGATGTTGTTCCCCTGCAAAGTCAGGCGCAGCGACCGGGTCAGCCCGACGGAGAGCGTGGCGTCGGCGGCGAAGAACGCCGGCGTCTTCAGATCGTTCGTGTTGTCGAGATACGACTCCCCGACGTAGCGGCCGGTGATCGCCGCCCGCCACGCCGCCGACGGCGTGTACTCCACCGACTGGCTGAGGATGAGCGACGGCGTCAGGAGCGGCGCGACGTTGCCGTACGTGACCGGCCGAGTCCCGATCCACTCCCCTCGCGCGTCGTAGACGTCGAAGAACTGCGTCCACCCCCGGATGCGATTCCGGCTCAGGTTCCCGCTGGTCTTCAGGCGCAGGATCGCCGACGGCTGCCACGCCACCTCGACCTCGAGGCCCCGGCGGTAGCTGCGGTCGACGTTCCGGCGGAGAGCGAGACCGATGTCGGAAAGCTCGCCCGTCGCGGCGATCTCGTCGTGGAACTCCATGGCATAGACGTTCGCGGCCAGGTCGAGCCGCGGCCCGCGATGGGACCAGCCGGCCTCCACGTTGACGACGCGCTCCGGTCGCACGGCCCGCAGGTCGTGCGCGACGGAGGGGTTGTCCTCCCCGAAGAACATGTCGTTGCGCGCCGGCTCGCGCGACGACATGCCGGCCGATCCGTAGACGCTCGAGGAGGACGAGAGGCGGTACCGCGCGCCGATCTTCGGATTGAAGAACGTCCAGCGGATGCCTGGAATGTCGATGCTCCCGTAGTAGTCGAACGTGGCCTGGCGCACCTGCGCGTCGCCGAACAACAGCCAGCGGCCAAGCGTGTAGCTCGCCTTGGCGAAGGCGTTCGCCTCTCCCTTAACCCCGTAGTTCGCGTAGTCGCGCACCCCTTCCGTCAGGTTGTCGCGCGAGTGATCGCGCTTGAAGCGATTGACGTGGACCCCGTAGTTTGCCGTGAGTGGGCCCGAGCTGCGCGAGTACGTCAGCATCGTGCCGAGGAGCATCCCGTCCAGGCGGTATTCGCGAAGCGTGTCGGTCCCGGAGCGGAACAGCCGGAACCAGCCGTACCCGCGCTGGTAGTACGCCGACGCGGTCATCGCCCCGTCGCCGGCCGGGCGGATGTACTGGAGCTGCGCCAGGTCGTATCCGAAGCTGTCCTTCTCCTCCGGCCGCAGCGGGTTGGCCCGCAGGTTCGTCCGGAGCGTGGCCTCGTCCGCGGCGTAGTACGACGACTGCTGGTCCTCGTGCCCGGCAAAGCCGGTCAGCTTCAATTGTCCCGCCCCCAGGTCCTTCGAACCGCTGAAGAAGAGGTTCCGCTGGCGCATCGCCGAGTTCTCGCGGAACCCGTCGTTCTCGAGATACGACAGCCTGCTGTACAGCGCCAGCCCCCCCGGCAGCGAGCCGGAGTGATAGCCCACCGAGACCTGCTGGTTCCCGAACGATCCTCCGGCCACGGTGGCGTCCACCTTCTGCCGCTGGTCGAGGGCGATACTCTCCATGTTCACCGATCCGCCGAACGATGGCGTCCCCACCGTCGAGGTGCCGACACCGCGCTGGATCTGCACGCTCTCCAGCGACCGCGCCAGGTCGGGGAAGTCGGCGAAGTACGTCCCCATGTCCTCGGAGTCGGCCAGCGGAACGCCGTCGAGGGTGAAGTTGATCCGGGTCGGCGCGATGCCCCGAAGCTGGATGTATGAATACCCCGCCCCGCCAACTCCCGACTCGCTGTAGGCCGTAATCGACGGCGCGTCGCGCAGGAGGAGCGGGACCTCCTGCCCGTGATAGAGCCGCTCGATCTCCTGCCGCCCGATGTCGGTCTTCGTCACCGGGATCTCGTCCTCGGCCCGGATCCCGGAGACGGTGATCGTCTCCGCCAGCGCCGAGAGCAGGACGATGTCGATCGAGTCGCCGGCCTTCAGCTGCCGCGTCTCCACCCGGAAACCGGGATGCGAGAAGCGGACGCGGTAGGTGCCCTCCGGCACCGCCGCCGAGAAGCGGCCGGCGGCGTTGGTCGTCACCGTCCGAACCTCGCCGATGGCCACGGTCACGCCGGCGATGGGGCGGCCGTGACCGTCACGCGCCGTGCCGACGAGGGTGGCCGCGGAGGCAACCGAGCAGAAGAAGAGAAGAGCAAAGAAACCGGAAATCGATGTCCTCATGGACGCACCTCGCACGAAGTCGTTCCAGGAGGCCTGTGAAAGGATGATGAGATGTCTTCGTGCCTTCCCTACGCCGGTTCTAACCGGTTCAGGTTCGAAGGGTCTGATCTCAGGCCGTTGACGGCCACCCCCAGGCTCCTACTACGCCGCGAAGTGTAGCAGGCAGGGGGTCAGGTCTGAAAATTTAACTTGGGCTCTACCGGATGTAGGGGCCAAGTAGAGTTTTCAGACCTGACCCTCTACTTTAGAATTCGGGGTGATGGACGCCTCACGGGCCGTTCTATGAGCCCGGCATGCCGATGTTCGAACGATCCCTGCTCATCGGAGGACCGAACGTGGTCTCGCTCTACCAGCGGATGGCCCAGACGCCTTCCGGCCGCGCCTGGGCGCTGGCCTTCTACGAGCAGGCGCGGCCCCGCTACGATCCCAACACGCAGCAACACGTCGACCGCATCCTGGGAGTGCAGGGCTCGGCGCTCGCCGCGGCCGCCTGATCGGTCAGACCCGCGCCGGGCAGGGCATGCAGACCGCGTCGCGGAACCCGCTGCTGTTGAGCATGCGGATCAGGGCGCGGTCGAGGGCGTGGTTGAGCGTCTCCTGATAATTCTCGGCGCTCCCCGCGTAGCCGTAGTTCTCGGCGAATCCATCCACGCGCTCCCGCCAGCAGGCGCCGCCCCCTCTCGGCGTCCGGAGCTCGGCGAGCAGGACGACGCGCCCGTCGTATTCGGCGCGCCGGTAGACGCTCTCCTCGGTCCAGACCTGCTCGACGGTGATCACCAGCGCCGGCCTGGCCGCCGCGCCGACATTCATCCGCGCACGCCGCAACGCGACGTCCACGCCCGAGCGCACCCACGCCGCCACGTCCCCTCCCGCCGTCACGAGGTACGTCGCCGCGCGGTCGTCCTGGAGGAAGCGCGTACCGAGCTGCGTCTCGGTGCGGCGGTCGACCACCTCGACCGAAGCAACCCCCGCGCACTCCTGCAGTACCGGGATCTCGACGGCGTCGGCCATCATCCTGTAGTCGAGCGGAACCGTCATCGGCGCCAGCGCGGACGGACCGCAGGCGGAGAGGAGCAGGACGAGAGAAGCAAGAGTCCGAAATCGCATGGCGAGCACTCCTTTCATGGACCAGGGGGCGATTCACGCCGATAGACGATCAGATCGGTACCCGGCGGGATGGCGCCGACCTGCCTCAGCATCGTGATGAGCTGCCCCCGATGATAGTTGGAGTGGTTCACCACGTGGAAGAGAACGTCGAGGAAGCGATTCGTGAACGGCTCGGCGGCCACGATCCGGTCGTTCGCCCAGTCGGTGTAGGCGTAGAGGCCGCGGACCTCGGCCAGGCTCATGAGAGGGACTCCTTCATCTGCTGGTGGTGATGCACGATGTGTCGGGCGCAGAGAAGCACTCCCTCCTTGACGGTCGCGCTGCCGAAATAGGCGTGCGTGAGCCGGGCGCGCCGCGGCCCGCTGTTCAGCGCCTCCTGCGCGGACGACTCGAGTCGCGCCGCCCGCTCGCGGAAGCCGAGGACGGCGGCCTGCTGATCACGGTTGGCCGCGGCGGGGCGGGTCTCACGCGGAGCGCGGGCGCCGGCGGGGAACGGCTCGCCACGGAGGAGCTTCGGCACGAGCGTCCAGCGCAGCAGGACCCGGTGCCACCACTTCGTCCGGATCTTCATCGCCCCGCCGCCGTTGAGCTCGCGAAGCAGCGCGTCGTAGACGAGGTTCAGATGCTCGACGATCTCCGCCGGCGTCCACTTCCCCTCCGCGCGGGGCGTGAGCCAGCGATCGGCCGGGATGCGCTCGGCGGACGCGGCCAGACTCGCCGCGACCTCGGAATGGAGCTGCCGGACTTCTTCCCACGTCATGTCGAGACCGAAGAGTCTACCGTGCTCCGCGGACCGCGGCTGTCGCCAGTGGAGCCTCGAGCCCCCGCGACACGGCTTCGACCGGGCGGGCGGCGTCACCGGCCTCTTCGGGAACTTCTCTTGCACATCGCGCGATCTTCTCCGTCCTTGTCCTCGGGGCGCTGCGCCGGGGGTGGAGGATCCCGCAGCGCGGGCGGATCTTCCGGGCGGCCGAGGAACTGCGGATCTGCAGAATGACCGACGTGGTGGTGATCGCCGGGATGGTGACCTACTTCCGGGCCGCCGTTCCCGCCGACGTCGAAATCCTCACCGGTGCGTGGTGCTATGTGGCCGTCGCGGCGCTCGCCATCGTCGCCGACCGGACGCTCCACCGGCGCGCCGTCTGGAACGCGGGGACGGGACGGCTTCTCGCTCTGGGAGCGGCTGCTGATCGACGTCCTGAACCCCGCCTACCGGTGGCAGGTCGGCTTCGACCTGCCGGTGCGGTGAGCCGCCGACGACGGCTCGGTCAGGACGGCGGCTGCGTCGATTGCGGCGCGGGTTGCGCCGGGGGTGGCTCGGCGGGCCGCGACGGTTGCACGTTCACATCGACCTTGTCGGGAACGTCGATCTCGATTCGATCGGGCACCTCGATCTCCGGTACACGCGTCTCGGGGAGGGTGATGTCGATCTCGGTCTGTTCAGCCGGCCTGGTCCGATCTCCGCGCATGAAGACGAACGCGACCAGGAGCACGACCACCACCAGCACGACGATGACGACGGGCCAGATGGAACTCTCCGGCTGGCGGGGCGGGGGCTGCGGCGGCTGATTGGTCTGGTGGATCTCCACGTCAGGCATGACGGCTCAGACAGCCACCATGCGCCCTTCATGCCATCAGGCTGCACTCCGCGAGGTTCAGGCGGCGTCGCGCAACACCCACACCTTCGAGGCGAAGAACGCACGGATCATGAACGGATGATCGCCAGGCTCACAGAGGAGGACCAGCGATTCGGCGTCGGTCCCTCGAGTGCTGGCCACGGTCGCCTTCTTGCGCAACCGGCCGTCGAGCTGATCGAACCAGCGGGGAAGGCCGGACTTGTCCATCACCAGCGTGCGCGATTTCTCCCCGGTAGGATCGGCCAGGGCCACCGGGCAATAGACCTTGCCGCGGTACTTCTGACGATTGGCTCGATTGAAGGTCAGCGATCGCCGCTCCAGGCCGGCCCAGACAGCGACGTTCGGCGCTTTCACCGGCCGGACTTCGATCCGCTCGGCGGCGTTCTTCGGCACGCGAACGACGAACTCCCACTGGTTTCGAGCCTTGAAGTTGGCGTCGGTGACCAGATAGGAGTGCTCGACTCCGGCGACCGGCCGCCGGGCAAAGGTCCAGGTCGCCGGACGGGTTCCAAGCGGCTCCACCGAGACCTCGCCCGTGCGGTACCGTCCTGCCACGCTGCGATGGTATCAAGACTGCCGCCGCGGGCATAACGGAAGGCGGCTTCCGGGCTGCCTCGCCCCTAGGTCGTGCGCGCCCGGATGCGGATCTCCACTCGCCGGTTGAGTTGCCGCTCCTCCGCGGTGGCGTTGCTCGCCCGCGGCCGCATCTCGCCCCACCCCCATACGGTGATGCTCGATGCCGGGACTCCCTGCACGATCAGGTAATCGGCCACATTCGCGGCTCGGCGCTCCGAGAGGGTCTGGTTGTAGCGCTCCGACCCGGTCGAGTCGGTATGCCCCTCGACGTCGATGACGTTGTCGGCATAGCGGCGGAAGTTCTCCGCCAGGGCGCTGAGCGTCGTCCGGGAGGCAGGTCGCAGCTCCGCCGAATCGAAGTCGAACAGGATGTCGTTCCGGAGGCGGACGGCGATCTCGCCTTCCGACGGCCGCTCCACGTCGATCCCCTGGATCTGGCGCAGCTCCTTCTCCTGCTGATCCATCCGCCGGCCGATGGCCGCCCCGACGGCCGCCCCCGCCACCCCGCCGACCACCGCGCCCGTCCGCGGGCTTCCCGACCGATCGCCAATCACGGCGCCGGCGGCGGCGCCGGTCACCGCGCCGATGGCCGCCCCCTGCTTGGTCCTCCGGTTGGGATCGGTGCTCGAACAGGCGGGCACCAGACCCATGATGATGGCGAGCACGAGCATTCTTCGAACCATGACAGCCTCCTTCTTGTAAGCGCCG
>DATLEX010000320.1:0-4682 GCA_035525045.1 Thermoanaerobaculia bacterium | reverse complement strand
TCCGATCCGCGGGGCGAGGTCGACCTCTCCGACCTGATCTTCTCCGACGCCACCGAGGAGCTGGTGGCGACGGTGTACATCGGAGACCGGCAGCGGATCTATCCCCGCACCGAAGCCTTCCGGCGGACGCTCGAAGACGTGAGGAAGAGCCTGCCCGACGGCGAGCTGAACTTCGCCTCGGGGACGAACGATGACAGCCGCCTGGTCGTGACCGTCAGCCGCGACGTCGATCCCGGCTCCGCATACCTCTATAACGTCGCCGCGGCCAGCGCCACGCTCCTCTACCGCTCGCGGCCGGAGCTCCCATCCGATCACCTTGCGCCGATGCAGGCGGTGCGCTACACGGCGCGCGACGGGGTGAGCATCCCCGCCCTGCTGACCGTCCCCAGAGGCGTCGAGGCGCGGAACCTCCCGGCCATCCTCCTTCCCCACGGCGGCCCGTGGGCGCGCGACTATTGGGGCTACAACTCCCTCCACCAGTTCCTGGCCAACCGCGGCTACGCCGTCCTCAGCCCGAACTTCCGCGCCTCGACCGGCTACGGCAAGCGTTTCCTCAACGCCGGCAACAAGCAGTGGGGAACGGGGATCATGCAGCACGACCTCTCCGACGGGGTGAAGTACCTCATCGACAGCGGCGTGGCCGACCCGAACCGGATCGGGATCATGGGAGGCTCGTACGGCGGGTACGCCACGCTGGCCGGCCTGACCTTCACGCCCGATCTCTACGCGGCGGGCGTGTCGATCGTCGGTCCGTCGAACCTCTTCACGCTCCTGAACTCGATTCCCCCCTACTGGGGACCGATCAAGACCATCTTCCATATGCGCATGGGCAACCCCGATCTCCCGGAGGACAAGGAGAGGATGGAGGCGCAGTCGCCGTTCTTCCACGCCTCGCGGATCGACGCTCCCCTGCTGGTCATCCAGGGGGCGAACGACCCGCGGGTGAAGCAGCCGGAGTCCGATCAGATCGTGATTGCCGTCCGCGACCTCGGCCGCCCGGTCGAGTACATCGTGGCGCCCGATGAAGGCCACGGCTTCGCCGGCCGGGAGAACCGCATCGCCATGTTCGCCGGCATCGAGCGATTCCTGGCCGGGCATCTCGGCGGGCGTTATCAGGCGGACATGCCGGAGGACATCGGGCAGAAGCTGGCCTCGATCACCGTCGATCCGGCGACGGTCGAGCCGCCGAAGATCGCCACGGCGCTCGACGCGGCGAAGACCAGCCCCCTTCCGGTGGTCGATTCCGCGCGGGTGGGGCCGTCGACGATCAGCTACCGCACCACGCTGAATCTTCCCGGCGGCCGGACCATGGAGATCGATGGGACCCGCGTGGTGAGGCGGGAGACGTCGGGCGGCAACGCCGTCTACCGCGTGACGAGCACGGCCAAAACGCCGATGGGCGACGCCTCGGACGTGTTCGTCGTCGATGCGAATTCGATGCGGCCGGTCTCGCGCACGGCGAAGCAGGGGCCGGCGACCGTCGAGATCGCCTACGGCGACAAGGCCGTGACCGGATCGATCGTCGCCGGGGCACAGAACATCCCCGTCAACGTGGCGCTGGAGGCGCCGGTGTTCGGCGACGAGGCGGCGCTGGAGCTGGCCGTCGCCTCGATGCCCCTGGCACCCGGCTACCGCACCACCTTCCGGACCGCGGAAGCGGGCATGCAGCAGCGCGTGCGTTACTGGTCGCTGGTGGTCGAGGGGGAGGAGCCGGTGACGGTCCCGGCGGGCACCTTCCAGACGTACAAGGTGACCATCGAGCCGCTCGACGACGGGGGCGGAGGCACCACGTACTGGATGACGCGCGAGACGCCGCGCGCTCTGATCCGAGTGGAGGCGAAGCTCCCACCGATGATGGGCGGCGGCACCGCCGTCAGCGAGATGACGAAACGGGGACCTTGATGGGAACGGGGCGGCCGCACGGCCGCCCCGATTCATTCCGGCCGTACGGCCTCGGCATCGTCAAATGGCGTCAGCCGTGGAATCCACCGCCGCACGTGACGGCGATAGGTCTCGTACTGCGCGCCGAACAGGCGATGCAGGGTCGGCTCCTCATACATGACCACGAAGAGGGTCACCACGAGCCACAGGATCGCCACCATGAACAGCATTGGCAGGGTGATGGCCGGCAGGAGCAGCGATTCACCGGCTCGAGCGGCCCGCCGGCGAGCCATCGGGGCACGAGCCAGGTCCAGAAGAGCACGAAGAGTGCTCCGACGCCGAAGGCGCGAACGACCGCGAAGAGCCGCGAGCTCATACAGATCAGAAAGTTACGAAATTTCGAGTGAGAAACGGCATTCTACGTCCGGTTGGATTCCGCGGTGATACGATCCGCGCGGACATCCGCCGGACGCGGATGCGGAATCCGGGCGCAGCCTCCTCGCAAGCTTCGTGACGATCACTGCAAGACCCGCCGCCCGCCCGACGGAGACGCCAGCGCTGCGAGTCGCGCGCGCGGTCGCCGCCGTGGTTCTCCTCTTCATCTTCCTCATCGGGGTCAAGGCCCTCGGCGACGGGTTCAAGCTCCTCAGCCGCGACCTCGTCGAGTCCTTCTTCCGCGCCACGGCCAATCCCTTCGTCGGTCTGCTGGTCGGAATCCTGGCCACCACGCTCGTCCAGAGCTCCTCGGTGACGACGGCGATGATCGTCGGCCTCGTCGCCGCGCCCGAGAACCCGCTTCCCCTCGCCAACGCCATCCCCATGATCATGGGAGCGAACATCGGCACGACGGTCACCAACACCCTCGTCTCGCTGGCCCACATCGGCCGGCGCCACGAGTTCCGGCGTGCCTTCGCCGCCGCCACCTGCCACGACTTCTTCAACTACTTCGCGGTCATCGTCCTCCTGCCGCTGGAGCTGATGACCGGCTTCCTGCGCCGCTCCGCCGAAGGCATCACCGGCGCCCTGATCGAGTGGGGAACGAAGGGCGTCGCGTACGAGAGCCCTCTGGAGGGCGTCCTGCGCACCGGCTTCCGGCCGGTGAAAGCGGCCGTGAACGCGGTCTCGGCGAGCACACAGGTTCAGGCCGCGGTGATGATCACCGTGGCCGCGGTGTTCATCTTCTCCTCGCTGATCCTCCTGGTACGAACCATGCGCAGCCTCCTGCACGCCCGGATCGAGATGGGGGTCATGGGCGTTCTCGGCGAGTCGGGGCTGGTGGGGATCGTGATCGGCGCGATCGTCACGGTGATGGTCCAGTCGAGCTCCATCACCACGTCGCTGCTGATCCCGCTGGCCGGCGCGGGGATCATCACCCTCCAGCAGGTCTTTCCCATCACCATCGGGGCGAACATCGGGACGACGGTAACCGCGCTTCTGGCCTCCCTGGCCGTGGCCGGCGTGAACGCCCACGCCGGGATCACCATCGCCATCATCCACCTCCTCTTCAACGTCATCGCGGCGCTGCTGATCTACCCCTTCCCCCCGATCCGGCGGATTCCGCTCAGGGCGGCCCGCCGCCTGGCCCACGTGGCCACGCGCTCGCGCCCCCTAGCCATCACCTACGTTTTCGGGATGTTCTATATCCTTCCAGCCCTGGTGGCCGTCGTCGATATGATGTTCTTCGGGAACTGAGCATGCTCCGCGCCCTGATCAACCTCTTCCGCTCCGACGATCCGCTGGCCGTGATCGGCAACGACTTCACGCGCATGATGCGCGTCACGTTCGAGATGACGGTCACGGCGGGCGGGATCTTCTTCACCGGGCAGGCCAGCCCGGAGACGAGGAAGAGCCTCTACCAGATCGACATCGAGGTGAACCGGCTCGAGCGCAGCGTCCGCAAGCGGCTGGTCGCGCACCTCTCCATCCCCGACAACCGGCACGACGTCCCGCACTGCCTGGCCATGATGAGCCTGGTGAAGGACGTCGAGCGGCTCGGCGACTACGCGAAGAACCTCGCCGAAATCATCGACCTTCGTTCGGGGCCACTTCCCGACGACGAGATCGTGCGGACCCTCAGCGACATCCGCGCCGGCGTGGAGTCGTCGTTCGAGGAGGCGCTGGAAGTCTTCGCCCAGTTCGACCGAGAGCGCGCCATCGCCCTCATCCAGCAGGGACGCGACATCACCCGCCGCTGCGAGACGCTCCTGGCCCGCATCGCCCGCTCCACCTACGACACCAGCACCACCACCGCCCTCGTCCTCGGCACCCGCTACTACAAGCGCATCGCCGCGCACGTGCTCAACGTCCTCAGCGCCGTGGTCATGCCTCTGCACAAGCTCGATTACTACGACGAGGACGCCATCACCATCGGCGAAGATACGGGGACCTGATGCACACGACCATCGCCGCCGCCCTTCTCCTCGCCGTCGCCTCCGCGGCGCAGCCGACCCTTCAGGAGCGCCTCGGCCACCCCCGCGACGCGAAGCTGCTCATCGTCCACGCCGACGACCTCGGCATGGCCCACAGCGTGAACGCCGCGTCATTCCGCGCGCTCGAGACCGGGCTGGTCAACTCCGCCAGCATCATGGTCCCCTGCCCCTGGCTTCCGGAGGTCGCGGCGTATGCCCGCCGGAACCCCGGCGCGGATCTCGGCATTCACCTGACGCTGACCAGCGAGTGGACCTCGTTCCGATGGGGGCCGCTGCTCGGCGCGAACCGCGTCCCGTCCCTGCTCGACGGCAGCGGCTACCTCTACCTGACCGAGAGCGAGGCGGCGGCGAAGATCGATCCGGCCGAGGCGG
>DATLEX010000150.1:0-7177 GCA_035525045.1 Thermoanaerobaculia bacterium | reverse complement strand
CGATGCCGAGGTGGCTGTCGGAATAGCCGAGGAAGAGGACGGTCTGCGGGTTGAGCTTGTAGGAGAAGAGGAGCTGCGAGAAGAGGGACTCGGTCCGGCGCTGCACGGGAAAGCGGAAGAGGGAGGGGTCGCGCTCGGTGTCCTGATGCTGGGCGATGGCGCGGACGAACGACCGGACGTTGAAGTTGTAGACCAGGCGCAGCTCGTTGATGGCGGTTTCCGAGAGCCGCCCCTCGCGCACGTCGAGCCGCTGCTGGATGCGCCGGAGCTGGGCGTTGATGTGGCGTCCGAGCTTCAGCTCGGCCGACGGGACGAACAGGAGGAGATCGGCCGGCTGATTGTTCGCGAAATCGACGGTCTCCCCCCCGTCGATGAAGAGCGAGAACTTTCCGATCGCTCCCGGCTGGATCTCGAAGTACGCCGAAGCGCGGACCATCCCCTCGTGCAGGCGGTCCTGGAAGCGGACCGCGTTCCGCGATACTCTCACGTCGAGCAGCGACTGTCGCGGGCCGCCGACCGTCGAGCCGATCCTCATCGTCTCGTCGGTCACGACTCCGGCGTGGTTCTCGCTCCGCAAACCGTCGACGCTGACCGACCAGTTCGTCCACCAGTCCGTGGGCTTTCCCCAGAAACGGCGGCGGAGCGCGGCGTCGGCGCGGCGGAGGTCGACGCGCGGAACGAAGCCGCTGTCGGCGCGAAACCCCGGCTCGAAGTCCTGATAGCCGGCGAACCAGATCCAGTTGCGGTCGACGTGCTGGTACGTGAGGCGGAGAGCGCCCCCGTCGAAGGACCCTCTCTCCTGCCCGAACGCGACGGCGAACTCGTCCGGATAGCGGGTGTCGGAGCGGAGGTACTGCACGCGGACCTCGGCAGCCGGCGTCACCGGAAAGAAGCCGTCCACGCCGGCGACGCGGTTGTGATAGCGGTCCCCTTCGCGGCCGGCATAGAGCACGCCGACGGTCGAGCCCGTGCCGACGTCGCGGCGGTAGCGGAGCACGCTGGCCGTCACCGAGTCGTCGAGAAAGGCGAACGCCGATCCCTGGTTCGACGGGATGAGGATGTTGTTCCGCTCGTCGCGCGTGACGAACACCCCCATCGCGTTCCGCCCCTGCTTGCTGGTGGCCTTGAGCCCCCAGGCGGGATCGGCCACGGTGCGGGTGAAGACGGCATTGATCGGCGTGGCGAAGAAGTCGATGCCCTCGAGGAAGAAGGGGCGCTTCTCCTCGAAGAAGAGGGCGAAGCGCTCGTTCTCGGCGAGCTGCGCGGCGTCGGCCTCGACCTGCGAGAAGTCGGGATTGATCGTCGCGTTCACCGTCGTGGCGGGAGTGACGCCCCAGCGGACGCTCACCCCGGGATCGAACCGCGTGTCGCCCGGCTCGAGCTCGGTCGACGGAAAGGCGGCGCGGTCGCTGCGCGTGGTCGTCAGCGTGGGGACGACCTCGAGGTTCCGGCCTGCCTGCAGCCGCTGGAACCCCGTCACCTTGTTGACCTGGCAGAGGATGCAGGTCTCGTTGCGGTTCCGCGGGCTCGCCGAGATGCGGTGCCGCGCATTGCGCGGATACGAGCGCCCCAGCTCGAACCCCCACGTCTGCACCCCGCCGCCCTGCGGAAAGCGGATCTGGTTCAGCGGGATGGCGATCTCCACGATGTACCCCTCCTCGGTGATCCTGCCGGCCGAGGCCCAGATGATGTCCCAGGAGAAATCCTCGATCCCTTCGATCTGGCTGAAGATCGCGTCGGCCTGCACCCCCAGCGGGTTCACGCGGAACTGGAACGCCCGACGCTGGTCGTTGAAGGGATCGATCATCAGCGTGACGTGGTCGTCCTGGACGAAGGTGTTGATGCTGTCGCGGTCCATCAGGTGGGCCCGGATCTCGGACGGGCGCGGGTCCCAGGCGCGGAAGGCGACGTAGAGGTTGCGGGAGTCGTAGGTGACGAGGGCGTCGGTCTTCACCGGCGGCTCGACGTTGTCGCCGGGGAACCACTCGTAGGGGAGGGGGATGACGGCCGCCGCCGCCCAGGCGGGCTCGTCGAGGAGCGCGTCGATCCGGATGTCGGAGGTGGCGGGCCGGACCTCGAAGGCGGGCGCCTGCTGGGCGAGGGCCGGGGCGGCGAGCAGGAGGAAGGCGAGACAGGCGTTCGGCAGTCGCATGTACGACCTTATTCGTATGCGGTCGCTGAAAGCTTCGTGGTTCAGCGCCCCGCGGCGGCGCGCTGGAGGCCGAGGTCGAGGACGCGCTGGATGAGGGCGGGATAGGCGATCCCCGCTTCCTCGGCCGCCGAGGCGAACTCCTCGCTCCGGGCGATGTCGGGGTTGGGGTTGGCCTCGAGGAAGTAGAGCTTTCCGTCGGCGGAGAGGCGGTAGTCGATGCGGTTGTAGGCGTCGAGGTCGAGAATCCGAGTGATGCGCTTGGTCGTCTTGACGATGTGCTCGCGCAGCGCTTCGTCGAGGTCGGCGGCGTGCTGCTGGTAGATGCCGCGCCGGCGCTGGTACTCCGGGTCGTGCTTGACGTGGGCCGTGGCGATGGGGACGGCGCCCGGCGGCATGTTCTCGAACACCAGCTCCCAGGTGGGCAGGACCTGCAGGCGCACGTTGCCGATCACGCCGGCGTAGAACTCGCGGCCCTCGATGTACTGCTCGGCGATGGCGTCGGTGCGGTTGCGCTGGTGGATGAAGGCCACGCGCTCGCGCAGCTTCTCGTCGCTCTCCACGATCGAGGCCTGGGAGATGCCGAGCGAGGCCTCGTGAACCAGGCTCTTCACGATGAGCGGGAACTCCAGCCCCTTCGGCCGGTAGACGCGCCGGCCGCGCTCGAAGACGGCGAACTTCGGCACGACCAGGTGGTGGAAGGCGAGCAGCTTCTTCGACAGGGCCTTGTCGCGCGAGAGCACCAGCCCGCGGGGGTTGCAGCCGGTGTAGGCCACCTGCATCAGCTCGAGGTAGCTGACCACGTGATGGTCGAACTCCTGCCGGCCGAGGAACTCCTCGAGGAGGTTGTAGACGATGTTGGGCTGCCACTCCTCGATGACGGTGCGGATGGGACTCAGCTCGTCGCGGACGGCGATCGCCTTGACGTCATGTCCCAGCTCGCGCAGCGTGGTCATGACGTCGAGCTCCGTCTTCCACTCGTAGGCCTCGCGCTCGCTGTAGTTCTTCGGGTCCTCCGGCGGGACAGTGGAGGGGTGCATGAGCACGGCGACGCGCAGCTTCTTCCGCTTCATAGGGCGAACCAGTTGCGGCGACTGTAATGAAAATCCATGGTCTTGACGGTGAGCAGGATGGCGAACTCCATCTTCAGGCGCCGCTCCGGACCGGCGGCGCGCAGCTTCAGCTCCCGGCTGCGCCCGATCATGTCCTTCAGCACCTGCTCGAGCGTGAACTGATACTCGCCGGTCCAGGTGGCCACCAGCCGCCGGATCTCCGACCGGTTCCGGCTGAGAAAGCTCGAGGCCAGCTCGCGGCGGCGATGCCTGGGGTCGTCGGAGAAGAGCCGGCGGAGGTCGCCGTCGTAGATGTCGGGATAGCTGACCAGGTACTGCTGCCGTTTCTCGGTGTAGTACTCGCGCAGGGTCATGCCGAGCGTGGAGATCGCATCGGGCCTGCGGCGGTCGCGCCGCATCATCTTTTTCCGGCGCAGGCGGCGGAGCAGCTCGTCGACATACTCGAGCTTCCGCAGCGCCGGCCAGCCCGCGTAGCGCTTACGCCATCCCTCATTTCTCGAGGCGATGACCACCGCGAACGTCTCCGCGAAGTCCTCGAGCGGATGGCTCTGCGCGTAGTAGAGCCGCAGGTGGTGGACGAAGTTCCGGCTGGCGGGGTTGGGACGGTAGTGCTCGGGATAGTGCTTCGACGGATCGCCGAAGAGCTCCTGCCAGCGCCGCTCACGCGTCACGCCGTAGGCATTGTCGAGCGCATGACCGCACTCATGCCGGAGGATCTTCATCATCTCCGGACGCGTGCCTCCTTCCACTTCCAGCATCTGTCTCCGCTCGAGCTTCATCAGGTGGGGATGGGCGAGGTAGAAGGGGATGGCGATGCCGGGGATGCTCCCGGGAACGAACCAGTCGTTCGAGAGCCAGACGTGAGGACGGAAGCGGAGGCCGCGCCGCGCCAGCTCCTCGTAGAGGTCGTCGACCGATTCCTCGATCCAGGTCCCCTCGATGCGCACGCCGAGGTTGCGGAGACGGATGTCGAGAAGCTGCGAGTCGGGGAGCTTTTCCCAGTCGAAGCGATTCCGGCCGCGGCGCACGCGGGGGCATCGTAACAGGGCTCAGGGCTCGGGCGTGGGACGTGCGTTCTGCGCGCAAGACTTCGATCCTACCCCCGAGCCCTGAGCCCTGAGCCCTGACTCACCTCCCGAGCGTCGGCCGCGGGGCGCCGGCCAGCGACGCGGGCAGCTTCACGGCGCAGCAGGCGCTCTCGAGCGCGATGAGGTCGGCCTGCAGCTCGCGGTCCTTCCGCATCTCGCCGAGGACGGCGGCGAGGATGCGGGCGGCGCGGGAGCGGGGCTCCGACGCGGCGCGGTAGTGGATCCACTTCCCGTCGCGGCGCGTGGTGACCAGCCCCGTCCGGCGGAGGTAGGCGAGGTGGCGCGAGATCGTCGGCTGCGGCGCTCCGATGATCTCGGTGAAGTAGCAGACGCAGATCTCGCCGAGCGCCAGCAGGTTCAGGATGCGCAGCCGGGTGCGGTCGGAGAGGGCGGCGAAGATCTCCTCGAGACCCGGGTCGGGACGGCGGGAGGGGGATTTCTTCTTCATCTATGGGTAGAACGCATGCGTCTGTGCGAATATTACAGGATGCACGCGAACGCCGCCATCCTCATCCGCCTCGCCGCCGGCGCGGTGTTCCTCTCGGAGGGCATCCAGAAGTTTCTCGATCCCGCTGCGCTCGGCGCCGGGCGCTTCGAGAGGATCGGCATCCCGCAGGCGCAGCTCATGGGGCCCTTCGTCGGAGGGGTGGAGATCGCCTGCGGGGCGCTGCTCCTCCTCGTCGCCATGTTGATGTGCTTTCTCTACCTCGCCCTGGCGGACGGCGGGCGGTGGTCGCTCGACGAGTGGCGCCGGCGAAGGAAGAGCGAATGACGGCCACACCCGAGCTCCGCCGCGACCTCGGGCTTCTCGACGCCGTGGGGATCGGCTTCGGCGCGATCATCGGCGCGGGCATCTTCGTCGTCACGGCGGTCGCCGCCGGGATGGCGGGGCCGGCGCTGCTCCTCGGGCTGCTCATCGCCGGGATCGCCGCGACGGCGAATGCGCTCTCCTCGGCCCAGCTCGCCGCCGAGTACCCGCAGTCGGGCGGGACCTATGAGTATGGATACCGCGTGCTGACGCCCGCGGCGGGATTCGCCGCGGGGTGGATGTTCCTGGCCAGCAAGATCGCCGCGGCGGGGACCGTGGCGCTCGGGCTGGCCGGATATCTGGAGGTGTTTCTGCCCGATGTTCCTCCTCGGGCGATCGCGGTAGGGGCCATCGTGATCTTCACGGCGCTTAACTACTTCGGCGTGCGGCGGGCCAGCGGGGCGAATCTGCTCATCGTGGCGGCGTCGCTGGGAACGCTGCTTCTCTTCATCGGGCTCGGTGCCGCCGGTTTCGACCCCGGGCACCTCCGGCCGTTCGCGCCGCGGGGCGCCCGTGGGGTGCTGGAGGCGGCCGCGATCCTCTTCTTCGCCTACACCGGCTACGCCAGGATCGCCACGCTGGGGGAGGAGGTGCGCGAGCCGCGGACGACGATTCCGCGCGCGGTGATCATCACCATCGGCTCGGCCATCCTTCTCTATAGTGCGGTGGCGTTGGTGGCGGTGGGGCTGGTGGGGACGGAGAGGCTGGCGGCGACCTCGGCGCCGCTGCGGATCGCGGCCGAGGCGTCGGGATTTCCGTGGCTGGCGGTGGTGGTGTCGGCCGGCGGTGTGACGGCGATGCTCGGCGTGATCCTCTCGCAGCTCCTCGGGCTCTCACGGATGGCGTTCGCGATGGCCCGCCGCGGCGACCTGCCGCGGTTCCTCGAGAGCGTCCATCCAACTCACGCCGTCCCGCACCGGGCCGTGCTTCTGATCGGAGCGATCGCCGCCGTCGTGGCGGCGACAGGGACGCTGCGAGGAGTGGCGTCGGCGGCCTCCTTCACGATCCTCATCTATTACGGGATCGCGAATCTGGCCGCCCTCCGGATGCCGGGCCCGGCCCGGCTCTACCCGAACGCGATCCCGCTGATCGGTGTCCTCGCCTGTGCACTCCTGGCGCTCTCCCTTCCGGGGCCGACCCTCGCAGCCGGGCTGGCCACCCTGGCCGCCGGTTTTGCGGCCCGGTGGTTGGTGAGAAGGGCCGCTTTGTAACCAATTCGCCTTGACGAATATAAAACGGGGATGTATCGTTTACCCATTCGCATGAGCGAATATGAATGACGAAAGCGAGGAAAACCCATGCCCACCATCCTGAAGCCCCATGTCTCGATCAACGTCCGGAACCTCGAGAAGAGCATCGCCTTCTACAGCAGGATGTTCGGCGTCGAGCCGGCGAAGGTCCGCACCGGCTACGCCAAGTTCGACGTCCAGAACCCGCCCCTGAACTTCGCGCTCAACGAGGTCCCCACCCTGCCCGGGCCCGGCGCCCTCTCCCACCTCGGCCTGCAAGTGTCGTCCACCGACGACGTGCTGGCCATCCGCCTGAAATGGGCCGAGGCCGGCCTGGTCACGCGTGACGAGATGCAGACCGACTGCTGCTACGCCAAGCAGGACAAGACGTGGGTCCACGACCCCGACGGGAACGAGTGGGAGGCCTTCGTCGTGCTGCAGGACGACCTTCCGGAGGTGGAGAAGACGTCGGGATGCTGCACCACGGCCGTCACCGCGCGCAGCACGGCCACGGCCTGACCGGCACGACGGGCCAGGAGAGGGAGCGATGACCGAGACCTTCATTCATGGAGTGCTGGCCGCCGGCGCCGGCGGGGTCCTCGTTGCACTCCTCGCGCCGCTGACGCCGCAGCTTCGCCTGCTCAGCGGCGTGGTGCTGATCGGCCTCGCCGCGAGCGGGTTCCTCTCGCTCGGCCGCCGCCGGCCCGCTCGCGCTCCTGCTCTTCGCCGGGGGCGCCTTCGTGGCGTCGCTCTCGTGGCAGACGCTCCTGGCCATCGCCGGCACCTCGCTCGGCGCGGCCCTTCCGCCCGCGCTGCAGACTGCCACCGGT
>DATLEX010000103.1:0-4082 GCA_035525045.1 Thermoanaerobaculia bacterium | reverse complement strand
CCGCCGGAGGCGACGAGGACCTCTTCGGTCCACGGCGCGAAGGGGTCTGCGCCGTGGCGGGCGGCGGCGAGCCGTCCGGCGATGGACTGGGCGAGGTCGGAGTACGGCTGGAGAACGATCGAGGGGAGGGGCATTAGTTATTGGAATTGTAAGGCAGGCGCTGCGGCGGCCGGCTCGAGTTAGCACGATTCTGGCAATTCCGACGGCGCGAGCCCGATGCTGCCGATCCGCGTTCCTTCCGAGATAATGCGCCCGCATGGGAAAGCGCGAAGTGCGGGTGGTCGTGGTGCCGAAGCGCGTCACCGCTCTGCTTCTCGTGCTCGTCTCCGCGGCGATGGTGGCGCTGCTGTACTTCCTCTCCGGGAAGGCCTACGTGCTCGACTCGCATCCGGCCGCCGAGGTCGTCCGTCGTCTCCTGCGCCGCGACGATCCGTCGCGCACGGCCATCCTGGTGGCGCTGATGCCGGTGATCGCCAACGCCCTCTTCTTCGTGCCGTGGGGCTTCCTGATGTTCATCGTTCTCGACGCGCCGCGCCGGCCGCGGCGGCGCACGTACCTGATCACGGTGGTCGCCGCGGCGACGTTCGCCACGGGGATGGAGCTGTGGCAGATCTTCCTGCCGACCCGCGTGACCAGCGCCGTCGATGCGGCGGCCAACACGTTGGGGGCCCTGGCCGGGGCGATGGCCGGCCATCTCCGCAAGGAAATCAACGTCCGGTTCGAGCATTGAGGCGAATGTGATTCTCGTCGTCGAAGATGACCCGCAGGTGGCGCGGCTGATCTCGCTGGTCCTGGCGCGGAACGGGTTCCAGTCGGAGGTCGTCTCCGACGGGGAGAGCGCCATGACCCGGGCGAGGGAGGCCGTTCCGGAGCTGATCTTCGCCGACCTGAGCATCAAGGGGATGGGAGGCGAGGCGCTCTGCGGTGCCCTGAAGGCCGAGCCGGCGACGCGCTCGATTCCCTTCATCGTCCTTTCCGGCGACCGCGACGTCGCCGAAAAGGCGCGGCAGTGCGGCGCGGACGACTACATGGGCAAACCTTTTGAATTCGGCGACCTTGTCCGTATCTTGAAAAAGCATGCAAGAGTTGAAGGCTGAGAAACCGACCGAGTCACCGGAGGGCGTCGACTGCGTGACGCGCCTGATGCAGCGTCTGCGGGAGGAGGGGTTCTCGTCCGATCTGGCCGAGGAGGAGTGGCACGGCATCGACGAAGCGATCTTCCGGCGCGACGAAAAGATCTCCTTCGCCCGCGGCGAGACCGTCTTCATCTTCACCAGGATCCCGGAGCTGAACGATCGCATCCTCCGCCAGACCTCGGAGTCGGTGGTGAACCTCTACAGGGCCAAGAGCCCGCTGCAGAAGGCTCTCTCGGTCCTGCAGTCGATCACCGTTTACCACTGCCTGGTCCCGGGAAACGACCAGCCCCACAACGAGCTGCTCAACGAGTACATCACCCGCAGCGGCGGGGCCACCTTCATCCCCGTGGTGATGGTGCCGGCCATCAATCAGGTCCTCTACCCGAACCTGGAGCAGAGGGTGGGGACGATCCGCCCCCGCATCGAGTACCTCCAGTACCTGCTCAACGAGCGCCGCGACCCGGTGGACATGCACCGTCCCACCGTGCAGGCCTTCTACGTCTCGCTCGGCGTGCTGGCAGTGGTGCTGTTGGCGGTCGTGTTCTCGATGTTTGCGTGAGCCCCGGGCCCGAGCCCGAGCCCGAGCCCGGCTTTTGAGCCCGACCGTTAACCGAGGAGTGAAAGACCGGGCACGGGCACGGGCACGGGCACGGGCACGGGCCCGGGACCAGGTTAACGGCCAACGGTTCACGAACGATACACTCCCGCCGCAATGTCTCCCTTCCCCCTCCCTCCCCGTGACGTGTTCGAGGAGATCCGCAAGAGCGTCGTCGGGCAGGATGACGCCATCCGGGAGCTGTCGGTGGCGCTGGTCAAGCATCTGGTCGGGCATCCGGCGCCGAACATCCTGCTGATCGGCAACTCCGGTTCCGGCAAGACCACGCTCATGCGCGCCGTGGAGCAGTTCCTGACGGCCGCCCCGGGGCTGGGAGAGTACGCCAACGTGATCCGGCTCAACGCCAACGTCCTGGCCGAGGAGCATTCTGGCTACGGGCGGACGGTGCTGGCCAGGCTGTACGAGAACGCCCGGCAGAGGCTGGGGGCGGATGCGGAGATGGAGAAGGTGATCCGCTCGATCGAGCACGGGATCGTGTTCATCGACGAGGTGGACAAGATCCGGGCCCAGGTGAGCGGAGCGACGAGCGTGCGGGGGATCGTGGCCCAGGAGGCGCTGCTGACGCTGATGGAGAACGAGCACGTGACGTTCGAGGCGGGCGGGGTCGAGCACGTGGTGAACTCGTCGGGGATCCTCTTCGTGGCGGGCGGGGCCTTCGAGGAGCTGTACGACAACGTGCTGCGGCGGGCCACGATCGGCCAGGACGTCACCCCGCTGCAACCGGTGGTGGTGGTGTCGGCCTCGGGAGAGGTGCGGGAGGAGCTGCCGTTCCATCTTCGCGACTACCTCAAGTACGACGACCTGTTCCGCTACGGGATGACGCCGCAGTTCGTATCGCGGTTCGAGTCGATCATCGTGCTGAACGACCTGGCCGAGGCCGACCTGGCCAGGATCTTCGTCGAGCCGGAGGGGTCGATCTTCCGGACCTCGCGCGACTACTTTCACCGCTTCGGGGTCGAGCTGCACATCACGCGCGGCGCCCTGATCAACATCGCCTGGGATGCCTCGCGGCAGAAGCGCCTCGGCGCGCGGGCCCTCCGCGAGATCTTCCGGCGCGTGATTCGCAGCCTCGAGTTCGACCCCGCGGCCGCGGCCGCGGCCGGCGACGGGCAGCGGGTCATCACCATCGACGAGAAGATGGTGCGGGCGGCGATGGGGTCACGCGACGCCGGGCGGAGAGGGTGATTTTGGGTTTTGGATTTTGGATTTTGGATTTTGGATTGAACAGCGAGTGGCCGGTAATCCAAAATCCAAAATCCAAAATCCAAAATCGTCCCAATCAAGGTGACGCCTGCCAACATGACTGAGCCACCCAGACAGCAGAAAGCCTTCTTCGACAAACTCAAGCGCGGTCTCTTCATGACTCACACCGAGATCATCGAGAAGGTCAGGGAGTCGATGACGCCCGACCTGCCGATGGATCACTCGGCGATCGAAGGGCTGGAGGAGGGGCTGCTCGGCGCCGACGTCGGCGCCGAGCTGACCATGTCGCTCGTGGACCGGATGGAGCAGCGGGTCCGCAGCGAGAACATCTCCACGATGGACCGCCTGACGGCGGTCCTGCGCGAGGAGACCCGTGCCCTCATTCCGCAGCGGCAGTCCTCGTCGATCGACCTGGGGCGCGCCAGGCCGTTCGTGGTGCTGGTCGTCGGCGTGAACGGCACGGGCAAGACCACCACCATCGCCAAGCTCGCCTCGCGCTGGAAGAGCGAGGGGAAGAGCGTGATCATCGGCGCGGCGGACACCTTCCGCGCCGCGGCCATCGAGCAGATCGAGATGTGGGCCGGGCGCGTCGGCGTCCCGCTGGTCAAGCACAAGGCCGGCTCCGATCCCGCGGCGGTCGCGCACGACGCCGTCTCGGCGGCGAAGTCGCGCAACGCCGACGTGGTGCTGATCGACACGGCCGGCCGCCTCCACAACAAGGCCCACCTGATGCAGGAGCTGTCGAAGGTGCGCCGCGTGATCGAGAAGGAGCTCCCCGGCGCGCCGCACGAGACGCTGCTGATCCTCGACGGCACCACGGGTCAGAACGGCGTGACTCAGGCCGCGGCGTTCCTGGAGACCGCCAACGTCACCGGCATGGTGGTGACGAAGCTCGACGGCACCGCCAAAGGGGGGGTGATCCTCTCGATCATGCGCCAGTTCGACATCCCGGTGAAGTTCATCGGAGTGGGGGAGTCGGCCGGCGACCTGATCCCGTTCGACCCGTCCGCGTACGTCGACACGCTGTTCGAGTGAGGGGCGGCCGCTTGCCGCCGGCGCGGCAGATGACAGAACATGGCCGCGGCCATGGTTGTCAGGTCGATGAGGCGCGCCTCTGATGCTCTGTC
>DATLEX010000096.1:0-7692 GCA_035525045.1 Thermoanaerobaculia bacterium | reverse complement strand
CAGAAGCCGTTCGACACCGAGACGCTGACGCTCACGCTCCAGCAGGTCTCCAAGATGATCGCCCAGCAGCGCGAGCTGCTGGCGCTGCGACGCACCGAGACGAAGGACGTGGAGCGTCTTCCGGGCGTCTCCGCGTCCATCACGCACCTGAACGAGATCCTCGGGCAGATCGCCCGTGCTCCCTCGCCCGTGCTCATCGAAGGAGACTCCGGGACCGGGAAGGGGGTGCTGGCGCGCCTCCTCCACAACCGCTCGGCCCGTGCGCGGGCCTCCTTCGTCGATCTCAACTGCGCCGGGTTGTCGAAGGAGCTGCTCGAGTCGGAGCTCTTCGGTCACGAGCGCGGTGCGTTCACGAACGCCACGAACACGAAGCCCGGGCTCTTCGAGATCGCGGGCGAGGGAACGCTCTTTCTCGACGAGATCGGGGAGATGGAGCTGACGGTGCAGGCCCGGCTGCTGAAGGCGATCGAGGAGAAGAAGTTCCGGCGCGTCGGCGGCATCCGTGATCTTCGCGCGGACTTTCGTCTCATCGCCGCGACGAACCGCGACCTGCAGGCTGAGGTCGCGGCCGCACGGTTCCGCGGAGATCTCTACTACCGGCTCAACGTCGTGCGGCTCCGCATGCCCGCGCTCCGCGAGCGCCTCGAGGACCTCCCCATCCTCGTGGAAGAGATCCTCCGGCCATTGGCGAAGGAGATGGGCCGCCCCATGCCGAAGATCACTCCGCGGGCGATGAAGAAGCTGATGCAATACGGCTGGCCGGGAAATGTCCGCGAGCTCCGGAATGTCCTCGAGCGCGCTCTCCTCACCCTCGCACGTCAGGAGATTCACAGCGAGGACCTGACCATCGAACGAGAGGCCGGAGCCGCGATCGCCGGCTCGAAGGGCGGCTCGTTTCCCACCGAGGAGTGGGAGATCCAGCCGCTCGACCGGGTCCTCACCGGGTACGTCGCGGCGTCGGTGAAGGCCGCGGGCGGAAACGTCCGCAAGGCGGCTCGACAGCTTCAGATCAGCCCATCCACGCTCTACGCCCGGTTGAAACAGGCGGACAGCGAGCGTGCGAAGTAACCGACCGTTCAGAATATGGACGGCGTCCGCTTCCCGCACGGGCCTGCTCGTCGCTGGGCCTTTGCAACGAATTGATTCCATTGCCACTTACGCCGATCCACGAAGCGGCCTGAATCTTGGTTGTCCTTCGTCTCGTGCGTGTAGCCCTCATCCTCTGTTCCGCCGCCGAGACCGACGCGGTCAGGAGCCATCTGGAGGCGCGATTCTCGAGCGCCGGCGAGGAGGAGGAGGTGCAGCCACCGGCGTTCGACTTCGCGGTCATCGGATCGGCCGCCCTCGCCCGCGGGCGCCTCCGCGAAGATGTCCGCCGCCGCCTCGGCGTACCCGCCATGGTGATCCTTCCCTCGGCGGTTCTCTACCGGACCTTCGAGGAGGACTTCGCGGCGGCGACCATCGACGACTTGGAGAGGCTGCCCTCCATCGTCCGGCGGGAGCTTCGATTGCGGGAGACGGAGAAGGCGCTCGCCGAGCGAGAGGCGGAACTGTCGCTCGCCCATGACCTGACCACGCCGGGTAGGTGGGTGTGGGACATCGGTGCGAACCGGGTGACGGTGTCGCCGGAGCTGATTCGCAACGATGCCGAGGCGAACGCCGGGACGCTCGAGGAGTGGATGGGCAGGATCGATCGTAGGGACGCGTCGATGGTGGACAACGCCCTTCGGGCGACGGCGGAGAGCGGGACTCCGGTCGATGTCCGTTTCCGCGTGTGCCGGCCGGACGGAGGAACGGTGTTCCTGCACGTCCGGGCAAAACGGGTCGGCGGCGAATCGGGCCGGCCGCCGCGGGTGATCGGTGCGTGCCACGACGTCACTGCCGAAGCGCTGGCCGTGCTGGCGCTGGAGGAGAGCGAGGCGCGTTATCGAGGGCTCGTGGCGCAGGTTCCGGGCGTGGTGTGGAGCGCCGATGTTTCCGGGCGGATGACCTTCGTCAGCGACCAGGTGGCGGAGCTGACCGGCTACCGCGCCGAAGAAATCGTGCAGGCGCCGGAGGCTTTCTGGGAGAGCGCGATCCACAGCGACGATCTTCCGCGGCTCGCGGCGGAATCGACGTCGCTGCTCGACGGCGCGGCGCCGCTCGATGTGGAGTTCCGTTTCCGGCACAAGCAGGGTCCATGGGTGTGGTTGCAGACCCGAGCCGCGCTGGTGGGCGAGGGGGAGGGGCGCAGGGTGGTTGGCGTGACCAGCGACGTCTCCTCGCGCCGGGATGCGGAGGACGCGCTGCGGGGCTCGGAAGCGCGATACCGCACGCTGGTCGAGCGGGCGAGGGAGGTCATCGTCTCCATCGACCGCGACGGGCGGGTGCGCTCGCTCAACCAAGCCTTCGAAGAGCTGACGGGGTTGAGCCGGGTCGAGTGGATCGGCAGGTCGTTCTTCGACGGGTTCGATCCGCGGTCGATTCCCCTGGCAAAGGAGAAGTTCGCCGCGGTGCTCGCGGGGACGCCGATGCCCGGCGCAACGGACTATCTGCTCCGCACCCGCGACGGAGGCGTCATCGCCATGGAGGCGGAGGGTCGGGCGGTGGAGGCAGGGGGGGAAGTGGTGGGGATGGTCGTCGTCGCGCACGATGTGACGGCGCGGAAGGAAGCCGAGGCGCGCGAGGAGAAGGAAAAGAGACTGGCCAGCCTGGGACAGTTGGCCACGTCGGTGGCGCACGAGTTCAACAACGTTCTGATGAGCATCATGCCCTTTGCCGAGCTTCTGCAGAGGCGCGTCGCGGGGGACGAGGGTGTGCAGAAATCGGTGCGGCACATCATGGATGCCGTCCGCCGGGGACAGCAGATTTCGCAGGAGATCCTGCGGTTCGCGCGTCCGGGCGAGGCCGATCTCGAGCCGCTGGCGGTCTCGGAGTGCATGGAGAGCTTCCGGCGCAAGGCCGCGGCGATCCTCGGGCCGCGCTACTCGGTCGCGGTCGAGCTGCCGCCGCGCGAGGCAAGCATGCTCGCCGACCGCTCGTTGCTCGACCAGGTTGCAACCAACATCATCCTCAACGCGCGGGAGGCCATGCCGCTGGGCGGCTGGTTGCGCATCGCCGCCCACGTCGCGGACGGCAGGGTACACATCGCCCTCACCGACGGTGGCTCGGGAATCGCACCCCACCTGCTCGATCACATCTTCGAGCCGCTCTTCACCACTAAGCCGGGGGGCAACGGCCTTGGGCTCTCCATCGCCCATCAGGCCATGCTCCAGCAGAAGGGCACGATTCAGGTGCGCAGCACCCCCGGCGAGGGGAGCATCTTCACCCTGTCACTCACCGAGAGCGCCCCTGCCGAGGTCACCGTCCCGCCGCGCGCCGCGGTGACGAACCGCCGCATGCTGATCGTCGAGGACGACCCGTCCGTCGGGGAAGGGCTTCGCGCCCTCCTTGCCGGCGAAGGCTTCGAGGTCCTGCTGGTCGAGCGCGGCCTCGACTCCGCGCCGGCCGTCGAATCGTTCAACCCTGGGCTGGTTCTGCTCGACGTCAACCTCCCCGACATCAGCGGGCTCGAGGTCTACGAGCGCCTCCGCTCGCGGTGGCCTTCGCTTCCGGTGATCTTTTCCACCGGACATGCCAATGCCCGCGCGCTGCTGGACGTCCACGACCGGAGGGTCCGCTCGATCATGAAGCCGTACGACATCGAAGAGCTGATGTCGGTGATCAACACGGTCACGTCCTGATGGCCTGCCGGATCAGGGCTTCCAGCCGCTCGCGCTCCTCGTCGGAGGCGATGAGAAGCCTCGCCAGCACTCCGGTGGCGAAGCTGGCGCCGGCGGCGGTCATCGCCTCCCTGGCCGCCTCGTTGCCGGCATCGGAGCACGCATCGACGAAGCGGCGGACCTCCTCGTCTGTCAAATCCATTCGGAGTGGAGGGACTATAAGGAGGCCCCCCCGCTCCAGATGTGACAAAATGGTGAACGGGGGTAGGGATTCCCCCCGTTTCTGCAACTCCTTTTCCCCCCTTTTTGGCCCGACTCGGTGGATCGGCAAGGAACGAAGGAGGGATGTTGGAGTGGTGGCCCCGGCGTGACTCGAACACGCGACCTTCAGTTTAGGAAACTGCCGCTCTATCCTACTGAGCTACGGGGCCTTAATGTTTTCGAACGGGCGCCTTGCCGTCCGCATTCCGCAGCCCGAAGAGCCTACAAACTTCTGGCGTTGAAATCGCACTAGTTATTCGCAGCAGCACCGCGATTTCCACCGGGAGGGTGTTCCTTTGAATCCGATCGCATCACCGCTCGCGCGAGTGTTCCTCGCCGCGATGCTCGTCGCCCCCGCCGCCAACGCATTCGCCTTCGTCGAAGGATTGCCGCCGGAGGTCCCACGGGAAGGCGTGGTGATCACCATCGACGTCAGCACGAACACGGCCTGGCTCTTCCGCGACGGGGAGGTGGTGGCCTCCTCGGGCGTGGCCACCGGGTCCGACAAGATCCTGCGCAGCGGCCACCGCGTCTGGTTCTTCCGCACGCCGCGGGGCCGCCTGACCGTACAGGGAAAGATCGCCAACCCGGTCTGGACCAAGCCCGACTGGGCGTTCATCGAGGAGGGGAAGAGAGTTCCGCCGCCCGCCTCGCCGTCCCGCCGCGTGCCGGGGAAGCTGGGTCAGTACGCCCTCGATCTCGGCGGCGGGATCCTGATCCACGGCACCGACGATCCGAAATCGATCGGCAGGCGCGTCTCCCACGGCTGCATCCGCATGCCGGCGAAGATGCTCGAGCGCGTGTATCGGGAGGTGAGTATCGGGACAGACGTCTACATCTTCGAGAGCGACCCGCAGCCGCTGAGTCTGACCGGACTGAACAGCCTGGACATGCGATAGGGAGGGCACTGAACGGAGTCACCGCCCCTTCATCTTCGCCCGCGCCTCGTCTCGGCGGTCGTGCAGGAGCGTGGAGATGACCAGGTAGAGGCCGATCGCGGTGGCAGCGACGTAACCGGCGATGGCCAGGATGGGCTGGATGTCCATCATCAGCGCCGAGGCGACGACGATGGCGGCGACGACCACGCCGGCGGTGATGCGATTGGCGACCTTGTGGATTCCGGCCAGAAACTCCTCGGCCTGTGTCAGCTTGATTCCGAAGCGGAGGCGGCCGGCCGCGGTCAGATCGATGATCTCGCGGGCCCGGTGCGGGAAGTCGAGGATGAGCTGATTGACGTCGAGCAGCGCGGGATAGAAGTTCCGCGGACTGAACTTCTGGACGAGCTTCTGCGTCATCAGTTGCTCGGCGTAGTCGCGGATGACCTGCTGCGGGTCATAGTCGGGATCGAGGCGCTTGGTGATGGCGTCGAGGTGCAGAAGGGTTTTGGCCAGCATGGTCAGCTCGCCCGGCACCTTCAGATCGTTGTTGTTGGCCACGGCGATGACGTGGAAGATGAGCTGCCCGACGTTGATGTCGCGGGGATTCACGTCGTGCACGGTGGCCACGATGGCCGAGATCTCCCGGACGAACCGGCTCGGCTCGAAGCTCTCCTCGACCTCCGACATGCGCACGCAGGCATCGGCCGCCTCCGTCCCCCGGTTCGAGGAGATGGCCAGCAGGAGCTTGATGATCTCGTCCTGGAGCTCGTGGCCGATGCGCGCCACCATCCCGAAGTCGAGCAGGACGACCTGGGGCTGCCCCTCGTCCTCGCGAACGAATACGTTGCCTGGGTGCGGGTCGGAGTGCCAGAAGCCGTCCACGCAGATCTGTTTGAGATAGGCCCGGGTCAGCACGGCTGCCAGCTCGGCATAGTCCTTCTCGATGGCCGCCAGCGCTGTCAGCCTCGAGACCTTGCGGCCCTTCACCAGCTCCGTGGTCAGGACGCGCGCGGAGCTCAGGTCGTGCACGACGGCGGGGATGTAGATCTCCGGGAAGCTGTCCAGGTTCCGCCGGAGGATCTCCATGTTGCGGGCCTCCTGCAGGTAGTTCAGCTCGGCGAGCATCGCCGTGCGGGCCTGCTCGACGGACGCGGTCAGATTCAGCTTCCGCCCCAGGTCCGTGTGAGCCTCGAAGGACTGGGCGATCTCGGTGAAAACCTCCAGGTCCCTTCGTACGCGTTCGCGGATGTTGGGCCGCTGCACTTTGACCACGACGTCGCGTCCGTCGCGCAGCACGGCCCGGTGCACCTGTCCGAGAGACGCGGCGGCGACGGGGACGGCCTCGAAGGTCCCGAAGATCTTGGAGATCCTGGCGCCGAGCTCCTGCTCGACGGTCCGCTCCACGTCGGCGAACGAAAAAGGCTCCAGATCGTCCTGCAGCGATTCGAGGGCGGCGACGTACTCCGGCGGAACGATGTCGGGACGGGTCGAGAGAAGCTGGCCGAACTTCACATAGCCCGGCCCCATGTTCCGCAGAGCGCCGGCAAAGGCCTGCGCTCTCTTCTCGACGTCGGGCTCCGGAGGTGCGCCGGCCTCCTCCGGCATCCGCGTTTCCGGCCGGAGGTCGAGCCGGAAGTCGTGCCGGCCGTAGCGGGTGAACAGGATCAACAGGTCGCGGTAGGCGCCCAGATGGCGTGGCTTGAGCATCGCGGCGAGCTGAAGTGCAAGAGGATTGCCGCCCGCGGCGGATGGGGCCTGAGAGCCCCTTCCGGCATGGCGCCTCTCCTGCTACGATGCCGTGATTCTCCGCAGTCCACACCAGGAGCTCACCGCACAATGGGTCACTACAGAACTCTCTTCACGTCCGAATCGGTCACCGAGGGACATCCTGACAAGATCGCCGACCAGATCTCGGATGCCATTCTCGACGCCGTCCTGGCCGAGGATCCGCTCGGACGCGTCGCCTGCGAGACACTGGTGACCACCGGGCTGGCGATGATCTCCGGCGAGATCACCACGAAGACCTACGTCGATTTCCCCTCCATCGTCCGCAACACCATCCGGGAGATCGGCTACACCCGCGCCAAATACGGGTTCGACAGCGAGACCTGCGCGGTCATCTCCTCGATCGATCCGCAGTCGCCCGACATCGCCCAGGGGGTCGACACCGGGGGTGCGGGTGACCAGGGCCTGATGTTCGGCTACGCCTGCCGGGAGACGCCCGAGCTGATGCCGCTGCCGATCATGCTCGCGCACAAGCTGGCGCGCCGGCTGACCGAGGTGCGCAAGTCGGGTGATCTCGACTTCCTCCGCCCCGACGGCAAGTCGCAGGTGACCATCGAGTACGAAGGCAAGAAGCCGGTTCGCGCCGAGGCGGTGGTCATCTCCACGCAGCATTCGCCGAGCGTCAGCCACCGCGACCTTTCCGAGACCATCGTCGAGCAGGTGATCAAGGCCGTGGTCCCCGCCGAGTTCCTCGACAAGAACACCAAGTTCCACATCAATCCCACCGGGAAGTTCGTGGTCGGCGGTCCGCAGGGCGACACCGGCCTGACCGGCCGGAAGATCATCGTCGATACCTACGGCGGCCGGGGACGTCACGGCGGCGGCGCCTTCTCGGGGAAGGATCCGACGAAGGTGGACCGCTCGGCGTGCTACATGGCCCGCCACGTCGCCAAGAACGTCGTCGCTTCCGGCATCGCCGACGAGGTGGAAGTGCAGCTCGCTTACGCCATCGGCGTGGCCGACCCGGTGTCGATCTACGTGGAGACCTTCGGAACCGGCAAGGTCGAGCAGGGCAGGCTCGTTCAGATCGTGCGGGAGCACTTCCAGATGACGCCGCGCGGGATCAT
>DATLEX010000082.1:0-12486 GCA_035525045.1 Thermoanaerobaculia bacterium | reverse complement strand
CCGGCCCGATAGCTCGGCTCGGTGATGGCCCCGTCGATCGCAGAGAGGACGTCCCGCCCGGTCGAGGCACCGAGAATCTCCAGGACCGCCGTACGCGCCACCTCCTCCGGCGTCACGTACTCCATCTGCCGCGGATAGGTGATGGCCTGAAACTCGCCGATGGAGAAAAAACCGTTCTCCCCCGTGTCGGCGCCGATGATTTTCAGCGGGACGTCGCTGTCTCCCCACCGGCCGTATCGATCGGCGGGCTGGCGGGTCTCCAGGATCGCTCCGATCTCCTCGTCGCGCGCGTTCAGGAGAAAGGCCGGCTCGCGCTCGCCGCGCAACCGGATGTGCGTCTCGCCGAGGCGCTTGAAGCCGATCATCGCGCCCGGCTTGATCTCCTTGACGATCGCCCCGTGGCTCTCCCCTCCCCCTCCCGGAGTCCGGGCCAGGAGGAAGAGCAGTCCGGTGTGGGCGAAGCCGATGGCCGACTTGGCCAGCAGTTGCGGGGAAGGCTTGTCCTCGCTGTGCGTGTAGGGAATGTTGATCCCCATGCCGCCGGTGCCGGTGGTGCCGACCTTCACGTAGACGCGCACGGAGCCTTCCTCGAGGGCCCGGTGGAGGAAGAGGATGTGCCGGGTGATCTGCGGAACGCCCTGCGCCACGAGCAGCTCGCGCACGGACCTGATCAGGGGGGCGAGCTCGGCGGCATCGACCGGGCCGGGCCGCCCGTCGAGGGCATCGAGCAGGAGCTTGGTTCGGCGGGAGACGGTGAAGACATCCTGGTAGCTGATGGCCGTGGCGGTGTTGATGCAGTCGACGATCACATCCGGCCTGTGCCGTTCGATGAGCTTGTGGAAGGCCGAGCCGCGGTGATCGGCGTCGGGCGAGAACGACTCGGCGAAGAGGGCGTCGAAGTCGTCGCGGTCCTCGATGATGGAGGCGCGGTCCTTCCCCTGCAGCGACTGGGGGAGAAAGATGTCCGCGGCCGCGCCGGCGAGATCGATCCCTTTCGTTTCCTTCGAGAGAAGCACCACCGCCTCGTCGACTTCCCGCTGCGTGAGCGCGGAGATGACGATCCGCCGGGGACGCAGCTCGCGCGCTGCTTCGCGCGCCACCTGCAGGCCCACCATGCCGCCGCCGCCGAGGATCAGGATCGTTTCGGCGACGGGACTACGTGTCACCGCGCTCCTCCTCGCCGCTGGGAAGGCCCCAGCGCTCGGTGATGCGCTCGTGGGTGAGCCACCGCTCGCAGTCGAGCGCGGCCATGCAGCCGGTGCCGGCGGCGGTGACCGCCTGCCGGTAAATGTGATCGACCACGTCGCCGCAGGCGAACACACCCTGGATGTTCGTCACCGTGGAGTTGCGGTGCGGCAGGCGAATGTACCCCTTCTCGTCCATCTCGATCTGGCCGGCATACACCTGCGTGTTCGGCGTGTGGCCGATGGCCACGAAGAGCCCCTGGGCCTTCATGTCCGAGAGGGCCCTGGTCCTGAGGTTCCGCACCTTCAGCAGCGTCACCCCCCCTTCCTTCGTACCCACGACCTCCTCGACCGTCGAGTCGAAGACGAAGTCGATCTTCGGGTTGTCGCGCGCCCGGTCCTGCATGATCTTCGAGGCCCGCAGCTCCGCCCGGCGGTGAATCACCGTCACCCTGCTGGCGAACCTGGTCAGGAAGGTCGCCTCCTCCATGGCCGAATCCCCGCCGCCGACCACCACGATCTCCTTCCCCTTGAAGAAGAAGCCGTCACACGTGGCGCAGTAGGAGACGCCGAATCCCTGCAGGGCCTTCTCCGACGGCAGCCCGAGCTGCATGGCCGACGCGCCGGAGGCGATGACCACGGCGTCGGTCTCGTAGATCCGGCGGTCCGTGGTGATCTCGAACGGGTGCTTGCGAAGCTCGACCCCCTCGACCTGCTCCATGCGGAACACCGCCCCGAAACGCTCCGCCTGCTGGCGCATCAGCTCCATCAGCTTCGGCCCGAGGATGCCATCCGGGAAGCCGGGGTAGTTCTCCACGTCGGTGGTGATGGTGAGCTGTCCCCCCGGCTGCATTCCTTCCAGGACCAGCGGCACGAGGTTGGCGCGGGAGAGATAGAGGGCGGCGGTGCATCCGGCCGGCCCCGACCCGATGACGATGATTCTGAACTCGGAGCTGCGTTCCATGGCCGGCGCATTGTACTAACTCGGGGATGGTGAGGCCGCGTGAGACTCGTCACTGGTCACTTCAAGGCGTCGAGCAGCGCCGCGCCGATCACGCCGCGCTGCCAGCTCCGCAGCGCCGGAATGTCCTCGATCGAGCGCTTCTCAGCCACGGCGCTCAGGACGTGCCGCGGCGCGAGCACGCCGGGGTCGATCTTCAGGTCCGCCGCCACCTTGTCGCGGACCTTCTTCAGCTTCGTGATCCGCGCCTCGAGCTCGCGGTCCCGGAGCCATGGGCGGGCCTCGTTCCGCTCGGGGAGCTGCGCCTCCGGGAGGTCGAGCGCCCCTCGTACGAGACGGAGGATCTCCGGGCCGAATCGTTCCCGGTGGTACTTGGAGACGCTCTTGAGGGCCGCCAGCGCGGCGGCGTCGGGAGGCTTCTTCGAGGCAATCTCGATCAGCGCGTCGTTTCCGATGATCTTGAAAGGAGGGCGATCGGCCTTGCGCGCCAGCGCGTCGCGCCACTGGTGAAGGTCGCGCAGGACCGCCAGGCCGCGGCGGTCGAGCGTTCCGATGGTCTTCATCCGCCGCCAGGCCTCGTCCTGCTCGGGCGTCTCGCGGAAGCGGATCGATTCGAGGCGGGCAAACTCCTCGAGGGCCCACTCCCAGCGGCCGAGGGACTCCAGCTCCTTGCGGAGCAGGGAGGCGAGCGCCACCAGATGGCGGGTGTCCATGGCGGCGTACTCCAGCATGTCGGGGCGAAGGGGGCGCATGGCCCAGTCGGCGCGCTGGTGAGCCTTGTTGAGTTTCACGCCGAAGTGCCGCTCCAGGAGCGCGGCCAGGCCAAAGGCCTCGTAGCCGAGGAGCTGGGCGCAGACCATGGTATCGACGAGGTTGGAGGTGACGAATCCGAAGTCGCGGTTGAGGATGCGCAAGTCGTAATCGGCGCCGTGCAGGATCTTGGTGATGCCGGGATCGGCCAGGATCTCGCCGAAGCGGTCGAGCCTCAGGCTGCCGAGGGGGTCGACCACGAAGTCGTCGCCGGGGATGGAGATCTGAATCAGGCAGACCTTGTCGAAGTAGGAGTGCAGCGAATCGGCCTCGGTGTCGACGGCGACCACGCGCTCGGTGGAGACGCGGCCGAGCGCGCGGTCGAGCGGCTCCTGTCGATCGATCCATTTCATTCAGCGATCACCAGGTCCGGGAGTCCGATCGACACCAGCCGCCGGTTGTAGGCGCGGCGATCGAACTCCGGAAGTCGGATGAGCATCTCCCGGTCGCGATGCGAGGCGGCATCATCGGCCACGGCGAGGAGAAGTGCAAGGTCCTCGGCCGCGGCGACCTTCAGCTCGCCCTCCTCGAGACCGGCGGCCACGGCCGCGGGGAGCATCCGGCCGTAGAGCGCGTTGCTGGCCACGAGCACGTGCACGCGGACCTCCCCCTCGCCGTCGAGGAAGTTCAGAGGAACGAGGTCGAGCTCCTCGCTCTGCTCGACCTCCTCGCGATCGACGCGGTAGCCGCGATTGCTGGCCATCATCGCCACCTGGTTCTTCTGCTGCGGCGCCATCAGGGCGAGCACTTCCAGCGAGCCGCTCTCCACCCGGCTGCCGAGCCAGGCCGAGCGGGCCACGGTCCCCACGAACATGAAGTCGAGACGGAGGCGGGTCAGGAGATCGGCGGTCGAGGCGATGGCCCGGCCGTATCGCGCCGTGGCGCTGACGGCTCTCACGGCCGCGATTGTATGGTCATCCCGAGCATCGCGGGATGACATACTCCTGGCGTGCGCGAGCGCCTGCTCCAGGTCGTCGAGAAGCATTGGGGATATTCCTCGTTCCGGCCTCTGCAGGAAGAGGCCATGACCTGCGTCCTGGAGGGACGCGACTCGGTCGTGGTGATGCCGACGGGCGGCGGGAAGTCGCTCTGCTACCAGGCCCCCGCGCTGCTGCGCGACGGCGTGACGGTAGTGGTCTCGCCGCTCATCTCGCTCATGAAGGACCAGGTCGACGCCCTCCTCGCGTGCGGCGTGCCGGCCACGCAGATGAACAGCTCGCAGTCGCCGCTCGAGCTTCGCGCGCTGGAGAGAGACCTGCACGAGGGCCGGATCCGGCTCCTCTTCGTCTCGCCCGAGCGGCTGGCCCTGCCGGGCTTCCGCCAGTCGCTCCGGCAGGCCGGCGTGACGGCGTTCGCCATCGACGAGGCGCACTGCATCAGCCACTGGGGTCACGATTTCCGGCCCGAGTACCGGCAACTGCGCGCTCTGCGCGAGACGTTCCCGGAGGCCGCCTTCCACGCCTACACGGCGACGGCCACGCAGCAGGTGCGGCGGGACATCGTCCAGCAGCTCGCGCTGCGCCAGCCGGCGGTCCTGGTCGGCGACTTCGACCGGCCGAACCTCACCTATCGCGTTCTACCGCGCGTAGACGAGCTGAACCAGCTGGCGGAGGTGCTGGAGCGCCATCGCGGCGAGGCCGGCATCGTCTACTGCATCCGCCGGCGCGACGTCGACGCGCTGAGCGGGCAGCTCCGCAAACGCGGCTACGAAGCGCTCCCCTATCACGCCGGGATGCCGCAGCAGGAGCGGCGGGCGACGCAGGAGGCCTTCGCCGCCGAGCGCTGCGACGTGGTGGTGGCGACGGTCGCCTTCGGGATGGGCATCGACCGCTCGAACGTCCGCTTCGTCGTGCACATGGCCATGCCGAAGTCGATCGAGCATTACCAGCAGGAGACCGGGCGCGCCGGCCGCGACGGCTTGGAGGCTGAGTGCGTCCTCTTCTACTCCGGCGCCGACGTGGTGCTGTGGAAGTCGATGCTGGCCCGCGGGGGCGAGGAGATCGAGCCCGATCCCCGCTACCTGGAGGCGGCCACCCGGCACCTCAACGACATGGACCGCTACTGTTCCGGCACGACCTGCCGGCACCACGCGCTGGTCGGGTACTTCGGGCAGAGGTACACGGCCGAGTCGTGCCAGGCCTGCGACGTCTGCCTGGGCGAGATGGAGGCGGTGACCGACGCCCTGACCGTGGCCCAGAAGATCGTCTCCTGCGTCTACCGGCTGCGGCAGTCTTTCGGCGTCGGGCACGTGATCTCCGTCCTGCGCGGCGAGAACATCGAGCGCGTGCGCGAGCGGCACCACGACCAGCTGACCACGTACGGCATCATGCGCGGACATTCGCGAAACGAGGTCCGCGATCTCGTCTACCAGCTCGTGAGCCAGGGTTACCTGCGCCAGACCAGCGACGAGTACCCGGTTCTGCAATTGACCGAGCAGTCGCGCGGAATCCTCCGCGGCGAGGTCGAGATCCGCCTCCGCCAGCCGGTGGTTCCGAAACGAAAAGAGTCGCGGCCGCGTCGGGCGTTCGCCGCCGGGGAGGACTACGACGGCGACCTGTTCGAATCGCTGCGCAAGTGGCGGCGAGCAGAGGCGGAGCGGCGGCGCGTTCCGCCCTACGTCATCTTCAGCGACCGCACCCTGCGCGAGGTGGCCCGCCTCCAGCCGACGACGCTGACGGCGCTCCGCGGCGTCTACGGGATCGGCGACGCCAAGCTCGAGCAGTTCGGGGAGGCCGTCATCCGGCGAGTACGCGAGCACGGGAGCCCCGCGCCATGACCAGCAGCAGCCATACCGCGAATGCCAGCGAGACCACCCCGCTGAGCGTGGCCACCACGCGGATGAGAAAAGCGAAGGCCGTGTCGAAGTTCAGCAGCCCCAGGGTCGACAGCAGGTAGTGCCAGTCGTGCTCGGGGTCGTCGGTGAAGCCGACCAGCGGCAGCTCCATGGCCCGGGCGTCACCGACGTACGTCGCCAGCTCGAAGAGGCTGAAGGAGAGCCAGAACCCCCCCACCGCCATCCCGAAGTAGTCGGCCTGCCGGTAGAACACGACCATGACCATGACGGGAATCAGCACCTGCATGCCGCTTCCCATCAGCGAGCCGATGAAGTGACCGGCGAACGAGAAGAGGAGGTGCCCCATCTCGTGGAACGCCAGGGTAATGCCGGAGAAGATGGTGCTGCTGAGGGGGTCGCGAAGAAAGCGGACTTCGGCGTAGACCAGATAGAGGAGCAGCAGCGCGCGCGGAATCCACATCCTGCCACGCGCCCACTCCGCGGCGGCTTCGAGGAACTCCGCGGCCCAGGGCGGAAGCTGCGGCATGGACCCCGACGCCTGCGAACGGACCGGCTCCAGACGACCCATGGCCATGATGGTACAGCCGTCAGCGCCGGAGCAGCCCGATCCTCCGGCCGGCTGCCGAGTCTTCGATGAGCGTCTGCAGCCGCCTGGCGCGCGTCTCCTCGCGCTTCGCGCTCATGACCCACCAGGTGACCGTGCGGCGGTAGCCGGGAGGCTGGGCCTGAAAGAAGCTCCAGGCCGCGGCGTCAGCCCGGAAGCGCGCCTCGAGCTCCTCGCCGAGCCGCGCCTCGGTCCGCTGCTCGAACGAATAGAGGCTCGACTTCTTCGCGTCTCGGGCCTCGAAGGCCCGCAGTCCTGCCGGCTGCATCCGTCCGTCGCGGATCAGCTCCCGGGCCCGCCGGGTGTTCACCGAGCTCCAGGTGCTGCCGCCTCTTCGGGGCGTGAAACGAATGGCGTAGCTCTCGCCGTCGATGGTCTTGCGCACGCCGTCGATCCAGCCGAAGCAGAGCGCCTCGTCGACCGCCCCGGGCCAGGTGATGCTCGGCCGTCCCGATCCCTTCTTGTGGAAGCCGACCCACAGCTCGGACCGGGAGCGGTGATGTTTCCTGAGCCACCGCCGGAAATCGGCCGGGGTCTCGAAAAAGGTCACGTCCTTCATCAGGCCACCGCGTACCGGAACGTCCAGTAGTGATCGAGCCGGGCGAAGCGGGGGTGGGTACCGATTCCCTCGATGAGCGATTCCAGCTCCGCGGCGGCCGGAAAATTCTTCAGCACGCGGTGCCTCGAGCCGTCCTGGAGGCTCCTCATCTGGTACGTGTTGCCCTCCTCGTCCACCTCGGCAATCGGGGTGCTGCTTCCCACGACGTAGACGTTGTCGAGCAGGACGACCGTCGCTCCGCGGGTGAGCAGCGGATGCAGTCCATTCAGAAACTCCTTCCGCCGGCGGCGGGGAACGTGCGAAAACCAGAAGCCGGCAAACGCAGCGTCGAAGCTCCCGAGCTCCCGCGAGAGATCGTAGGCGTCGCCGAGCGCGAACCGGACGTTGCCGGAGACCCGACGGGCCCGGGCGATCTCCAGCGTCTCGGGAGCGGAGTCGACGGCGACTGTCTCCGACGCGAAGGGCGCGATGAATTGCGTCCAGTACCCGGTCCCGCACGCAATCTCGAGCGTGCGGCGGCCGGCGAACATCGGCGGGATGGACCGGCGGAGCGCGGCCAGGTCAGCCTGACGCTCGGGCTTGTCGTAAATCCGGTCGTATTCGGCGGCGCGCGCGGCGTAATACGCCTGCATGGACGTCTCGATGGGCGGCACGCGGAGATTCTAACCGTCAGAGGAGGTCGAGGATCTGCTCGACGTGCCGCCACTCCGTGGCGCCGTTGCCGATGGCGACGCGGATGCCGTAGACGCCGCGGAGCTTGGTATGCGAGACGAACACCCTGCCGCTGGCATTGATCCGCTCCAGCAGCGCGGCGTTCTCCTCCTCGCTTCCCTTCTTCCGGAAGACGACCACGCTCAGCGACTGCGGCGCGAGCAACTCGACGTCCGGCCGCTTCTGCAGCTCCGCGGCGAGACGCTGCGCGTAGGAGACGTGGTCACGGATCACCGCGCGGAGGCGCTCCAGGCCGTAGTGCTCGAGGATCAGCCACAGCTTGAGGGCCCGGAACCGCCGCCCCAACTGCAGGCCGTAGTCCATGTAGTTCACCTCGGCCGTGTCGGTGGTCCGGAGGTACTCGGGCACGAGCGAGAACGTTTCCCGCAGCACGTCGGGCTTGCGCGTGTAGAGCACGCTGCAGTCGATCGGCGTGAAGAGCCACTTGTGAGGATTGACGACGATCGAGTCCGCATGCTCGACGCCGTCCCACAGCCATCGGAACGACGGGTCGATGGCCGCTGACCCGGCATAGGAGGCGTCGACGTGGAGCCACATTCGCTCCCGCCCGGTGATCGCCCCAATCTCCGGGACGGGATCGACCGACGCCGTCGACGTGGTGCCGACCGTGGCCACGACCGCGCACGGCAGCAGGCCGGCTTCGCGATCCGCGCGGATGGCCTGCTCGAGGAGGCCGGCGCGCATCCGGAACCCATCGTCCGCCCCGATCTTCACGATGCCGCGAAGCCCGAACCCGAGAGCCAGCGCCGCCTTGTCGATCGACGAGTGGGCGTGCTCCGAGCAATAAATCCTGAACTGCGGGAGCGAAGAGAGCCCGTCGCGCCGGACGCTGAGGCCCATCGCCTCCCGCGCCGCGGCCAGCGCCAGGAACGAATTGATCGAGGCCGTGTCGTTGATGATCCCGAAGAGGTTGCCCGGCAGTCCGAGCGCGTCGCGGAGCCACCGCAGCACGACCGTCTCCAGCTCCGTGACCGCGGGGGAGGTCTTCCAGAGCATCCCGTTCGTGTTCAGCGCCGCCGACAGGAGCTCGCCGAGGATCCCCGCCTGGGAGCCGGTGATCGAGAAGTAGGCGAAGAACGCCGGATGGTTCCAGTGCGTGATCCCGGGAAGGATCTTCGACTCGAAATCGGCGATCAGCTCCTCGTACGGACGCCCCCGCTCGGAGGGAGAGCGCTCGAACTGCCGCTCGATCTCCCCCGGCTGCAGGCGCGAGAGGACGGGATGCCGATCGATCTGCTCCAGATAGCCGGCGATCCAGTCGACGAGACGATGGCCGGCGGTGCGGAACTCGTCAGCCGTCGGATCGAGCTTCGGCATGCGCGCCATCCTGATGCGAGGTGAAGCTTTGCGCAAGCGCCACCATCACCGCAAACAGTACCGGGGGGCCGAGCTGCCGGCTGATCCGCCCCCACGAAGCGGCGATGTGCCACGCCGCATCGTGCGGCGTGGACAGGTAGGCGCCGGCGAAGAAAACGAGCTGCACTCCGGCCGCGACGAGGAGAAACTTCTCCCCGGCCGGAATTCGTTTCGGGAAGAGCAGGACTGCAACGAGCAGGACCAGCCAGAGGAATGGCCTGCCGAGGGAAGCCAGCATCGCCGCGGCGGCCTGCGGCAGCGCGTCGAGCCGGGAGAGGAACCTCGCCACGACCGCACCGCTGGTGAGATCCGTCGGGAGCGTATGCACGGCGCGCAGAAGCATCCACGATCCGATCAGCACCGCCGCCGGCCAGAGGGAGAGGAAGCGCCTACGCGGCGCCTGCGCGACGAGCAGGCCGGCGACGGCGGCCAGGCAGAGCGTCACGCCCTCGTTTTTCGTCACGCCGGCGAGGCCGAGGAGGAGCGCCCCGTGGCGCATGGCCCCATCATCGTCGAGGCGGAGCGCGCGCCGCACCATCAGAAGGCCGGCAGTGCCGAAGGCGATGAGCGGGGCCTCAGCCAGTCCGATCTGCGGCGAGAGGGCGAACCCCGCCGCGGCGAAAGCGGTCGCGGCGGCCGCGGCGGGACGGACTTCCGCGGCGGCCGCGGCCCTCACCACGAGCAGGAGCGCGATCCCGAATGCCGCTGGCAGGAGGCCCGTCCAGCGGTCGTCCCATTCCCCCGCCGCCAGCGCGGCGTAGGCGAAGTTCAACGGGACGAGCAGCGGGTAGTCGGGATGCGCGAACCGGTTCGTCTCGCTCTCGAGAAATCGCCAGTCGATTCCTCCCGCCTCGTAGAAGACGCGCCCCTTCAGTCCCCAGATCGCCCAGAAGTCCCAGTGGCGCGGACGGTCGATCGTGACGTAGGAGACGTACGCCGCCACGAGCGCGGCCGTGGCGATGTCGATTGCCGAGAGCCTGACGGGTGGCACGCCGGCGGCCACCGGCCGGCGACTCCAGAGGAACGCAATGGCGGAGAGCGCCACGAGCGCCGCCGTGGCCGGAACGAGCGACCAGCGAACGCCGGCGATCGCTTGAGTCAGGAGCACTGCGTAGACCAGGCCGGAACCGTACAGGAAGCCGAGAGCGCCGAGGACGATGGGCGGCTGGCGGCGGTCGATGGCCAGCGCCGGAGGAAGGCCGAGCGCCGTGACGGTCAGGATGACCACGAGAACGGTCATGGGGGCCCCAGCAGCTCGCCGCCGGAACCGCGCCAGACCACGGGCCGTTGCGGAGCCTCGATTCGCCCACGCCAGACGGCGACGTAGGCGGCGCGGTCGACGCGGCCGGGGAACTGCTGGTCGCCGGGACCGATGACCGGCAGGACCTCCCGCCCCGCCAGGACGTAGCTCGCCCGGAAGTAGCCGTACGAATATCCCTGCTCCCAGCCGCGGGAGGGGACCAGAAGGGCGATCGAGTCTCCGGCATGCGTGCGGTGCCGGACCCCCGCCAGGAACGCTTCGTATCCGGGCCAGGGTTCGGATCGCAGCGCCAGAGCGGTGCGGGAGCGGTCGATCGTCGCGGTGCGGAGCAGGCTGAGGTCGGCCGACGCCGCGGCGATGAGGACGAAGAGGGTGAGGGCGAGGCGCCGCCGCACGGCGGCGAGCCTACCACGGCCTCGCCGCTACGAGGCCCCCCTGCCCGACAGGACGGCGGGGATGGTGCGGAGAAGGATCTTGAAATCGAGGGAGGGCGACCAGTTGTCGATGTATTGCAGGTCGAGCTCCATCCAGCGGTCGAAATCGATCTCGTTGCGGCCGCTCACCTGCCAGAGGCACGTCAGCCCCGGCTTCATCGACAGGCGCCGGCGGTGCCACCGGTGATACGACTCGACCTCCTCCGGGATGGGCGGACGCGGCCCGACCAGGCTCATGTCGCCTTTCAGCACGTTCCAGAGCTGTGGGACCTCGTCGAGCGAGAACTTGCGGAGGAAACGGCCGACCGGGGTGATCCGCGGATCGGCTTTGGCCTTGAAGACCGGACCCGTCATCGAGTTCAGGTGGTTCACCTCTTCACGGCGGGTGTGGGCGTCTTCGATCATCGTCCGGAACTTGTAGAGGGTGAAGATCCGGCCGTTCAGACCGAGCCGCTCCTGCTTGAAGAGGACCGATCCGGGCGAGGTCAGCCGGATGGCGATCGCGGCGAGGACGATGATCGGAAGGGCCAGCCCGAGCAGCATCACCGAGACGCCGACGTCGAGAAGGCGCTTCATGGCCAGGTGCGTCTCGTTCGAGGGGGTGGTGGTGAAGGTGAGGAACGGAACGCCTTCCAGCTCCTCGACCTCGAGACGGGCCACTCGGTTCTGGAAGATGTTCATGGCCACGCGGGTGCGGATCCCGAGCTCCTCGCACATGAGGAAGATCTGCTTCATCTCGTCGAGCTTCTTCCGGGTGACGGCGAAGACGATCTCGTCGATCGGCTCGCTCTTGGGGCTCTCCAGGATCTTCTTCAGGTCGGGAACGGAGCCGAAGACCCGGTATCGCGCCCAGCCGTTCGGCAGCCGGTGCCCGTCGGTGACGAATCCGAGGATCTTGTAGCCCCACCACTTGCGCTGGTCGAGCATCCGGGCGATCTCGATGGCGCGGCGCCCCGTGCCGACGATGAGGATGGTCCGGTAGTTCAGGCCCTTGGAACGGACGTAGCGGGCCATCACACGCACCAGGATCTTCTCCGCGAGCAGCAGCACCGCCGAGAGGGCGGCGAACAGGATGAACCATGCCCGTGACAGCCCGCGCAGCGGCAGCAGGTACGCGAACGTCGCCAGGACGGCGTTGCCGACCAGGACCACGCGAAGGATCGTCAGAGCCTCCTTCGTGAGCGGCACGGTGCGGTGGCTGTGGTAGCTGTGGTAACTGAACAGGAGGACCGACCAGATGATCAGGACCAGGGGGTAGACCTTCAGGTACTCCTGGATGGGGAACAGGCCGGTGGGGAAATGGTGTGGCGCGATCCGCGGCAGGAGAAGGTCGCGGATGAAGAACGCGGCGAAAAAGGCCACCGATGTCAATGCGAGATCGGAAAAGTACACAATCCTCGCAACCAGCCGCGCTTGCTGTTTGAGCATCAGGTTCTTCGTTCCGGAATGTACTGCAAAATCTGCTCGATCGGTATACGGATGCCGCCCCCGGAGCGTCTACCGGGTAAGGATCCCGAACAGCCGCTCGTAGGCATCCGTCACCCCCTCCCAGGCATACCGCTCCGCCGCCCTTCCCCTCGCCCTGACCCGCTGCGCCTCGCGCAGATCGGACTGCACAAGCCACTCCCGAATCGCGGCCGTGAGCGTCTGCTCCGATCCGAAGCGGAAGTAACCGACCGCGTCTCCCCCGACTTCCCGATTCTCAGGCGTGTCGTTGGCCAGGACCGCCCCCCCTGAGCCCATGGCCTCGATCAGGGCCGGATGCGTCCCACCGACCTCGGTGGCCTGGAT
>DATLEX010000032.1:0-3316 GCA_035525045.1 Thermoanaerobaculia bacterium | reverse complement strand
ATGATCGCGCTGGGAGTCCTGTTCCTGCTCTCGAGGCTCGAGGTGGCCGACTTCGGCCAGCTCGTCCGGCGCTATTGGCCGATGATCGTGGTGCTGGTCGGCCTGCCGAAGCTCGCTGCCCGCGATACGGTGTGGTCCGGGCTGTGGCTGATCACGGTTGGGATCTGGCTGCAGATGGCCCACCTGAAGATCTTCGACCTCACGTACGGCTCCTCGTGGCCGCTCCTGCTCATCGCCCTAGGCGCCGGGATGATCGTCCGCGCCGTCGTGGAGTCGCTGCTCCGGCCGCGGGAGGGAGTCGATGAGCGCTGAAGCGCGCCGGAGCCCCTGGTCGCGCCTGGCGGCCGGGATCGTCATCCTCTCCGCCGGAGTCATGTTCTGGCTCGACCAGATCGGCCGCCTCGAGGCGCGCGACTATCTCGACTGGTGGCCGCTCGCTCCGATCGCCATCGGCATCGCCCACCTGCTCGAGCGCCGGTGGGGAGCCGCCCTGGTCTGGATCGCCATCGGCTCGTTCTTTCTCCTGCCGGTGGTCGGATACGACCGGCCCAGCCTCTGGCTCGCCCTTGCGGTCTGGCCTCTGCTGATCAGCGTCGCCGGAGCGACGCTGGTCGTCCAGGCGGTCCGATCCGGCCAGCGGGCCGAGTCGGGCGGACACGAGTTCCAGGCCGTGGCGGTGATGGCGGGGAACGTCCGCCGGCTCGCCTCGCCCACGTCGGGAGGTCAGGCCGTGGCGGTGATGGGCGGGTGTGAGATCGACATCTCGCCGGCGGCACTTCGCGGCGAGGAGATCATCATCGACGTGTTGGCGTTCTGGGGCGGGATCGACATCCGGGTGCCGCGAGGGTGGAACGTGGTCAATCACGTGGCCCCGATCCTCGGCGCGGTGGAGGACAAGACCATGCGGGGCGGCGAAGGGGCGCCAAGGCTGGTCCTGCGGGGCAGCGCGATCATGGGGGGCGTGGAAATCAGGAATCGCGCGGAGGCGAAGGCCTGATGGCGGGAGCGGGGCCGGCTCTCGACCGCGGCCGGATGGCGCTGTACGGGGCGGGAGGCCTGGCGGCGACGGCGCTGGGCGCGTCCGCATTTCTGCTCACGCCGAGCGCCGGGACCGGCCTGGCCATCGCCGCGGCGCTCCCGCCGTCGATCGTTCTCGGTTTCCTCGGCCTGGCGGCGCGATACCCATGCCGGGCCATGCCGCTGCGGCGCGGGAGCGGCGCGCGGATCGTTCTCACGCACGCCGCCTCCGCGGCGGCGGCGAGCGGTGTTTGGATCGTGGTGTGGCAATGGTGGCTCGGAGTTCTCGGCGCGACGGCGATCGCCCCCGACTTCCCCCTCCTTTTCGGGCTCGGCGCGTTGCTCTATCTGATGGCCGTGGCGATGCACTACCTGATGCTCGAGGTCGAATCGGCGCGCGAGGCGGAGGAAGCGGCGCTGCGGTATCAGGTCCTGGCGCGGGAGGCGGAGCTGAAGGCGCTCAAGGCGCAGGTCGACCCGCATTTTCTCTTCAACAGTCTCAACGCCGTGGCCTCGCTGTGCGGGTCGCGGCCACAGGACGCGCGGGAGATGGCGCAGCTCCTGGCCGGCTTCTTCCGGCAGACGCTCCGCCTCGGCGCCCTCGACCGGATCACGCTGAGGGAGGAGGTCGAGCTCGCGTCGCGTTACCTGGCGATCGAGAAGATCCGGTTCGGCGAACGGTTGTCGGTTCGCGTCGCCGTCGATGGCGAGGCGGCGAAGGCGGTCGTCCCGCCGCTGATCCTGCAGCCGCTCGTCGAGAACGCCGTGCGCCACGGCATCGCTTCGCTGGTCGACGGCGGGACGGTGGCGCTCACGGTCTCCTCGCGCGACGGGCGCGTGCGCGTGCTGATCGAGAACCCTGCCGATCCCGACCGGCCGCAGGGGGCGGGGGAGGGGGTCGGCCTGAACAACGTGCGCGAGCGGCTCAGCGCCTTTTTCGCCGGCCGGGGGGAGCTGCGCGCCGGCGAGAGGGAAGGGCGCTATCAGGTGGAGATCGAGGTCCCGCGATGATCCGCACCGTCATCGTCGACGACGAGCCGCTCGCGCGCGACGTGGTGCGGGAGTACCTCGCCGCGGACGAGGAGTTCGAGGTCGTGGCCGAGTGCGCGAACGGCTTCGAGGCGGTGAAGGCGGTCTCGGAACACGACCCCGACGTCCTCTTCCTCGACATCCAGATGCCGAAGCTCGACGGGTTCGAGGTGCTGGCCCTGCTCGATCGCTCGCCGCTGGTGGTGTTCGTCACGGCGCATGACGCGCACGCCCTCCGCGCCTTCGAGGTGCACGCGCTCGACTACCTGCTGAAGCCGTTCTCGGAGGCGCGGTTCCGGACCATGCTCCAGCGCGTGCGGCAGCAGCTCGGCGCCCGGGAGCGGGCGCCGGTCGCCGGAATGGCCGCCGCGCTCCGCCGGAAACCGCTGCAGCGCGTGGTCGTGCGCGGCGAGGACGGGACGATCCAGGTCGTGCCCGCCGCGCGGATCGATTACGTGGAGGCCGCCGACGACGCCATCCTGATCGCCACCGGCGGAACGAAGATCCGCAAGCAGCAGCCCATCGGCGATCTCGCCGCCGAGCTCGACGAGGGCCGCTTCGTGCGCATCCATCGCTCCTACCTTCTGAACATCGAGCGCATCGAGAAGATCGAGCTGTACGCGAAGGACAGCCGCGTGGCCCTCCTCCGCGACGGGACCCGCCTCCCCGTCAGCCGCGCCGGATACGCGAGGTTGCGCGAGCTGCTCTAAGGGAGAAAGGACGTCGCAGAGCCTTCTCCCCCGCGCAGCGGGGGAGAAGGTGGCCCTGAGCGCAGCGAAGGGCCGGATGAGGGGGCGCTTCTCGAGGATTGCCCCTCACCCGGCGCTTCGCGCCACCCTCTCCCCGCAAGCGGGGAGAGGGCACACCCTTCCCGTTTGGGTTGCGGCTCTGCCGCGCTACGTCCCTCTGTGTCCTCTGTGTCTCTCTGGTTAATCGTTTCTCAACCACCGAGGAGCGGCTTCACGGCACGCTCCCTTCCTTCGCCTCGCTCACCATCCGCTCCACGTCGCGCAGCAGCTGCCTGGCGTCGTAGAGGATCCCGTCCTTCATCACGTACATCACCCCGCCCACCCGCTCCACGGCGCCGCTCTCGTCGTTCACCCGGATCCACCCCGTCCCGTAGAGCACTTTCAGGTTCGCCACCGGGTTCTGATCGACGAAGACGAGGTCGGCCAGCTTCCCCGCCCGCACCGTTCCGAACTCGGCGCGCTCCCCGCGCAGCGCCTCGGCGCCCCACATCGTCGCGGCGCGGATCACCTCCAGCGGGTGG
>DATLEX010000334.1:0-13285 GCA_035525045.1 Thermoanaerobaculia bacterium | reverse complement strand
CGGCGGCCGGCCAGACGATCGAGGGAAAGCGCACGGGGTGATTATGCGGCCGGTGGCGGAGAGGGGCTCGGGGCTCGGGGGATGGGCATACCATGGAGCGCATGACGAAGCGATTTCTGAGACTCGTTCCGCTGGTGATGCTGCTCGCCGGAGGCGGGATTGCCGCGCAGCCGCAGGAGCGACACCAGGGCCATCGCCTTCACCGTGATCCCGCCGCGTACATCGCGGCGCTGGAGAACCCGGCTCGCGACGCCTACCAGAAGCCCGGCGAGGTCATGAAGGCGCTCGGGTTGAAGCAGGGAGAAGTGATCGCCGACATCGGCGCCGGCTCCGGCTACTTCACGCTGCGCCTCGCGGGGGGTATCGGGCCGAAGGGGCACGTCTACGCCGTCGACATCAGCCCCGACATGATCCTTCACCTGAACCAGCGGGTTCGAGACGCCGGCCTGCTGAACGTCTCGACCATCCTGGCCCTTCCGAACGATCCGCTGCTCCCGCGGGCGGTGGACCGCTTCCTTCTCGTCAACGTCTGGCATCACATCGAAGACCAGTCCGGCTACCTCGCGCTGATGAAGAGGCTCCTCCCGCCGGACGGTCAGGTGGTGATGATCGATTTCCACAAGAAGGACCTGCCGGTCGGTCCGCCGGCAACCATGAAGATTGCGCGGGAGGATCTGCTCGCGCAGATGGAGGAGCATGGCTTCCGGCTGATGCGGGAGCACACCTTTCTCCCGTATCAATACTTTCTCGTGTTCGTCCGGAAGTAGGACGCCGTTTCGGCCACGGATTCCCGAGGAGCGCCGTTCCTGCCTGCTCGATGCGGCGGACAGCGCGATGCTCCGAAAGGCCACCGATGGATGGCGTCGCGACTCATGACCCGGCGGGCGGTGGTTCGGACAGCGCAGCCTTCCCGAAGTTCACGCCGAAGCGGGCGCACCAGATCGACACGGAGCGGTGCGTGGTCAGATCGACGCCTTCCGGGATCTCGTAGGTCTGGTCGCCGACGTTCCCCTTCATCACGCCGAGGTCGACGATTCCGGCCGTTCGAACGGCATGGTCGCCGGCGTCGGCCGCGCGCACCAGATAGACGCGAACGTCGGGACCGTTCGAGGTTCGGAAATCGCTGAGGCGCAGCACGCGCCGGTTGCCGCCGAGGTGGTAGATGGTCGCGGTCCCGCGCGTGTCGTGGGCCAGGCTGGTGAAGGAGCCGCGAAGCAGGGGCGTGACGGCGTCCATCGATCCCGGTGGCGCGAGCACAGCCGCCTGTTCCGCCGCCGGAAACGGCTCGTCGACTCTGCGGTCGATGAAGGCGAGCTCGGGGCGGAAGATCAGCCACGCGGCGGCCGCCGCGAGGATCACCAGGAGGACGGCGAGTCGTGTTCTGGTCACGGGAACCTCGCTTTCGGGAAGAACCCGTTCAGCATACCTCCCGTGCCGCCGTCACGGATGGGCCCGGTGCAGGGTTTCCTATCTATTCCCCCCCGATGCGCGTATGGTGGGTCCAGGTCGAGGAACCTTCCTCGCCTCTTCAGTCATCTGAACTAAGTCAGATCCTCTGGATTCATTCCTCTTAGCATCCCAATCTCCCCGGCCTTCGTGTGCGTTTCACACAGGTACCGGGAGAACTGTCGGCACTGCCGGCCAGGAGCTTCAAATGAAACTGTATGTGGGAAATCTCTCGAAGAAGGTCAACGATGCGCAGCTCAGCGAGCTCGCCACACCGTTCGGAAAGCTCGTCTCGGCGAACGTCGCCACCGAGCGGTCGAGCGGCGAGTCGAAGGGCTTCGGCTTCATCGAGTTCAGCAATGCCGATGAAGGGCGCGCCGCGATCACCGGTCTCGACGGCCGCGACGTCCAGGGACAGGCGCTGAAGGTCAACGAAGCCAAGCCGCGCAAATAAGCCGGACCGCTCGCAGCGCTGACTCGCTCCCGGGAGAGCGGCCGGCACGGTCGCTCTCCCGCCGGGAAGCAAAACACTCCAGGGAAAAATCATGTCCGATGAGAAAAGCATCCGCCGCGTGGCGCTGCTCGGCAATCACCTGCCGCGCCAGTGCGGCATCGCCACGTTCACCACCGACCTGAGCGACGCCATCGCCGGTATCGGGCCGGATCTCGACTGCTTCGTTCTGGCCATGAACGACGGCCGGCACCGGCACGCCTATCCGGGCCGGGTTCGCTTCGAGCTGGGGGAGAGCGACGCCGGCGCGTACAGGCGCGCGGCCGACTTCCTCAACGTGAACGCCGTCGACGTGATCTCAGTCCAGCACGAGTACGGGATCTTCGGCGGCAAGGGCGGAAGCCATCTCCTGCCGCTCCTGCGCGAGCTGCGGATGCCCATCGTGACCACGCTGCACACCATTCTGGCCACGCCGAATCTCCACCAGCGGCGGGTCATGGACGAGATCACCGCGCTCTCCGACCGGCTGGTGGTCATGACCGCGTTCGGCGCGGAGCTCCTGCGCGAGGTCCACGGCGTCGACCCGGAGAAGATCGACGTCATTCCGCACGGGATCCCGAACATCCCCTTCAACGGCAGCAAGAACCGCCTCGGCGTCGAGGGACGGCCGCTGATCCTCACCTTCGGCCTCCTCTCGCCCGACAAGGGCATCGAGTACGTCATCGACGCCCTTCCCACGATCCTCTCGCACGATCCCGACGTGGTCTACATCGTCCTCGGCGCGACGCATCCGCACATCATCGAGCGTCACGGCGAGACCTACCGGCTGATGCTCGAGGACCGGGCCAAGCGCCTCGGCGTCGACGGCAGCGTGATCTTTCACAACCGCTTCGTCAGCTCGGCGGAGCTGTCCGAGTTCCTTGCCGCCGCCGACATCTACATCACCCCCTACCTCAACCCGGAGCAGATCAGCTCGGGGACCCTGGCCTACGCCCTCGGCGCCGGGAAGGCCGTGATCTCTACACCGTACACGTATGCGCGGGAGCTGCTCGCCGAGGGGCGCGGCATTCTCGTTCCGTGGAAGGATTCCTCGGCCATCGCCGGGGAGATCGTCGGACTGCTCGACCATCCGGAGAAATGTCGCGACCTCCGCCAGCGCGCCGCGGAACATGGACGGGCCATGCTGTGGCCCTCCGTCGCTCATTCGTATCTGCGCACGTTCGAGCGCGCCCGCGGCGAGCATGCCCTGCGGCTGCACACCGCCTTCCGGGTCAGCACGCTGGCCACGCGGCCGGCCGAGCTGCCGGAGGTCAACCTCGACCACGTCCGGACCATGACCGACGGGACCGGCATCCTCCAGCACGCCATGTTCAACGTGCCGCGCTACGACGAAGGCTATTGCCTCGACGACAATGCCCGGGCCCTCCTGCTGATGACCCTCCTCGAAGAGGGAGGATCGGACGATCCACGGGGGGTGCGCACGCTGGCCTCCCGCTATCTGGCATTCGTCAGCCATGCCTTCAACGCTCCGCTGGGGCGCTTTCGCAACTTCATGTCGCACTCCCGCGTCTGGCGCGAGGAGCAGGGCTCCGAGGACAGCCACGGGCGCGCCCTCTGGGCCCTCGGCACCGTGGTGGGATGCTCGCCCGATCCGGGACGGCACAGCCTGGCCGGGCAGATGTTCCATGCCGCGCTCCCCGCGGTGTCGGGCTTCAGCAGTCCGCGCGCCTGGGCCTTTGCGCTGATGGGGATCGAGCAGTACCTGCACGCATTCGAGGGTGATCGCCACGTGCAGGCGGCCGGCAGAGCGATCGCCGAGCGTCTCCTCGCTCTGTTTCGCCGCACCGACGGGCCGGACTGGCCGTGGTGTGAGAGCCGCGTCACGTACTGCAACGCGCGCCTGCCGCAGGCGCTCATCGCCAGCGGTTCGTGGATCGGAGACGCCGCGATGACGGCCACCGGCCTGCGGTCGCTGGAATGGCTGATGACGATCCAGCAGACGCGGGATGGCTACTTCGCTCCGGTCGGAACGAACGGCTTCTTCGACCGCGGCACGATCGCGGCGGCGTTCGATCAGCAGCCGGTCGAGGCCTGCGCCACCGTGTCGGCCTGCATGCAGGCCTTCCGCTCCACCGGGGATCACCGCTGGAGCGAGCACGCCCGGCGCGCCTTCACCTGGTTTCTTGGACAGAACCAGTTGCAGCAGGCGCTCTACGACCCGTTCTCCGGCGGTTGCCGTGACGCGCTGCACGCCGACCGGCTGAACGAGAACGAGGGGGCGGAATCGACGCTCTCCTTCCTGCTCGCGCTGATGGACATGCGCGCGGACGAGGTGCGTTCGAACGCCATGCAGGTCCCGGTGGCCGAGCCGGCCGCGGCGGTCATGGCGGTGAGCCGGTGACGATCGTTCCCGCACGCGGGGAGAAGGTGGCCCGGATGCGGAGTGGCGCGCGCTACGAATCTCTTTTCCGGCGTCATGAGACCAATCCCATTCTCACCGCGGCGGAGTGGCCGTACCCGGTGCACACGGTGTTCAACGCCGGGGCGACGCTGCTTCGGGACGGCACCACGCTGCTGCTGTGCCGGGTCGAGGATCGTCGCGGACACTCGCACCTCTGCGCCGCGCGATCGGCCGACGGGGTGGGGGGCTGGGTCATCGACCCGGAGCCGACGCTCCGTGCCGACCCGGAGAATCGCCCGGAGGAGTTGTGGGGGATCGAGGACGCGCGCATCACGTTCGTCCCGGAGCTCGGCAAGTACGCGATCGCCTACACCGCGTTCGGGAAAGGCGGCCCCGGCGTCTCGCTCGCGCTCACCGAGGACTTCGTCGAGTTCGAGCGGTGCGGCCTGGTGATGCAGCCGGACGACAAGGATGCGGCGCTTCTGCCGCGTCGCATCGACGGCATGTTTGCCCTCGTGCACCGGCCCATCGCCGAGTCGGGAGCGCACGTCTGGATCTCGTACTCGCCCGATCTGCGGAGCTGGGGCGGCCACCGGATGATGCTGCAGGCGAGGCGCGGCTCCTGGTGGGACGCCAACAAGGTCGGGCTCTCCCCGCCGCTGATCGAGACCGAGCGCGGCTGGCTGATGCTCTACCACGGCGTCCGGCACACCGCGGCCGGCTCCCTCTACCGCCTCGGCGCGGCGCTCTTCGACCTCGAGCGTCCCGAGCTCCTGCTCCTGCGCGGCGACGAATGGATCTTCGGCCCGGAGGCGCCCTACGAGACCTCGGGCGACGTCGCCTACGTCACCTTCCCCTGCGGGACCACCCTTGCCCCCGACGGCGACACGCTGAACATGTACTACGGCGCGGCCGACACGTGCATCGCCCTCGCCACCGGCAGCGTCCGCGGAATCGTGGCCTGGCTCGACCGGAACGGGAGTGCGTGATGTTGGGGCCCCGAGCCCTGAGCCCCGAGCCCGCCTACCGGAACGGCCGCGGCACGGCGGCCACGATCCGGAGGGGGCCGCCCGATCCGCCGGCGATCTTCATCGGCAGGGCGAACACCCACGCCCCGCGGGGAGGGAGGCGCTCGAGGCCGGCCACGTTCTCGAATCCCGGCACGTTGGCCTCGTTCGCCACGCGGTGCACGAGGAAGTCGCGCGACTGCCCATAGTCGATGCTGGCCGTGTCGACGCCGAGCGCCGCCACGGCCCGTTCGGTCACCAGCAGCCGCGCCGCCTCCTCGCCGTAGGAGGGGAAGTGGAGGTTCTCCGTCGCCCCCGGCGTGTCGTCGCCGAAGTACGCCTTCCGGTCGGGCCAGCGCGCCCCCCATCCGGTGCGCAGAAGGACGATCGTCCCCGGCCCGATGCGCCCGTGCCGGCCCTCCCACTCCCGGACGTCGCCGGCGGTGAGGCGGTAATCGGGATCGGCCGCGGCGCGCTCGGCGACGTCGATCACCACCGCCGGGGCGATGAGCTGCCGGAGCGGGATGTCGTCGGCGGTGCGGCCGTTGGCGGCGAAGTGGATCGGCGCGTCGAGGTGCGTCCCGCCGTGCTCGGGCGTGGAGAAGGCGTAGGCGGAGTAGAAGTAGCCGCCGTCGGTCTGCCCATGGGCGAGCTCCTCCATCTGAAATCCCGAGGGGGAGCCGGGCCAGTAGAGCGTCCGCTCGTCGAACGGCCAGGTCAGGTCGATCAGCTCGGCGGTGCGCAGGTCCACCGGCCCGTCTGCCGTGGCACAGGCGCAGAGCGCCGCCAGCGCCAGGATGCCCAGTCGTGCGTGCATGGCCGGGTGATTCTACCGCCGGGCGGGGGCTCGGGGGTGGGGGGTCGGGGCTCAGACCCGCCCGCCCATGAGCACTCAGAAGCCGTAGGTGAGGCTCACCGCGAACAGAGACGTGTCGAAGTCCCTCCCTGCCAGGTTCGAATCGACGCTCTCCAGGGAGCCGTACACGTTGAGCGTCAGCGGTTTCCGGAGGACGAAGTCGACGTAACCGGAGATCTGGCTCCGCTGCTCGGCGCGGCCGAAGTTCGGGCTCGCCAACAAGTCCGTGGTGTACTCGCGCCGCCGGCTGCGATACCGCGCGCTCCAGTAGATGGTGGGCGTCGCCGCCGAGCGGAGTTGCAGGTAGAGGTCGCGTTGATCGTACGTGAACGCCGCATCGGTCACGTCACGGCTCCCGGTGCGGAAGCCGATCTCGGGCGAGATCGACCACCCCCGGTACCGCACCGCGGCGCCGAGAGCGCCGAACTCGTTGCTCCGGCCGGGGGTGAGGTTGAAGTCCTGCCGCTCCGATTCGGCGTCGAGCGTCACCTGCCACCGCCGCGTCACGCGATACGAATACTCCCCCGAGAAGCGGCCGACGTTCGCCCGGTCGAACACGTCGCCGACGTCGAAGGTGGGGCGGTCGATCTGCCGGTCGTAGTAGACGTCGAATGCGTGCGGACGTCCCTCGCCCCGTACCCCGAGGCGAAATCCATGCGAGGAGCCGAGCCCGGCGTCGTCGTACTTGAGATAGTTGACGTTTCCGTACGCGCGGAGGGGACGCCGCGGCGTGAGGCGGATGCTCGTGCCGACCTCCCCGAAGAGCGCCGCCACGTCTTCCTCCGCTCTTCCCGCGGTGGCCTGGAAGAAGTTGCCGAAGAAAAGCAACTGCCCCTTCACCCACGACTCGAAGAGGGGGGGGGCGGGGGGAGGCGGCGCCTTGCGGTCCTGGGCGAAGGCAGCGGTGGTGATGCTCAGAATGCAGAGAACTGCCGGAATCACGGATCGTCGCAACATATGCACCTCACATTCTTGAAGTCGGGATCTCATCACGTGCTCCGCGGTTTCCACTCCCGGACGCGGCGCCCCCGAAGGATCGAGAAGACGCCGGCCAGAGCGGCCGCGTTGACCAGGCAGAAGTAATAGGGGACCGACAGGAGCTTGTTCGAGCCGATGCGGGTCCGGCGAAGGAGAGCGCCGGCCGCCGCCAGCGTGTAGAACGCGGCCTGCAGCAGCAGGATGATGCGCAACACCGTCGAATGCACCGCCAGCACGGCGCTGCTGAACACGATGGCGAGAAGAAAGAACGGGATGAGGTGCCGGACGAGCTTGTGCGAGAGCAGCTCGACCGAGTAGAAGCCGGATCGCCAGAGCGCGCCGCCGAGGTTCAGCAGCGCCCTGACGCTGTGGTTGGTGACGCGCACCTTCCGGCGGAACTCGTCCCATCCTTCGGCCGGCGCCTCCTCGAAGGCGACGGCGTCGGGCTCGATGGTCAGCCGGTAGCCCTGGAGCACCACGCGGGCCGAGATGGCGATGTCATCCGCCTGCGCCGGATCGTCGATCGGAACGTAGAGCGAGCGGCGCACGGCGTAGAGCGTCCCGTCGGCCGCGAAGATGCTGCCGATGGCGCTCTCGAGCTCCTTCTGCCACTGGTCCCATCTCCAGTAGAGGTTCTCTCCCAGCTCGGTCGTGTCGGCGCCGCGGCGAATGATGGATTTCTTCCTTCCCGAGACGCCGCCGACTTCCGGATCGGCGAACGATCGCGCCAGGATGCGCAGCGCATCCGGGGCCAGCTCCACGTTCGCGTCGGTGAAGACGAGGATCTCGCCGCGCGCCGCCTCCGCCCCGGTGTTGAGCGCCGCCGCCTTCCCGCTCCGCGGCAGCTCGAGGAGCCGGACGTTCGCCGCGCCGGCGGATCGGATGATCGCCGCCGTGCCGTCGGTCGACCCGTCGGAGACGAACAGCACCTCGAGGCGGTCGGCCGGATAATCGAGCGCGATCGAGTTCGTGATCTTTCGCCCCACGACCTTTTCTTCGTTGTAGACCGGAACGACCAGGGTCGCAGATGGCGTGACCTCGCCCTTCCGCACCGGCCGGGGGCGGAGCCGCGCCATCGTCCAGATCAGCACCGGGTAGCCGAAGTAGACGTAGAACGTGACCACGGCCGAGACGGCGAAGAGGGCCAGCGCGATCGCATCGATCATCGAGACATTCATGCGACGCGATCTCCATCCCCGCGGGTGAGGACGTCTTCGTAGATCTCCGGTATCCCGCCGACCGCGGTGGCCACGACCGGCTTCCCGGCCGCCATCGCCTCGAGAACGACGGTGGGGAAGGCGTCGCGCAGCGTCGGGAGGACGAAGAGGTCCGCCGCGGAAAGACGCCGGCCGACGTCGCGCCGGAATCCGGTCCAGACCACCGCTCCGGCGGGAGAGACGTGCAGCGACGCGACGAGCGGGACGCCCGTTCGCCTCGCGGCGAGCGCTCCCCAGATCGCCGCGTAGGTCAGATGCGCGTGGATCAGCTCCGTGCCGTGGCGGCGAAGCACGTCCAGCAGGCGGCGGAAGGCGCCCAGGTCCCGCAGCGTCCCCGCCTCGAGATTCACGAGGGCGGCGCCGCTGGCGCGGATCTCCGGCTCCAGCGGATTTCCGGCGATCGTTTTCCGCGCGCACACCGTCAGGTCGAATCCGCTCCCGGCCGCCCGGCGGGCGAACGGAACGACGAGCGCCTCGGCGCCACCGAGCGTCAGCGAGTCGATCAGCCAGAGAAGACGGATCGTCCGGCCGTGTCGATGATCCGCTGCAGCTCGGACCAGGGAATCGTCGTTCGCCATCCACCCTCCTTTCCGGCGAGATGCGCGGAGTCGACGACGAAGGCCTCGAAGAGCCCGCGAAGCGTCGAGAAGTCGATCGCGGCGGTCCGGGAGTACGCCTCGAGCCAGGCCGCGACCGCGCGCCGCGCGGCGCCCGGCGCGACGAATCCGCGGCGGAATCCGGCCAGGGCGTTCGTGCCGGGATGGATCGAGAAGAGAAGGGGGAACGTGAATACGTCGCGCCAGAAGGGCCCGGCCGGCTCCCCCTTTTCCCAGTCGATGACGCCCGAAACGCGTCCGTCGATGCCCAGCACATTGCGCGGCCAGAAGTCGCCGTGAACGGCCGTGCGGTCGATTGCCCGCCCCCGCAGCGGCCCGTCGGAGGTGGCCAGGTGAAAGCTCCCCAGCCATGCCCCCGCCGAAGCGGCATGCGCCGTGTGAGCCGCGTGGGGACGGATCGAGCGCTGCATCGAGATCGCCAGCGCCTGCCCCGGAACCCCCGACAGGACGAGAAGCTCGGCCTGATCGCCACGCACGTAGAGAAGAGCCTCGGGGAGCGTAGCTCGAAGCGGCTCGGGCAGCCGGGGACGAATCGCGGCCAGCGCATCCCGCTCCCGCTCGAGCGACCCTCCCGCGGAGACGAGCGGCCGGATCTTCATGACGGCGTACGGCGCGGGCTGCTCGCCGTCGAAGAGAAAGAGCACCTGCTTCGCTCGTTCGGAGCCGGGGTAGTCGCGGAGGAGGAGCCACTCGCTCGCGCTCGCCGTGCACTTTTCGAGCGCGCGCCGGACGCCCTCGTCCTCAGCGCCGGCCATCGCCAGCTCCGACGGCGACGCGTCCAGATCGCGTGGCCTGCCGGAGAGTCGCGGCGGGACGAGTGCAGCGAGCCAGCGGTCGCGGCGGCGATGTACCGAAAGAAGATTCTCGTTCGCGAAGCGTCGCGCCTGCACCGCTCCGGCGGGCAGGAGAAGCCGTCCCGATTCCACGACCTTCACGATCGCGCCTCTCGAGAGCCGGCGACGCCGCCCCCGCCGGGAGCCAGCCGGAGCAGGCCCGCCACCAGCGGCCGATCGACCGCCGCGGCGATCGCGATATAGACAATGGAGCAGACCCCGGCCACGATGGCCAGGTCCGCCGCGGCCGGCAGGTCGAGGCGAGCGCGCCCGAGCAGGATCCCGGCGGCGACCAGACCCGCCCCCGCCACGACGCCGGTTCGGACGGCGCGGACGACGCGGGCGAAGGAGAACCGGAGGATTCGCTGCACCACGGCGATGTTCAGGGCGCTCGTCGCAGCGGTCACCACCACCATCGTCATGGCCACGGCCTCGACGCCGAACCGTCCCGCCACGATCAGCGAGGGAACGAGGATCGCGGCCTTGATCACGCCGAGTCCGGCCAGGAGGCCGGACCGCCCGGTGGCCTTCAGGACGTCGCCTGCGTGCGTGCCGATCGAGCGGATCCCCGTGTAGAGCGCCAGCCACCGCAGGAGTGGAATCGCCCCTTCCCATCGCGGGCCGAAGAAGACGAGGACGATGGGCTCGGCGGCGACGAACAGACCGGCGGCCAGCGGGATCGTGACGAAGGAGACGTACTCGAGGGCCCTCAGATACGCGTGACGCAGCTCGTCGATCGAGCCCTGGAGCCGGGAGAAGGCCGGGAAGAGGACTTTCGACGCCACCCAGATGACCACCGTCACGGAGGCCTCCGGGATCTTGTAGGCGATCTGGTAGAGGCCGAGCGCGGTCGAGCCGATCATCCTCCCGACCACGACCAGGTCCGCGTGGTGGACCACGGCGGCGATGACGTTCACGCCGACGATTCCGCGGCCGTAGCGCATCATCGGCGCGAGCAGGTCGCGCGGAAACGAGAGTCGTGGCCGCCACGGCACGATGGCCCAGGCGCCGATAGTCCAGGCGCACAGGCCCACCAGATGTCCCCAGACCAGGCTCCAGACGCCCAAACCGGCCAGCGCCAGTCCGATCGAGACGGCCGCCTTCGTCACGGCGAGGCCGAGCTCCGGAATGGCGCGTGCGCGGAATCGGAGGTCCTTCTGCGCGAGTCCGTCGTGGGTGTTGCCGAGGAACTTGATGAGGAAGGCGAAGGCCAGCAGGCGGACGATCGGCGCCGCATCGGGATTCTCGAAGAACGCGGCGATCGCCGGCGCCAGCGCCAGCGTGAGAAGAAACCAGCCCATCCCCATGGCGGTGTTCATCACGAAGGTGACCTGCGCGGCATCGTCGCGGCGCTCGGGCCAGTAGATGAGCGCCACGGTCGTGCCGAAGTCGCCGACCGTCTCCGCGTACGTGATGTAGACGAGAGCGAACGCCAGGAGGCCGAAGTCGCCCGGCGCGAGCAGCCGCGCCAGCACCGCCAGGCCGGCCAGCGTGACGAGGCGCGTCCCGGCCGTGGCCGCGAATGCCCATCCCGCCGCCCGGAGGGTCGATCCCCCTGCGCTCATCGCGCGAGCTCCTTCCGCAGAATCGCGCGCCGGAGCGCTTGATGAAGGAAGGGTGCGCCCGACCGTGATCTCGCCAGGAGCTGCAGCGCGCAACCGAGCCGCGCCAGCCGCAGCTCCCGCTCGTCCACCTCGCCGCCGTAGCCCGAGAGAAATTCACGCTCGACGATACCGATCAGTTCCGGGCGCCGAAACGCGAGGTAGAGGCGGGCGTGAACGAGAAAGTAGGCGAGGTCCTCGGCCGGCAGGCCGAAGCGGAATCCCTCGAAGTCGATCACCTCCACGCGTTGGGCGTCGACGAACACGTTGCCGGGCCAGAAATCGCCGTGATGCGGAACCGCGATCCGCCCCCGCGCGAACAGCTCGCCGGCGAGCGCCTCCATCGTTCTCCTCGCGTTCCGCGCCTTGCGCCGCGACAGCCCGGCGAGCCGCGCGTCTCGTTCGCCCCTGCGCAGGACATCCTCGATCGCGTGGCGCTCCTCGCGCGGCGGCGCGGACCTCTGGAGCTCGCGCAGCCACGCGCCCGCGGCCCTGGCCGCGGCCGCGAGCGTGTCGGACGCCGCCCGGTCGCGGCGTGCTCGCCGGATCATCGCGTCCATCGGCGTGCCGTGGGCGCGCTCGATGACGATCGTGGCGGAGCCGGCGTCGTGCGCGATCGGCGCCGGCACGTCGAGCATCCGTCCGTCGTGGCTCTTGCCGTGAAGCGCGCCGTGAAGCGTGCGCAGCATGGCGTACTCGCCGGCCGCTCTCTCCGCGGCCGGCCGCGACTCCCCCCTCCTCGAGAGGTGCTGCTTGACGATGATCTCGGCCGGGCCGGCGGGCGTGGAGGCGATCAGCTCCAGAACACGCGAGTCCGCTCGCCGGTGCAGCCGGCGCAGCCCCCATCGCGCATCGGGGATCGCCGCTGCCGCCGGCTGGAGCTCCTCGAGCGGGAGCGGCGGGTTGTGCCGGTCGAGCAGGCGGCCGAGGGTCTCGACCGTCTCCCGGATCGAGAACTCCCGCTCGACCTTGGCTCTCCCGGCGGCGCCGAGGCGGCTCCGCAGCTCCGGCGAGCCGAGGAGCTCGCGCATGGCCGCGGCGAGCGTCTCGGAATTCGCCGGATCGACGAGCAGACCGGAGACGCGGTCCTCCACGAGCTCCGGTACGCCTGAAAGCGGGGTGGCGATCACCGGCCTCCGGGCCGCCATCGCCTCCATGAGCGCCACGGGGATCCCCTCCATCTGCCCGTCGGCGGCGATGATGCTCGGCTGGACGAAGAGGTCGCAGGAGGCGATCGCCGCCGCGACCTCGTCCTGGGGAAGGGCGCCGCGCAGGACGACGCGATCGCCGGCGCCGCATCGCGCGATCTCGGCCCGCAGGTCCGCCTCCAGCGGCCCCGCGCCGATGATCTCGGCGCGGAAATCGATTCCCTCCGCGGCCAGGAGGCTCGCGGCGCGGATGAGGTAGACCAGGCCCTTGTAGGGCTTGAGCGCCGCCACAGCCAGGATGGTGGGACGGCCGGCCGCGGTCGCCTCCGGCGCCTGCCGGCCGTAGTACGAAGGATCGATTCCGACGTGCACGGTGGCGATCTTCGCGCGCGCGTCGAGGGGATAGAGCCTCTCGAGGAAGAACTGGTTGAAGCGGGAAATCGATCGGATGAACGTCGCCTCCCGGACCTTTCTCCTCAGCAGCGAGCGGTCGACGAAAATGTCGTGCGCGTGAACCGTGAAGCTGAATGGGAGTCCCGACAGGATCGAGATGATCAGCGCCATCGTCGCCGGGTGTGTGGCGAAGTGGGCATGAAGGTGGCTGACGCCGTGCGCCGGCAGAATCGACGCCAGGTAAGCCGATTTCGGGAGCACCGCCAGCGACTTGAAAAGGGTCGCGGGGCGGAGGAACGAATCACCGATGATCCAGCCGATCAGGCGGAGCATCGTG
>DATLEX010000304.1:0-60478 GCA_035525045.1 Thermoanaerobaculia bacterium | reverse complement strand
ACCCCTACTACTCGATGTGACCCCTACTACTCGATGGAGATCTTTCGCAGGAGGTTGAAGTCGGTGAGCATCTGGCCGGTGCCGAGGGCCACGCAGGCCAGCGGGTCCTCGGCCAGGGTGACGGGGAGTCCGGTCTCCTCGCGCAGGCGCTTGTCGAGGTTCCGCAGCATCGAGCCGCCACCGGCGATGATGATGCCCTTGTCCATGATGTCGGCGGAGAGCTCCGGGGGGGTGCGCTCGAGCGCCACCCGTACCGCTTCGACGATCGTGGCCACCGTCTCGGAGAGGGCCTCGCGGATCTCCTCGTCGGAGACGACCAGCGTCTTGGGGACGCCCTCCACCAGGTCGCGCCCCTTGAGCTCCATGGTCATCTCCTCGTCGAGGGGGAAGGCGGACCCGATCTCCATCTTCACCTGCTCGGCGGTCCGCTCGCCGATGAGAAGGTTGTACTTCCGTTTGATGTACTGAATGATCGCGTCGTCCATCTCGTTGCCGGCCACGCGCACCGAGCGGGAGTAGACGATGCCGGCCAGGGAGATCACTGCCACGTCCGTGGTGCCGCCGCCGATGTCGACGATCATGTTCCCGGTCGGATCGGTGATGGGAAGGCCAGCGCCGATCGCGGCGGCCATGGCCTGCTCGATGAGGTAGACCTCGGTGGCGCCGGCGCGGAGCGCCGAGTCCTTCACGGCCCGCTTCTCCACCTGGGTGATCTCCGAGGGCACGGAGATGACGATCCTCGGTTTCACCAGGAAGCGCCGCCCATGCGCTTTCTCGATGAAATACTTGATCATCTTCTCCGTCACTTCGAAGTCGGCGATGACGCCGTCCTTCATGGGACGGATCGCGACGATGTTGCCCGGCGTCCGGCCGAGCATCTCCTTCGCTTCCTTCCCCACCGCCTCCACGTTGTTGTTGAGCTTGTTGACCGCGACGATGGAGGGTTCCCGTACGACGATGCCCTTGTTCTTCGCGTAGACGAGAGTATTCGCTGTCCCGAGATCGATCGCCAGATCGTTCGAGAACATCGACAAGAGGGATTTCAAAGCCATGGAAGAGCACTCTTTCTCATTGATGATGGTCCGCAGCCGGGCTGCCGCGGGTGCAAAACGTTTGCCCCGTCTCGAACGAACCGCGTGCGCCGCGGCTAGTCCTCCACGAACACGGTTTCGGATTTGATATTCGTATTCCCCGCCGGGTCGACGGCCTTGACGACGATGGCGTTCTGCCCGGTGCGGTTGAAGCTGACCAGCTTCTTGAAGACTCCGTCGCTGCTGACGTCGACCTCCTCGTCGTTGATGAACACCGTCGCTCCCGGCTCGGTCCGCCCCTCAACCATGTAGAACGGACCCCCCAGCGACGAGGGGCGGTTGAGCTGGAGCGGCGGCGGCGTCGTGTCCGTGGCGGCCGTGACCCCCTTGGTCACGCCGCTGACCCGGAAGCGCCGGAACGAGGAGAATGGACCCGCATCGCCGTCGGGCCCCACCGAGGCCACGCGCCAGTAGAAGGCCCCCTCCGAGGTGACGTTCGCCGAAGCCGTGTTCCTCTGCCGCCGGGAGTTGATCTCCAGCGTCGAGAACAGGCGCGACCGCGACACCTGCAGGAGGTACCCGGTCGATCCCGGCACCGTGTTCCACGTGAAGACCACGCGCAGAACGTCCGTCTTCTGGAACAACTGATTGTCGGAGGGGGAGAGAAGCGCCGGCGCGGCGACGAGTTTCTTGACCGGCGAGAGCTGGCCGGCCGGGGTCGAGGTGACCTTCTCGCCGCTGCCCAGCCGGATCGGCTCGCCCCCCGCCGTCGATGTCACCGACGCGGTCCCTTTCGTGGCCACCACGGAGGTGGAGCGGGAGCGATCGACGCCGACGTGCGTGGTCGATTCCGACTCGACCACCACCTGGCTGCCGGGAGTGCGCACGGTGGACGAGTCGTCGGTGGTGGCCACCTCCACCGATCCGATCTGCATCTGGACGGCGTTGGTCCTGCGGGAGGTGGTGGGATTGATCGAGGCGTAGATTTCCAGCAGGGCGTTGGAGCCGACGGTGTAGAGCGAGCCGTTCGAGAAGATGAGCTCGGCGGAGGCGCGGTCCCCCGTCTTCACCCAGTCGCCGTTGAACAGCGGCGTGCGCGGATCGGCACCTTTCCAGTCGCCCGAGGAGCCTTTCTGATACTGCACGTCGCCCTCCACGGTCAGGAACTGGGCGTCGTTCTCCGCGCCGCCGGCGCCGCTGAGCGCCGCCCGGCAGATGGTCTGCGACTCGACGGCCGCTCCCTGCGCCTCGGCGAAGCGCATGGCGGTGAAGAGCGTGTTCGCTTCGTCGAGCTTGCGCTGGGCGCGGTCGAACTGGTTGCGGTGGAGGTTGAAGTCCTTCGAGGCGGCGAGGGAGTTGAGCGCCTGCCGGGCATCGACGATGGCCGACTCGGCGTTGCTGCGGGGGTTCCCTTTTTCCTTCTGCCAGAACCAGTAGCCGGCGCCGCCGAGGAGAAGGAGGAGCACGACGAGGCCGACCTGCTTGAGCCGATCGATGGAGATCAGGTACCAGTCGATGTCGGCACCCTGAACCTTGCTCCTCTTCTTTGCCATCGCGTCCCGAGTCGATCATTTATAGCATATACAAGCGTTTACGGTGGTCGTTGCGCGTTTGCCGCCCCGCCGGGGAATAGGTAGACTGCGCCGTTCTTTTTGCTTCCATTGATCACGTTTTCCGGTCCCGACGAGCTCCGATGCCCGGGATCATCTCCGAAAGGTCGTCTTCCATGCTCAGCACATTGCGCGCGACGTTCAACCAGTTGAAGTGGGTCCTGATCGCCATCGTGGCCGCGGTCATCGTCGGCTTCGTCTTCATCGACATGGGGATGGGGGGGGCCGGGACGGCGGGCGGCGAGGAGCGAGCCTACGCCGCGCGCGTCAACGGGGAGACGATCAGCTACCGCGAATTCGACCGCGCCCTCTACTACACCGAGCAGAACTACCGGCAGATGTACGGCGAGCAGTTCAACCCCGAGATGCTGCGGAACCTCGGCCTGGAGCGGCAGGTGCTCGAGTCGCTGATCGATCAGCGGCTGCTGGTCCAGCAGGCTCGCCGGCTGAACCTCGATGCCACGCAGGAGGAAGTCCGCAACCGCATCCTGCAGATTCCGACGCTGAACCCGGAGGGGAAATTCGTGGGCGCCGAGCTCTACACGCGCTACGTCACGGGGGCGCTCGGATATCAGAACGCCGCCGAGTTCGAGGACGAGCTGGCTCGCGACATCGCCACCTCCAAGATGGAGAGCGCGCTGCAGAGCTCGATCATCGTTTCCCCGAAAGCGGCGGAAGCGGAGTACCGGCGGATGAACGAGGCGGCCCAGATCCACTACGTGCTCTACCCGGCGAGCCGCGAGTTGGCCAGGGTCACGGTCACCCCGGCGGAGGTGGAGGCGTACTACAAGGCCAACCAGCCCCGGTACGCCCACGGCGAGCAGCGGTCCCTGAAATACCTGGTCGCCGACTTCACCCGGCTCCGGTCGCAGATCCAGCCGGGCGAGGCGGAGCTGCGGCGGCGCTACGAGGCCAGCAAGGAGCAGTACCGCTCCGGCGAGTCCGCGCGGATCCAGCACATTCTGATCAAGGTCGACCCGACCTCGCCGCCGGATGTCGCGGCGCGGTCGAAGGCGGAGTCGCTCGTCCGCCAGCTCCGGGCCGGGGCCGATTTCGCGGCGCTGGCCAGGCAGAACTCGGCCGATCCCTCCTCGGCGGCGGCCGGCGGGGACATGGGATGGGTGGAGCGGGGAGAGACGGTCGAGCCGTTCGACCGCGCCGCCTTCTCCATCGGTCTGAACCAGATCAGCGACCCGATCCGCTCGCAGGAGTACGGCTTCCACATCATCCGGGTCTCGGAGCGCCGCCCGGCGGCCTACCGCTCCTTCGGGGAGGTCCGGCCGCAGCTCACCGCGCAGGTCATCGACGACATGGCGAAGGAGCAGGCGCGGGAGGAGATCGCCCGCATCGCCGCGGTGATCCGGCAGCGGAAGCCGGCCACTCCCGACGAATTCTCCGCCCTGGCCAATGACAAGGTCAGCTCCAATGACACGCAGTGGTTCCAGCGGGGCGAGCAGATTCCGGGCATCGGGAACAACACCCAGCTCACCTCCTGGGTCTTCGCCTCGAGGCAGGGCGACATCGGCGATCCGTTCGGCACGCAGCGCGGCATCGTCATCCCCTACCTGGCCGGGATCCGCCCGGCGGGTGTGCTCCCGCTCTCCGAGATCCGCGAGCGCGTGGAGAACGACGCGCGCATGGCGACGGCCCGCGAGGCCGGCATGAATGCGCTCCGGGACGCGATGTCCGGGGCCGCGTCGGTCGACGGGGTGGCCTCGAAAGTGAGTCTCGCTCCCGCCGACACGCAGGTCACCCGCCAGGGCCACATCGGCGGGTTCACCGGCGACACGAGCGAGCTGGTGAAGGCGGCCATGGCTGCTCCGGTGGGGGAGATCGCCGGCCCGGTTCCGGTCGCGGAAGGGGCGGTGGTGTTCCAGGTCACCGAGCAGACGCGTTTCACGCCGGAGGAATTGAAGGAGCGCTCCGCGCAGTATCTCGAGGCCCTGCGCATGCAGCAGGCCCGCAGCCTGCGCAGCGTGCTGCTGGAGCGGCTCCGGAAGTCGTCGAAGATCGAACGGAACGAGCAGGCGCTGCGGAGCGCCGCGCCGCAGCCACTGGCGTGACCGAGATCGCCTCGAAGTGGAACGAGCCCGCCATCCGCGTGCTCATGATGCCGCGTGACACGAACGCGCACGGCACGATCTTCGGCGGGGTGATCCTCTCCTACGTCGACCAGGCCGGCGCCATCGAGGCCCGCCGGCAGGGCCTGAAGTTCATGGTCACCGTCTCGCTCGACAAGGTCGTCTTCCACGAGCCGGTGTTCGTCGGCGACCTGGTGAGCTTCTGGACCGAGACCCTCCGCATCGGCACGAGCTCGATCACCACGAAGGTCGTGGTGGAGGCCATCCGCGGTGGTGACCCCGGCAGGAAGGTCCTCGTGACCGAGGCCCAGGTCGTCTACGTCAACGTGGGAGAAGACCGGCGGCCGAAGCCGATCCGGCAGGCCGCCAACGCCTACTCCGCCGAATGAGCGATCCTCGACTCGTACTCCTCGCGCTGCTCCTGCTCGTCTCGTCCGGGTGCGGGATGGTCGCCGGCCCGGCGCGGACGACCCTCCCCGCCCCGCAGCCGCCGCCCTTCTCCGACCGGGTCTGGCGGGTGGTGGAGGCTCGCGACGTTCCTCCCGGCACGCTCTACGTCTTCCTCTCCGACAACACGCTGCTGGTCACGCCGGCGAACGGCTCCGAGCCGCTCCTCGGCCGCTGGCACCATGCCGGCGGGGGGCTGGTGGTGATCGAGGCGGGCTATCGATTTCCGGCGGACATCCTCGAGCTCGGGCCGGAGCGATTCGCCATCCGCCTGCACCGCCCCGGGGGAGCCGCCGACATCCGCATGGTCCCGGCGCGGGACTGACGATCCGCTACTCCTTCTTCCTCGCATCGCGCATCCGGTCCAGCCGGCGCTTGATCTCGGCTTCATACCCGGCGTCCTTCGGCTCGTAGAACCGGCGGCCGCGCAGCGAGTCGGGGAGACAGTCCATGGCCGCTGTCTGATCCTCGAAATCGTGCGCGTACTGGTAGCCGCGCCCGTAGCCGAGGTCCTGCATCAGTCGCGTCGGGGCATTGCGGATGTGGAGGGGCACCGGCGGATTGTCGCCCTGCCGCACCTCGTGCACGGCCGCGCCGTAGCCGATGTAGGCCGCGTTCGACTTCGGCGCCGCAGCGAGATAGGCGACGAGTTGCGCCAGGGCGACCCCCGCCTCCGGCATGCCGATGAAATGGACGGCATCCTTCACCGCCACGGCGAGGGTCAGCGCCTGCGGGTCGGCGTTCCCGACGTCTTCCGACGCCGCGCGCACCAGCCTGCGGGCGAGGTAGAGCGGATCCTCCCCTCCCTCCAGCATGCGCGCGAGCCAGTACACCGCCGCGTCGGCGTCGCCGTTGCGGACCGACTTGTGGAGGGCGGAGATGATGTTGAAGTGCTGCTCGCCCGACTTGTCGTACATCAGCGAACGGCGTTGCAGGATGCTCTGCAGCCTGGCGGCATCGACCGGATTGTCGGCCGCCGTGGCGGTCTCGATGACCAGTTGCAGGCTGGTCAGGGCCTGGCGCGCGTCGCCGGCGGAGGTGGCGGCGATGAAGTCGAGAGCCTCGTCCGTCAGCTCGATTCCGAAGGTCCGCACGGCCGGGTCGACGATGGCCCGGCGGAGGATGGTCATGACCTGATCGCGCTCGAGCGCCGGTAGGACCACGACCTTGCAGCGCGAGAGGAGCGCGGAGTTCACCTCGAACGAGGGGTTCTCGGTGGTGGCCCCGATCAGCACGATGTCTCCCGCCTCGACGTAGGGGAGGAAGGCGTCCTGCTGGGCCTTATTAAAGCGGTGGATCTCGTCGATGAAGACGATCGTCTTCGCCCCGCGGGCGGCCCGCCCCTTCCGCGCCTCCTCCATCAGCACGCGGATGTCCTTGATGGAGCTGCTCGTCGCCGAGAAGGTCACGAAGCGGGCCCGCGTGGTGCGGGCGATGATGCGGGCCAGTGTCGTCTTCCCCGAGCCGGGAGGTCCCCAGAAGATCATGGAGGGGATGCGGTCGGACTCGATGGCGTTGCGGAGGAAACGGCCGGGGGCGAGCAGCTCGTCGAGGCCGACGATCTCGTCGATCGTTCCGGGGCGTAGACGTTCGGCCAGCGGCGCATCCGATGATGGGGCCGGGTCGGGTGGGGGCGGGTCGTCGAAGAGAGAACCTGTCATTGAAGGGTCATGACCTGGCCAACAGCGCGAAGTCGAGGTTGCCGCCCGAGATCACGACAGCGACCGGGCCCTTCGGCCGGACCCTTCCGCTGAACAACGCCGCCAGGCCCAGCGCGCCGGTCGGCTCGATCACCAGCTTCGTCCGAGCCATGGCGAACTTCACGGCGTCGAGCAGCACCTCGTCGCCGACGCTGACCACGTCGCGCACGCGCTCGCGAATGATGGCGAAGTTCCTCTCGCCGAGGCTCACGGTCCGGGCGCCGTCGGCGATCGTCTCGGGGGGCTCGATGGTCACGATGCGGCCCGATCGGAACGACTGCTCGCCGTCGTTCCCCGCCGCCGGCTCCACGCCGTAGACGCCGACCGTGGGGAGGATCGTGGTGGCCGCGAGAGCCACGCCGGCCAGCAGCCCACCGCCGCCGAGCGGCACGACGATCGAGGCGACCTCGGGCCACTCCTCGGCGATCTCCATGCCGACCGTGCCTGCTCCGGCGATGATGCGCTCGTCGTCGAAGGGGGGAATGACCGTGGCCCCGGTGCGCGCCGCGATCTCGCGCGCGACCGTGTCGCGCGTGGCGGCCGTGACTCCTCCCTCGACCACCTCCGCCCCGTAGCCGCGGGTCGCCTCCACCTTCGCGGCGACCGAGTTCTGCGGCATGACGATGGTGGCCTTGATGCCGAGGAGCTGCGCCCCGAGGGCCACGCCCTGGGCGTGGTTGCCGGAGGAGAAGGCGACGACGCCGCGCCGGCGCTGGTCGTCGGTGAGCTGCAGCAGGGCGTTGAGCCCGCCGCGGATCTTGAACGAGCCGGCGCGCTGGAGGTTCTCGCACTTGAGGCGGACCTCGAGGCCGGCGCGGGCGGAGAGGGAGCGGGTTGCCAAAAGTGGTGTGCGGTGGACGAACGGGGCAATCCGGCGGGCCGCGGCGCGAATGTCGTCGAGGGAAAGGGGGAGGGCCGGGGTGCCGGTCCGCACGCTTGGAGATGTCACCCGGCGTAGTATAAACTCGTGGATTACAAGCGGATCGGTCTCTCCGGCGTGTCGATTATTTGATTTTTCGCGCACAGCGGAGTATCGTCGGCCAGACGATCTCAGACATACCAAGGTCATCTTCGGGTTGGAGGTTGGGGATATGTGGAGATGGGTTACCCGCGGCCTGGTTCTCACCTTACTGGCAGCGCTGGCTGTCCCTGTGCTGTTTGCGCAGTTGCCCCCCGGATTCGTCGGCGACGTCGACCGTCCCGATCCGAACATCACGCACTCGGGGCTCATCCTGGTCCGCGGATGGGCATTCGATCCGGTGCAGATCTCGCGGATCGAGCTCTATGTCGACGATGAGTTCCAGCATCGCGCCACGCTCGGCCTTCCCTATATCGATGTCGTGGAGGCCTATCCTCAGTGGCCCGGACTGCACCACGCCAATCCCGGATTCCAGACGGCGTTTCTTGCCAACCGGTTCAGCAACGGGCCGCATACGGTCTCGCTCCGCATCTACATGAGCGACGGCCGGATCCAGGAGCTCGGCCGGCGGACGATCAACATCGATAACACGCTCAATCAACCCCCCTTCGGGTCGGTCGATCAGCCGGATGGACACGGGATCTACAGCGCCACGGGCGTGCTGGCCCTCGTCGGCTGGGCAGCCGACACGGATGGGATCGCCCGCGTCGACGTGCAGATCGACGGGGCGAACATGCAGTCGGCGATGCACGGCGACCCGCGTCCCGATGTCGGCGGGGCCTTCCCCGACTTCCCCGCCGCGCTCTTCAGCGGCTTCATCGCCAACGTCGATACCACCCGAGTCCTGGACGGCGTGCACCTGGTCAGCGTCACCGCCACCGATCGGAACGGCCTGCAGAGGCTGATCGGGCGGCGCACGATCCAGGTCATGAACTCGGAGCAGAACCTGAGGCCCTTCGGCTACCTCGACGAGCCGCTGCGCGACGCGGTGCTCATCGGCACCGAGTGCGGGGGGCTGGGAGTTCCGCCGGTCTCACCGTTCGTGCGCCCGACGCAGTTCATCACGCCGGTGTCCGGATGGGCGCTCGACCTCGGCACGCGGACCGACGTCGGCCGCGTCGCCTACGTCGAGCTCCTGATCGACGGCGTCCGCTGGGCGTCGACCGACGACTGCGGTCAGGTCCTCGGCGGCTTCGCCAACTGCTACGGTCTGCCGCGATTCGACGTGCAGCGCTACTACCCGAACTATCCCGATGCGCCGCGGGCCGGCTTCCTCTTCACCCTCGACGTCGGCGCGCTGATCACTCTCGGCGTACGTCCGGGCAACCACGTCTTGAAGGTCCGCGTCGGCGACCAGCAGCAGACCTTCACCGAGCTGCCCGGCCCGGCCGGTATCCCGGTGTTCTTCAAGTGCGCCGATGCCACCCAGGATTTCCCCAGCGTGGGGTACATCGACGTTCCGACCAAGTTCGACTATGTCGGCGGAAACGTGGTGTTGCAGGGATGGGCGCTCGACCAGGACGTGGTCGCCGCGGTCGAGGTCATCGTGGATGGGAACTACGTCGGCCAGGCGCAGTACGGCTTCGCCAGGCCCGACGTCCAGGCGCAGTGGCCGGGCTTCGTCAACTCCACGGCCTCCGGCTGGCGGTTCGAGATGGACACCCGAGCCCTGAACAACGCCCGCCATCGCCTGACGGTCCGGGTCCTCGACGGACGCGGCAACCGGAACGAGATCGGCTCGGTCGACTTCTACGTGTACAACGTGAGCAACACGCCCTGATCAGCCCGCAGTCGTGAAAAAAAAGCCCGGCGCGAGCCGGGCTTTTTTTCGTCATCCTGAGAAGCGAAAGCCGTCGGGCTCAGAAGAGTTTCAGGAAGACCACGTTGGCCACGAACCCGTCCTGCCGGTTCCGGCCGATGGTCTTCCCGAGATCGAGCCGCAGCAGCGTGCCGTACGGTCCGACGGTCTGGCCGGCGATGCCGAGACCCTGGAAAGGCTCGCGGCGGACGCCGGCGCTGGCGTCATCGAGCAGGGCGTGGTCGTAGAACGCCTCCAGCCGGAACTGCTCCGAGAACACGAAGCCGTACGAGAAGTGCCCGATGAAGGCCCGCTCCGCGCGGACCGAGCCCGATCGGATCCCGTGCACCCGCTGCGCGCCGAAGAACCCCAGCTCGTACTTCGAGAAACGATCCAGCCGCGCTCCGTCGAGATAGTTCAGGTCGACACTGATGCGCTGGAACCTCGGCAGGTAGAAGTTCTTGCCGAACGAGGCCCCGAACTTGGTGAACGTCTTCTGATCATCGCGGTACTCGGCCGGATCGCCCCACGGTTCCCACGAGGACCTGGTGGTGTGGTCGTAGAAGAAGGAGAGGCTGTAGCCCCGACGCGCGTACTGGGCCGAGAGCGACGGCCCGAAGAGGAACGTGTCGGAGGGCTCGACGAAATCGGAGCGCGTGTTGTCGCCGCGACGGTAGGTCAGATGCGCCGCGGTGAAGGAGAGATCGACCTTCCCGAAGGTGAGCACCGGGCGGCCGGTCCGCAGCGTGAACACGAAGGGGAGCACTCGCACTCCTTCGTCCGGCCGCTCTTCGCCGTCGCGGTACATCGTGTTGTCGACCGGGATGGCCATCCCGAAGAAGTCGGCCCCGACGTTCGTCCGCGTGTTGCCGACGTTCGGGTGCGTGGCGTTGGCCGCCAGGACGACCCCGGCGAAGAAGACGTTGGTCTGGATTCCGCGGTCGAGGAGATTGAAGTTGAAGTAATCGATGCCGCCGAGGGGAACGATGGGATAGGCCAGCCCGGCGTCGTGGTGCACCCCGCCGACCATGAAGAGCTGCGCGGTGTCGAAGCCTTCCTTCACCACGCGCTCGCCCTCTCCTCGTCTCTCGAGGTAGCGAAGCCCGGCCGCGGTCTCGCGGACCATCCGCGATTCGGATGCCGCGACCTGCTGATGCCTCAGCTCGTAGTCGGGCGGATCGATCCGGAAATCGGTGAAGCTGGTCTGGCGGAGGATGACGTTCGCCCGCCCCGCCGCCGAGATCACCTGCTGCGCGGCGACCTCGAGCGGCAGCCACACGACCCGGCGGGGATCGATCCCGGCCACCTCCGCCGCCGAGAGCGGCGCATGCATCGAGCGGTCGAACGGCTGGAACTCCACCCGCTCCTCGTTCGACAGCACCTCCCCGGTCAGGTTGAGCTGCACCATGGAGATCCGGACGCGTGCCCAGGAGCGGCGGTCGATCCACACCGTCCCGCGGTACAGCGGCAGCTCCAGCGGGGCGTTCGGCGGCGGCTCGAAGCGGACCTCGTAGACGCCATGCCCCCGCAGCTCGGTCTCCCTCACGAGCTTGTAGCGGTATTCGTTGGTCAGGTGGATGTCGAGCGGGAGCTGCGTGACCTTCTCGGGCTGGATCAGCGGCAGCTCCGGGATCCGCCCGTACTTCCAGCGGACGCCGTTGAGGAAAAAGTCCTGCCACACCCAGTCGGCGCGGCCTTCCGGGTCGGAGAAGTAGTCGCCGGCGATGGTGGCCTCCACGGCGTCGCCCCCGCCCCCGATGGCGAAGCGGAGCTTGGTGGTGTTCCGGGCGATGTAGCGGGGCTGAATGGAATCCTGGAAGGCCTCATGGGCCTGATGGTTCCGGATGATCTCCTCGACGGCGATACCGCGCCGCGTGGCGACGTCGATGGCCTCGCGCGTCACGTTGAGATCGGGTTTCTCGGCCCGGTTGACGTACACGAGATAGGGCTGGGCCGAGGGCTGCACGGCCACGAGCAGCCGCCCGGAGCGGATGCCGCTGTCGGTGATCTGGCGCTCCCCCGCGGCGTCGACGCGATGCGGTTGCGTGTATTGATCGCCGGGAAGCGAAATGATGATGGGTCCTTCGGCGCCCGCCGGAACGACGATCGTCCGGAGGTCCTCCCCGCGGACGAAGGCGAGGGCGGGGATCGGGCTCTCGTTGCCGCGCACGTCGAGGATCGTCGTCCGGGCGGTGGAGTCGAAGGCGAAGTCGCCGGCGAGGGCGCGATTCAGGCTGGCGATGCCGGCGGGATCGAGCTCGCCTTCCAGGAATGCGATCGTCGCCCCGTCACCGAGGGCCCGCGCCGCGTCGAACATCGGGTTGGGGGAAGCCGGCTGCACCACGGCCAGCAGTCTCTTCGCGGGGTCGTGCTCGGCCAGCCAGGCCGCCGCCGCGGCGACGTCCGCGCCGGGAACGATCCATGCGTCGAAATACGCCTGGGCCCCGTGCTCGAAGAGCTTCTGGAGGCGCTCGAGGGGCATCGGGGCCAGAGCCAGCCGCCTGGCTACCTCCAGCCCCTGGGCGGCCACGGCCAGGCGCTTCACGGCGAAGGCGACGATGGCTTCGTCGTCATGGGCGATGTCGAGGGCCAGCGCGTCGAAGGGGCCTTCCACCCGCGCCCACTCCACGATGGCGCGCGCCTGCTGCTCCGCCGCGGCCAGCGGGTCCTCGCCGCTGAGGGCGAACGAGACCTGCACCACCGCCAGGCGGCGCTGCTCCGGCGTCATCGGGTCGAGGGCGAGCTCCTCCAACCCGGCATCGGTGGTGCGGATGAGCTGAGGCATGGGTGTAGCAGTGGAGGGCAGGCGATTGGTCGCGGCGCCGATGCAGAGGGAGCAGGGGGTGGCGTCGGAGGAGGCCGGAAGCGCAGATGCCACCAGCAGGAGCGCGAGTAGAATCGCGGCTCTCTTCATGTTCAAGACCTCGATCATGGACGTTAGGCGCCCTTTTGAACCAGGCCAGCGGAGCTGAAATTGCCAACCATCCGGGGGACGCTGTTTCTCAACGCCAAGTCGGGGCCGCGGCTGCCCGGCCGCCAGAGCGAGGCCCTCGTGGAGGCGGCGCGGGAGGGTGGGCTGGAGGTGGTCCCGTTCACGCGCGAGCTCGATGTGACGGCGGTGGTGCGCGACGAGCTCCGTCGCGGCCGGACGCTCTTCGTCGCCGCGGGGGGTGACGGGACCGTGAACAGCGTGATGCAGGGCCTCGTCCAGCATCCGGAGGCCTGTCTGGGGGTGATCCCCACCGGTACCTACAATCACTTCGCCCGCGACCTCGGCATCCCGCTCGACTGGCGGGAGGCGCTGGACGTGGCCCTCTCCGGGGCCAGACGGACCGTCGATACCGCGCGGGTCAACGACCGCTTCTTCGTCAACAACGTCTCCATCGGCCTCTACGCGGAGCTGGTGGCGCGCCGCGAGGAGAAGGGCCGCGACTATCCGCGCTGGAAGGCTCGTCTCCTGGCCGCCTACGCGACGTTCCGCAAGTATCCGCACGTGACCCTGGCCATCGAGACCGCGCACCACCAGGAGCTGGTGCGCACGCACGTCTTCATGGTCTCGAACAACTCGTACGAGCTCTCCCGGATCGGCATCGAGGCCTCGCGGACGCTGCTCCGGGAGGGGCGTCTCTCGGTGTACTGGCTCCCGCACCTGTCCCGGCGCAGGCTGATGCGGTTCATGGCGCGGTATCTTGCCGGCCGCGTGCGGGAGACGCCGGGGTTCCGCTCGTTTCGCACGTCGGGGATGAAGGTGCAGTCGTCGCGGCCGAGCCTGAAAGCCGGCGTGGACGGGGAGGTCCTCGCCCTGGCCACGCCGGTCACGATCACCATCGTTCCGCAGTCGCTGGAAGTGATGGTGCCGCACTCGGAGAGCGGGCTCCGGTAGACTCTCAGCCAATGCCCGGCATCTTCGACACGGTCGTCGATCCGCAGGTGCAGGCCCTCCTGCGCCGGGAGAGCGCCCTGCTGGTGCAGCTTCGCGAGACGCTCGAGGGCGAGCAGTCGGAGGAGCGGCGTCGCGTCGAGGAGCTGCTGGCCACGCTGGAGGACCTCTTCACCATCGTGGTGGTGGGGGAGTTCAACGCCGGGAAGTCCTCGCTGATCAATGCCCTGTTCGGCGCGAAGCTGAGGGCCGAGGGGCCCGTCCCGGTCGACGACCGGATCTCCGTCCTGCGACATGGGGAGGCGGCGGCGGAGCGGCCGCTCTCGGACTACGTCGTCGAGCAGTTCTACCCGGTCGAGTTTCTGCGCAACATCACCCTGGTCGATACGCCCGGCACGAACTCGATCGTCCAGCGCCACCAGGAGATCACCGAGGACTACATCCCGCGCGCCGACCTGGTGCTGTTCGTCACCTCCATCGACAGGCCGCTGTCGGAGTCGGAGCGGCGTTTTCTCGAGTACATCCGGGAGTGGGGGAAGAAGGTCGTCTTCGTGCTCAACAAGATCGACACGAAGACCGACCAGGAGGTCGAGGAGGTGCTCGCATACCTCCACACGAACGTTCGGGCCATCTTCGGATTCGATCCGGTGGTCTACCCGGTGAGCGGCAGGCTGGCGCTGGAGGCCAAGAGCGGCGGCGCGTCGCCGCGGGAGTGGACGCGCAGCCGCTTCCAGGCCCTCGAGGACTACATCTTCACGGTCCTGTCCGAGAAGGAGAGGGTGCGCATCAAGCTCCTGGCGCCGCTCGACACCATCACCGGCCTGACCGGCAGGCAGATGACCATGATCGAGTCGCGGCGCGAGCTCCTGGCCGCGGACATGGCGCGCATCACATCGATCACCGATCAGCTCGAGCGCGCCCGCGCCGACCTGCAGGCCAACTTCCGGCAGTTCGTCATCCGCATCGACAACCTGATGATGGACCTGGAGCGGCGGGGCGTCGACTTCCTCGACCGTTACGTGCGGATCCAGCACGTGATGCTCCTGCGCGACAGCCTCCGCTTCCGGGAGGAGTTCGACCGGCAGGTGTTCCAGGGTTTCAAGGGGAACGTCGACACCACGATCCAGGAGTCGGTGGACTGGCTGGTCAGGGAGAACATGAAGTTGTGGAACAGCACGGTCGACGCCTTCCACGAGGGAGCGCGCCGCGACGCCCGCGATGCCGAGATCGTCGGGCGCGTGGGCCGCGAGTTCGCCTACAACCGCGAGGAGATCTACTCCCGCATGCGCGCCTATGCCGAGCAGCGCCTCGCCTCGTATGACGTCAACGTGGAGAGCCGGCGCATCATCGACACCGCCATGCGCGCCGTGCTGCACTCCTTCGGACTCGGCGCCGGCGCGCTCGGCCTCGGCTACCTGGTCACCGCTGCCGTCAGCAGCACGGCCGTCGACGTCACCGGCCTGACCGCCGCCACCATGCTCCTGGTCGCCAGCTTCCTCATCCTTCCCTACAAGCGCAGCAAGGCCAAGTCGGAGTTCCAGCACCGGATCGAGGAGCTCCGCACGCAGCTCCGCGAGGCCCTCGACCGGGAGTCCTCCACCGAGATCGACCGCATGCTCCGAGCCATCACCGCCTCCTTCGAGCCCTACCAGCGCTTCTACGCCGCCGAGTCGGAGAAGATCGACCGCTTCGCCGCCAAGCTCTCCGCCATCGAGCGCGAGGCGCGGGAGATTCATCGGGCCGTGGAGGGGTTGTAGCCGTTAACCGTTAACCGTTAACCGAAGTTCTCAACCATCTGCCGCTCAACTGCTGATCAACCCCGCGAACTGAATTGTTCTGATACAAAACCAATATTGTGCTAGTACAATCCAACGGTTAACGGTTAACGGTTAACGGTTAACGGTTAACGGTTAACGGTAGCGCCTCACCCCTTATAATCCGCCGCCTCATGACCACCGTCCGCATCAGGGAGCTGCCCGGCCATGTCGGCGAGAAAGTCACCGTCAACGGCTGGCTCTACAACAAGAGAAGCTCCGGGAAGTTGCAGTTTCCGATCATCCGGGACGGCAGCGGCTACGTGCAGTGCGTCGTCTTCAAGAAGGAGGTGACGGAGGAAGCGTGGAAGGCGGTCGAGGAGGTGACGCAGGAATCCACCGTGCGCGTCACCGGCACGGTGCGCGCGGAGCAGCGTGGCCCCGGCGGCGTGGAGCTCGGCGTCGAGTCCTTCGAGGTCGTGCAGCGGGCCGAGGAGTACCCCATCACGCCGAAGGAGCATGGGACGGCGTTCCTGATGGACCACCGCCACCTCTGGCTCCGTTCCTCGAAGCAGCACGCCATCCTGCGGGTGCGCAACGAGCTGGAGATGGCCTGCCGCGACTTCTTCTACGACCGCGACTTCGTCCTGATCGACTCGCCGATCCTCACCGCCAACGCCGCGGAGGGGACCTCCACGCTCTTCGAGACCGACTATTTCGGCGAGAAGGCGTACCTGTCGCAGTCGGGACAGCTCTACCTCGAGCCCGCCGCGGCCGCGTTCGGCCGGGTCTACTGTTTCGGCCCGACGTTCCGCGCCGAGAAGTCGAAGACCCGGCGCCACCTGATGGAGTTCTGGATGATCGAGCCGGAGGTGGCCTTCCTCGAGTTCGACGGGCTGCAGGACCTGGCCGAGGAGTTCGTCGAGTATCTCGTCGGGCGGACGGTGGAGCGTTGCGCGGAGGAGCTGAAGACGCTCGAGCGCGACACCGCCGGGCTCCACAGCGTCAAGCGGCCCTTTCTGCGCATCACCTACCGCGAGGCCGTCGAGCTGCTGAAGGGCAAGGGCATGGAGGTGAAGTTCGGCGACGACTTCGGCGGCGACGAGGAGACGGTCATCGCCAACTCCTTCGACCGCCCGGTGATCATCTCCCGCTATCCGGCGGCCATCAAGGCCTTCTACATGCAGCCCGCTCCCGAAGATCCTTCCCTCGCTCTGGGCATGGATATGATCGCGCCGGAGGGCTACGGCGAGATCATCGGCGGCTCACAGCGCATCCACGACCACGACCTCCTGCTCCAGCGCATCAGGGAGCACGACCTCCCAGTCGAGGCCTTCCAGTGGTACCTCGACATCCGGAAGTACGGGACCTTCCCGCACTCCGGGTTCGGCATGGGAATCGAAAGGGTGGTGGCCTGGATCTCCGGCGTCCCGCATCTGCGGGAGACCATTCCCTACCCGCGGATGCTCAACCGGATCTACCCGTAGGACGGCATGAGACTGAAGATCATCCCGCTCGGAGGCCTCGGCGAGATCGGGATGAACCTGATGATCTATGAGGCGGGCAACGAGGCCATCGTCGTCGACTGCGGGATGATGTTTCCCGACGCCGCCACCCTCGGCGTCGACGTGATCATCCCCGACATGACCTACGTCTTCGAGAACGCCTCCCGCTTCCGGGCCGTCTTCCTCACCCATGGGCACGAGGACCACATCGGCGCCGTGCCTTTCCTCGTGGAGCGCGTTCGCCTGCCCGTGTACGGGACACCGCTGGCGCTCGGATTCGTGAAGGACAAGCTCGAGGAGCTCGGCGTCGACGGGATCGAGCTGCGCCCGATGTCGGCCCGCGACGTCGTGGAGGCGGGTTCGTTCAGCGTCGAGGGGATCCGCGTCACGCACTCCATCGTCGACGCGCTCGGGTTCGCCATCACCACCCCTGCCGGGACGATCATCCACACCGGCGACTTCAAGATCGATCACACACCCATCGACGGCAAGGCCACGGACCTGGCGCGGTTCGCTGCCTGGGGCGAGCGCGGCGTGCTGGCCCTGATCAGCGACTCCACCAACGCGCTCGTCCCGGGGCACGGCCCGTCGGAGAGGACGGTCGGCGGCGGGCTCGATCGAATCTTCGCCAACGCCGCCGGCCGGATCCTCGTCACCACCTTCGCCTCGCACATCCACCGCGTCCAGCAGGTGATCGACCTGGCCCGGAAGTTCAACCGGAAGGTGCTGCTCATCGGCCGGTCCCTCGTCGACAACGTCGAGACCGCCGAGCGCCTGGGCTACATCCGGTTCCCGCGCGAGGCCCGCGCCGCCTCGGCCGACCTCGATCCCCGCGGGCTCGTGATCATGACCACCGGCACCCAGGGTGAGCCCTCCTCGGCGCTCTCGCGCATGGCGGTCGGGGAGCACAAGCAGATCACCATCGAGCAGGGGGACCTGGTGGTGATCTCCGCCCGGACCATCCCCGGCAACGAGCGGGCCGTGGCGCACCTGATCGACAATCTCTATCGCCGCGGCGCCGAGGTCGTGTCGCACGAACAGCCGGACGTTCACGTCTCCGGCCATGCCTGCGAGGAAGAGCTGAAGCTGATGCTCAACCTGACCCGGCCGAGGTTCTTCGTGCCGATGCACGGGACGCTCCGGCACCTGATTCACCACGCCCGGATCGCGAGGGTCGTAGGCATTCCCCACGGGGCGGTGATCACCAACGGGCAGGTGGCGGAGATCGAGGGGGAGGAGATCCGGGTGCTCGAGGAGCGCGTGCCGCACGGGAAGGTCTTCATCGACGCCGAGGCGGAGGAGGTGCCGGAGGTGGTGGTGCGGGACCGACAACACCTGGCCGAGGACGGCTTCGTCATCGTGGTGGTGGCCATCGACTCGGGGGGGAAGCTGGTCCGCGACCCGGAGATCATCACCCGCGGCCTGGTGCACGTGGACGCGAGCAAGGACCTGCTCGACGACCTGCGGAAACAACTGGTGGGGATGTTCCTTGGAAGCGCGCCCGATGAGCTGCGCGATTCCGATCTGCTGCAGGAAAAGATGCGAGCGACGCTGAAGAGGTTCTTCAGGAAGGCGATGGGGAGGAGGCCGTTGATTCTGCCGGTGATCTGGGAGATGTAGAAGCGAGCCCTCTAATCCGAGAGCACCTGAATCTCCGGGATGTTCCGATACTTCTCCGCGAAATCGAGCCCGTAGCCGACGACGAACTGCGGGTCGATGGAGAAGCCGACGTAGTCGGCGTTGAAGGGGACTTTGCGGGCCTTGGGCTTGTCCAGGAGCGTGGCGGTCTTGACGGTGGAGGCGCCGCGGCTCTCGATGGCTCTCCTTATTCCTACTGTGCAGCAGCGTCCGGCTCCTCACGGAGCAGCGCTTCGAACCGCGGATGGCCGCGCAGCGGGTCCCAGGCCGGATCGACCTTCAGGATTGTCGTCGAGATGAGTGAAGGGATGGATAGCAGCTTCTCGAGGACTCCAATCGCCTTTTCCTTCTCGCCGACAGCCGCATAGATCTGGGCCAAATCCTGAAGTCTCCGCGTTCCCAACAGAGCGTCCTTACTGAGCGGGTACATCTGCACCGCCAGCTCTCCCTCACGGATCGCATCCTCCTTGCGTCCGAGCCCCGCGTAGGCGAGCCCGAGAGCACTGTGGATCCGGGCATCTTCCGGGTTCTCGCCTGCGGCCTTTCCCAGAACGGGCAGTGCCGCTTGGAATGATTCCCGTGCTGCGATCGAATCTCCCATGAGCGCATAGGTCTGCCCAACAAGGAGCTGTTTGGGAAGGTAGGCCTGGTCACGTCCGACCGGCGCGAAGTGGAAAATCTTGACGTTGCTGGACGTGAGCCGTTTCAGCGCCCCGTCGAGTCCGCCTTCCAGCAACTCTTGCTCATACCACATGAAGGTAGAGTGTTCGTCCCCCGTGTCCGGCATTCCCTCCAGCGCCCTCCGGCCTTCTTGCGGCGAAGCTTTCCAGTGCCAGAGATTGTCAAGACGCAAGGAATGAGCTGACGTATCGTGGGGCGAGATGTTAGTCGCGCGAACGAACATCTGCTCGGCCTTTTCAAAGCGCCGGAGTCGCATGTATGTAATTCCCAGCTGCGAGAAAGCCTGAGCGTTTCGCGGATCGAGTCGCTGCGCGGCAAGCAGATTCCGAACCGCCTCCTCGAATCGTCCTTGCCGGCGGTTAACGAACGCAATACCTCTGAGCAACTGTGCGTCATTCGGCCGGCTTTCTCTTGCAATGGCGAACTCCTCGAGAGCCTTCTGGTAGTCGAGAAAACCCCAGTAATAGTAGAAACCGCGCGCGCGGTGGGCCTCGGGCAATTGCGGGTTGATGACCAGCGCCGCGTTGATGCTCCGATCTGCCTGCTGCAATCTTGCTGAGGCGCGATCAAAACCCCAGTGATACATAGCCGCGTGCGTCGAACCGAGCTCCGCGTGTGCGAACGCGAATTTCGAATCGAGCCGAACGGCTTGCTCCAGAAGTGCGACTCTGGTTCGTAAGCTTCGCTCTTCTGGGACATTCTCATTCCTGGCGCGAAGATAGAGCTCGTAAGCCTCGAGGTTGTCGGTAGGCCTTGCATCCAGCGCTCTTCTCTCGCGCTCGAGCAGTTTCACATCGAGTTGCCTGACCACCTCTTCGGCGATATTGGACTGCACCTCGAAGATCTGGTCGAGTTTCCGGTCGTATCGGTCCGCCCAGAGATGCGTGTCATCTGAGACGCGAATCAACTGTGGGGTCACCCGCACGCGATTGCCTGGCTTGTCCCAGCGCACCGATCCCTCGAGCACGTAGTCGACGCCGAGCTCCTGACCCACCTGCTTCAGAGTCTTCCCTTTGCGGCTGTACTCGACCGCGGTGGTGCGCGAAATCACGCCGAGGTCCTGCACCGAGGCGAGGCGGCTGGTGATCTCTTCGGTGATGCCGGCGGCGAAATAGGCGTCGGCTGGATCCCCGAGGTTCTCGAAGGGGAAGATCACGATCATGTTGCGCTCGGCCGACGAGGTCGCCGGCTTCTCGCTCCCATGCGGACGGGTCAGCAGGAGCGCGACTGCCAGTGCGACGACCACTCCGCTTGCGAGCAGCGGCATCATGCTGCGCCGGATCGGAGTCCTGGGGCCGGTGCGAAGCTCATCTTCGATGGCCTGCAGATCGAAGGCGAGATCGCGTGCGGACTGGAACCGCTCTTCAGGATTTTTTTCCAGGCAGCGATGGACCACCCGCACGAGCGAGGGGTGAGTCCGGGCCGATGGCGGAAGCGGTGGCGGATCGTCCCGCAGGATCGCGCTGGTGGTGTCGGCGCTCGACCCGCGATGAAATGGGGATGCGCCGGAGAGCATCTCGTGAAGGATGGTTCCCAGAGCGAAGATGTCGGAGCGCGCATCGACCTGTTCAGCTCGCACCTGCTCGGGCGACATGTAACTCGCGGTGCCCAGGACCGTTCCAGTCCTGGTGCCGCGATGCGCGGTCACCTCATCAGTTCGAAAAGCCTCCTCAGGCGCTCGGAGCTTGGCCAGGCCGAAGTCGAGGATCTTTACCCGGCCGTCGCCGGTGATCATGATGTTCTCCGGCTTCAGATCGCGGTGGATGATGCCTCGCTCATGAGCGGCGGCAAGACCGGCGGCGATTTGCGCTGCGTAGTCGATCGTTTTTCTCGGCGGCAGCGGATGCGTGGAGGCGATCTTTTCGCGCAGAGTCTCGCCCTCGAGCAGTTCCATGACGATGTAAGGCGTCCCCTCATGGGTGCCAACATCATGGATAGTCACAAGGTTGGGGTGATTGAGGGCCCCGGCGGCGCGGGCCTCCTGCTCGAAGCGGTGAAGACGGTCGCTCTCCAGCCGGTGGGCGTCCGGCAGGATCTTGACCGCAACCTCACGGCCGATGCGGGTGTCTCGGGCCCGATAGACCTCTCCCATTCCGCCCGCTCCCAGCGAGTCGAGAATTTCGTAGGGTCCCATGTGGGCGCCGGCGTGAAGATCCATCGGTGAAGGTGGGCTGATTATCCCGCAACCCGTGACTTGCGGGCGGGCGCGCTGGTTCGCTGATGCCCCCGGCGCGCGAGCGCTAGCGCAGCTCTACACGCACTTTCGGAAGGAGATGGGGAGGAGGCCGTTGATTCTGCCGGTGATCTGGGAGATGTGAAGAGGGGCCCTGAGCCCTAGTCAGTCCGACAGGACCTGAATCTCCGGGATGTTCCGGTACTTTTCGGCGAAGTCCAGCCCGTAGCCGACCACGAACTGCGGCTCGATGGAGAAGCCGACGTAGTCGGCGTTGAAGGGGACCCGGCGCGCCTTCGGTTTGTCGAGGAGGGTGGCGGTCTTGACCTGCGTGGCGCCGCGGCTCTCGATGTAGTTGAAGACCTCCCGCATCGAGAGCCCGCTGTCGATGATGTCCTCCACGATCAGCACGTGCCTGCCGCGCATGTCGAGCTGCGGCTCCTTGAGGATGGTCACCACGCCCGAGGAGTACTGCTGGTTGCCGTAGCTGGAGATCTGGATGAAGTCGAGGTGGACGTCCATCTCGATGTGGCGCACCAGGTCGGTCAGGAAGAAGACCGCTCCCTTGAGCACGCAAAGGGCGATGAGGTCCGTCCCGGCGAAGTCGGCGCTGATCTGCTTCCCCATCTCGGCCACGCGCTGATCGATCTGCGCGCGCGTGAACAACGTGGTCTGTGCCATCGGCGCGAATGATAACGTAGGCATGAGGAGCGGAGGCATGAGGATCTACCGGTTCATCCGCGACGGGAAGATCGAGGAGGCCGCGGAGGAGCTCGTCCGCGACGGCGACGTGCTCCTCCCTCCCGCCCAGCCCACCAAGATCGTCTGCGTGGGGCGGAACTACGCCGATCACGCCCGCGAGCTCGGCAACGAGCCGCCCCCCGAGCCGATCCTCTTCCTCAAGCCGCCCAGCTCGCTCCTCGCGCCGAACGGCGTCATCGTCCGCCCGCCGCAGTCGCAGCGAGTCGACTTCGAGGGTGAGCTGGCCATCGTCGTCGGCAAGCCGGCCCGGCACGTCACCGCCGGCGAGTGGCGCGACTACGCGGCCGGCCTCACCTGCGCCAACGACGTCACCGCGCGCGACCTGCAGAAGAAGGATGTCCAGTTCACGCGCGGCAAGGGGTTCGACACGTTCTGTCCTCTCGGTCCCTGCCTGGCCACCGCCCTCGACCCCGCGGCGCTCCGGATCACCACCCGCGTGAACGGCCAGACGCGGCAGAATGGCAATACGCGCGACATGATCTTCTCCTGCGGCGAGCTGTTCGAGTTCATCAGCGGCGTGATGACGCTCCTTCCCGGCGACGTGATCCTGACCGGCACGCCGGCCGGGGTCGGGCCGCTGGAGGAGGGCGACCTCGTCGAGGTGGAGATCGAGGGCGTGGGCACGCTGCGCAATGTCGTTGCGTGAAGACCTCCTTCGCCGCTATCCGCGCCTGGCCGCCCTGCCGCCGGGTTGCTGGGTCGTCGGCGGCGCGATCCGCGATCTCCTCCTCGGCCTCTCGCCAGCCGACGTCGACGTCTCCTGCCTCGACCCCGCAGCCGCCGCGGCCCGGACCGGCTCGAAGCCGATCCGGCTCGGCACCACCGATCACCTCAGCGCCTGGCGCGTCGTCGACGGCGGCCACCTCTACGATTTCGCCGCCCTTCTCGACGGCGAGATCGGCGCCGACCTCGCCCGTCGCGACTTCACCGTGAACGCCATGGCCGTCGCGCTCGCCGACGGGCGCTTTCTCGACCCGCACGGCGGCGAGGCCGACCTTCGCCGCCGGCTGGTGCGCATGGTCGATCCCGGCAACTTCGACGACGACCCGCTGCGCTGCCTCAAGGGCGTGCGGATGGCCGTGCGGTTCGACTTCGAGGTCGAGGAGGCGACGCTGCATGCCATTCGGGAGCGCGCCGCGAGCATCACCTCCGTGGCTCCCGAGCGGGTGAGCTACGAGCTGTCGGTCATCTTCTCCGCCGCCCGTTTCCGGCGCGCGGTCGATCTGCTGCGGCGGACCGGCCTCGATGTGCCGCTCTTCGGGCGGACCTTCGACGCGGCCTCCTTCGCGGCGGACGACGTCTCCCTCGCCGGCGCAATGGCCATCCTCGTCAGCGAGCCGAAGCCCTTCGCCAGGCGGTGGCGGTGGAGCGCCGGCCTCCTTCGGGAGGTCGTGTCGCTGCGGCAACTGATGGCGATGGAGGGCGACCGCCGGATGGCGCTCTACGACGCCGGAGAGGCGGTGGCCCGGCAACTGCCGGCAGTCCTGCGGGCGCTGGAGCGGGACGACCGGGTGGAGCTGCCCGACTTCTCGATCCGGCCGATGCTGGCGGGGGAGGAGATCGGCGCGCTCACCGGCCTCGGGCCGGGGCCGGAGCTGGGACGGATCAAGCGCGCACTCCTGGGAGCCCAGATTCGCGGCGAGGTCCGCTCGCGCGAGGAAGCCGAGGCCCTCGTCCGCTCGGCGGCGGGACCCTCAGCGAAGCCTCGCGCGCAGACGTGAGCGCACCTCGTCGGGCAGCTCCTCCTCCGTCCGAAGCTGCCGCCGGAGGGCAGCCACGGAGAAGGCGAAGTCGCCGCCGAACCGCTCGCACCAGTCGCACCCCCGCAGGTGGGCTTCGATCCGTTCGCGCTCGGCGTGATCGAGCTCGCCGTCGATGAACGCCGAAAGCTGGGCGAGGACATCACTGCACCGAAGGCCGGCCACGATCCGTTCGTCAGACATTGGTCTTCTCCCTTACGTTTGCCAGGAACCGCAACCGTGCCCGGTGCAGGCGGCTCTTCATCGCCGCCACGGACAGTCCGAGCATGCCGGCAACCTCGTCTCCCGAGAACCCCTCGACCTCGCGGAGGATCAGGATCTCTCTCTCCTCCGGGGCGAGGTCGCGGAACCCCATCTCCACCAGTTGCCGGTCGGCCAGCCGCTCGGGAAGGCGGGGGTCGTGTGCCGCCCATCCGGCCTCCGCACCAAGGTCGGCCAGCGGCTGGAAGCTCTCCGGCTCGCCGGCGTGACGCCTGAACTGCCGGTGGGCGGCGTTGCGGGCGATGATGAGGATCCACCCTCGAGCGGACTCCGCCCCGCGGAATGATCCGGCATGCTTCCACACCGACACGAACGTCTCCTGCAGGACGTCTTCGGCGGCGGCGTGGTCGCCGGTCACGGCGCGCGCGAAGCGAAAGACGGCCGCCTCGTGCCGGGAGACGAGCCCTTCGAGCGCCTCCCGGTCGCCGGCGGCCGTTCTGGCCAGCAGCTCGGCGTCCGACAAGATCATGCGGATCTGGTTTTCAGGGGACAGGTACTGATGCCGAGCAGGGTGTAGAGCGGGCAGCTTCCGAGCAGCCCGGTGGCGATGGGAATGACGCCGAGGTACGCCCAGGGGGTGGCCGGACCGACGAAGGCCAGGGAGAGGATGGCGGCGCCGAGGATGACGCGGATGAAGCGTTCGATGGTGTGTTCGTTGCGCGGAAAGAGCCTGTTCATTCGTTCCTCCTGATCGAGAGAGCCCGATCGGAGGAAAAAGGATTCACTTCAGCTCGACCCGCACTTCCCCCACGGTGGCATGGACGTTCACGAAGTAGCGGCCCTCGGGGTTGAGGTAGCGGGTCCGGCCGGGGAAGAGGCCCTCCCGCTCGACGATCTCATTGCCGATGTTGGTCCGCACCTCGCCGATGCGGCAGGAGGCGCGGAGCTCGCGGACATCGGCGCGGGGGAGGCGCACGTCGACTTCCCCGGCGCGGAGGTCGACGTCGACGTCGCCGAAGGCGCCCTCGATGGAGACGTCGCCGGTGCGGGTCTTGACGTCGAGGTTCACGCCCGGCGGCAGTTCCAGGGACACCTTGTAGTCGCTGAAGGACTGGGCGCGCCATCCCTGGGCCTGCGGGCCGAAGTGGCGGCGGACGATGGCCTCCTCACCTCGCAGGTAAATCTCCACGCTGGTGTCGTTGACGATTCGCTGCTGCTTGTCGCGGCTGCGGAGGCCGTCGGGCTCACGGGTGACGACGCCCGTGAGGGCGAGGCGGCCCGGCGGGCCGTTGCGGATAATCAGCTCCGCGGAGGGGAGGTCGACCACCACCCGGCGAACGGCCGGCCCGGCGGCGGAGGACTCGAAGCGGTTGAGGACCCGCTCCTCGGCCATGGCGGAGGCGGTGCTGAGGAAAAGGGCGACGGCGATGGCTGCGCGCATGTTCTTTAGAACGGATGAGGGGGACAAAAAGTTGCCCGGGTCCCCAAAAAGGTGCGGGGCCCGAAGGCCCCGCGAAACAACTCCCCAGATATGTGGTGATGGTTATCTCTTCTTCGAGGACTTCTTGCTGGCCTTCTTGGAAGACTTCTTCTTGGCTGCCATCAGAACTCACCACCTTTCATGCCGTACGGGACCTCCCGGTCGCGTCTTCTTGGCAAAAAGCGCCGGATTGCGCCGGCAGACTTGATTTCGTTCGGGAGGGGAAAAAGAGGGGACACCGATGCTGACGACCATCAACAGTCTTTGACTTCATCGTCCAGTTTCTGGCGATCATCATTTTTCTAGTCGTAAATATGCGATCAATAAAAGATATTGTCAAGACATTTGTTTATCAAAATCAAAATGGGACGCGGGTGTTCCACGCTGTTTCACATGGCCAGGTACACGCCCCGCGTCGATTCCGCGCATCGGTCCCACGTCATCGACCGCGCTCGTTCCATGCCGCGCCGCGCCAGCAGCAGCCGCAGCTCGTCGTCGCCGGCGATGCGCAGCATGGCCTCCGCCAGCGACTCGATCGAGAACGCGTCCGCGTGCAGCGCCGCGTCGCCGGTGATCTCCACCAGCGCCGGCGCCGTCGAGGTGATCACCGCCACGCCGGAGGCCATGGCCTCCGCGGCAGGCAGCCCGAATCCTTCCTCGATGCTCGGCTGCACCAGCGCCAGCGCCCCGCGATAGAGCGAGGCCAGCTCCGTCTCGTCGACGAAGCCGGGGGTGATGACGCCGTCGCGCCCCTGATGCCGCTCGAAGCGGCTGCCCGCCAGCACCAGCGCCGTCTCGCCGCGGCGTCCGCGCACGAGGGCGAAGGCCTCAACCAGCCGGTCGACGTTCTTGTGCGGCTTGTCGTTGCCGGCGTAGAGGAAGTAGGGGGAGGGATGAGCGTTCGGCCCTGCGGCCCGGAACCGCTCGTCCACGCCGTTCGGCGTCACCGTCACCTTCGAGGCCGGGCAGCCGAACCTCGCCACGATCTCCCGCTTCACCGCCTCGGTGACGGTGAGGATGTGCGCGCTCCTGCGCACGGCCCGGGCCAGCATCGTCCGCGCATAGAGCGAGGCGAACGGGTTGCCATGCCTCTGATGGAGGTGGATCAGGTCGTGGATGGTCACCACCACCGGGCGGCGGGTCAGCGGGATGACGTAGTGCGGCGCATGCAGCAGATCGATCGCCGCGCGCCTCACCGCCTGCCCGACCAGGAAGAGCTCGCGGATCGAGTAGTGCGGCGCGTCGAGGACCACGTGCTCGAAGCGCCGGGGGATGAGCGGCCGGGCCGCGGCCGGAGCCAGGACGACGTAGTCCTCCTCGTCGGCGTACCGCGCCAGCCCTCCCAGGAGGCCCCGGATGTAAGTGCCGATCCCGAAGTCGCCGATCTTTCGGGCGTCGATGCCTATCCGCATTGCGCCGCCTCGGCCAGCAGCCGGGTCATCGTCCGCGCGCTCTGGTCCCAGCGGTAGAGCCGGGCGCGCTCGGGGCCGCGCAGGCGCAGCTCGCGGCGGAGCGCCGCGTCGGTCAGCACCCTCACCACCGCCTCCCGCAGAGCGTGGCGCGAGCCGGGCGGCACGAGCAGCGCGGCGTCGCCCGCGAAGTCGGGGATCGCCCCCGTCCGCGTGGCCACCACCGGCGCGCCGCATGCCAGCGCCTCGAGGGGCGGCAGTCCGAACCCCTCGCTGTGCGACGGGTAGACGAACAGCAGGGCACTGCGGTACAGATCGCGCAGCCGCTCGCGCGAGACGAACCCCAGCACTTCCACTCCGTTCTCGGCGCGGACGCGCGTCCGCCACCCGGCATCGCCGGCCAGGAGAAGCCGCGGCCGGGGCGCCGCCAGCGACCGCCACACGGCGAGGAGGTCGTCCACGCCCTTCCGCGGCTCGAGCGTCCCGGCGTAGAGGAGGTAGTCGCCCTCCTCGCCCCCGGGGGTGAAGAACTCGTCGACGCCGTTCGGCACGAGCTCGATCTTCGAGGCGGGCACGCCGAACCCCCGCATCGTCTCGTCGGCCGCGGCCCTCGACACGGCCGCCACGCGCGCCGCCATCTCCAGGCTGCGCCCGATGAAGAGGTTGAACGAGAGGATGGTCTTGAGCAGATGCCGTCCGGGCATGGTGATCGAGGTGAAGTCGTGGATGGTGACCACGGCCGGGCGGCGCAGGGCCAGCGGGAGCGTGCCGTGCGGCCCCCACACGACGTCGCCCTCGATGTGGGGCAGGGCCATCTGCTGCCACATCACTCCAAGGGGGTAACGGTCGGCGAGGAAGCGGCAGCCCTCGAGGCCGGAGCGGTCGGCGATCTCCGCGTGCGAGCCGATCAGCGGCGGCGGCACGACGTCGAGGCGCCTGGCGATCTCCGCGGTGTGGACGCCGATGCCGGTGCGGTTCCCCACCAGCGGACGCCCGTCGATGACCACCTCGAGCTGCATCGGAGCCACTCTACTTCCCGGCGGCGCGGCGGAACACATCCATCGTCTGCTCCGCCGCCGTTTCCCATCGGAAGAGGGACGCCTGCGTCCGGCCCCGGGCGATCATCTCCTCGCGCAGCGCCCCGTCGCCGGCGATCCGTTCCAGCGCGGCGACCAGCCCGCCGGTGTCGCGGGGATCGAAGTAGAGCCCCGCCTCGCCGCCGATCTCGGGAAGCGACGACGACCTCGCCGCGATCACCGGGGTCCCGTGAGCCATGGCCTCGAGCATCGGAAAGCCGAACCCCTCGTAGAGGGACGGAAGGACGAAGACCTCCGCTCCTCGATACAGCGCCGCGAGCTGCGCAGGGGGGACGTAGTCGAGGTGCACCACGCCCGGCTCGGCGAGCCGCCGGGCGATGGCGTCCGCCTTCCACCCGATCTTCCCGGCCACGACCAGCGAGCCGTCGTATCGGCCGCCTCTCCGCAGGCGGGCGAACGCGTCGAGGAGCACGCCGAGGTTCTTGCGCGGCTCGATGGTGCTGACGAAGAGGATGTAGCGCGGCGGGAGCCCCGGCACCGGCTCGGGGTCGGGGAGCGCCGGCAGCCCGGAGTGGATGACCACCACGCGGGCCGGATCGATCTGGTAGAACTCGAGCAGATCGCGGCGCGTCGACTTCGAGACGCAGATGACGGCGTCCGCCGCCGCGATCTCGCGCATCATATGCGAGCCGAGGTTGTGCAGCGTCTCCTTCTGCAGGAGCTCGGGAAATCGTTTGTAGGTGAGATCGTGAATGGTGATCACCCGCCGGCGCGCCACCGCCGACATCAGGCGCGGCAGGAAGTAATTGGCCCCGAAGATCAGATCGCAGTCGAGGAGCCACATCCAGAGCACGTAGGCCCCCGCCGTCAGCGACCGGGCCGCACGGGACCGCGGCCGCCCTCGCAGATCGAACACGCAGAGGCGGGCCGATGGGGGGAGATCGGCGTGGAGCCGCGGGCCCTCGTCCGTCACGCGGGCGTCGCCCAGCAGGACCAGCTCCACGTCGTCGCGGCGGGCGAGATGATGCAGAAGGTGGTACAGATACCAGCCGACGCCGGTCAGCGGCTCGTAGAAGGGGCGGATGTCGACCCCGATTCTGAGCCTGCCGTCGCGGCGGACAGCGTGGCCGGCGGCCCGTTCCAGGCGCTCGGCCGCGGCGTGGCTCAGAGTGTGAACGACGTCGCGAACGGTCGGCCACATCACGGAGGCGGATACTAGCAGGTGCGGAAGTTCATCCTTGTCCTCGGCATCGTCGCGCTGGTCGCCGCCGCGCTGGGCGGCTATCTCGTCGCCACCACGCCGCGCTCGAGCGCCGGGGTCCGCTTCCCCCTTTCCCCGGCGCAGCGCGAGCTGCTCGCCGCCGTCCCGGCCGACGCCGACGCCTTCGCCCTGATCCCCACGGCTGCCGCGGCGCATGCGCGACTGCGCCGGAACCCGCTCGCCCGCGAGGCGGTCGAGACCTGGACCCGTGAGCGCCCGCTCCCGCCGCGGTGGATGCTCGGCGGCGCCGACCTTCTGTCATGGCGGTCTTCCGGCGGGGTTGCCTACGCCTTCCGGCTCGACCCGCTACGGGCCCTGCTGCTGCGTGGCTACGTCTTCCTGACCGGGTCGTCGATGCACGCCGAGGGAACGAACTTCGTGATCGGCGCCCCTCCTTCCGGTCTCCCCCTCGGCGATGCGGAGCTGGAGCCCCTCCTCCGCCTCGCCGCCGGGATGGACGGCGGCGACGCGGTTCTCGTGCAGCGGCGGGACGCCCAGATGTTCCCTCCCATCGCCCGCCCCGCGCTCTCGACCGTGTCGGTGCATCCGCGGGAGATCGTGATCGTCTCGCGCGCGCGGAACGACAGCCCCGCCGGCTCCGGCCACCGCACCGTGACCCTGCCGCGCGGCGCGCTCCTCAGCTCGTGGTTCGGCGACCCGCCGCGGCTGGTGGCCGACCTCGACCGGCTGCTCCCCGGGGATGTCACGGCCCTGCTCAGCGACGGCGGATCGATCGTCCTCTACGACGTCGAGTCGCGCCGGCTGCTGCCGCGCCTTCGAGGGCTCTTCGTCATCGCCGACAGCCCGGAAGCGCGCGCGAGCGCCAGGCGGCTCTCGACCGTGGCCGAGATGTTCGGGGAGGTCGCGTATCGCGACGGACGGATCCTGATCTCCCTCGACCGGACCAGCCTGGGCGTTTATGGGGCCGAGCAGTTCAGCGAGCTCCCCTTTCCCGCGACCGAGTGGGCGGTGCGGATCGACGCGGGCCGGATGGTTCCGGTTCTGGAGGGGCTCGGGGAGAGCATCGGGCTGCGCTTGACGGCGCCGCGCCTCTACCGGTCCGTGCGCGATCTGCGGGCGTGGATCGGGCACATGCGGGGGGCCGGCGTGATCGAGGCGGCTCTCGCCCGGGAGGGGGAGGGGGAGGAGCTGCGGGTGCGGATCACGGCGAAATAGATCCGCCGGCTCAACAGGTTAGGGGGGAATCCGCCGCTCCCCACGCGACGCACCACCATGAAGGACCTCATCGTCTTCGACGACATCGACAAGGACGGCCCGCAGAGCTACCGCGGGACGTACGAGCTTTCTCTGGCCGAGATCGACCGCATCGAGGTGGCCGGCGCCGGCTCGGTGCAGATCGAGGCTCGCGCCGAGAAGGGCAACCTGCCCCGCGAGTACGTCGTGGACGGGTCGGCGCGATTCACGGCGGACCTGAATTGCTCGCGGTGCGTGGAGCCGTACCCGTTTGCGTCCTCTTCGAGCTTTCACGTAAGATTCCAGCCCCGTCCGGAGCCTTCGGGAGAGGAAACCGAGGAAGTCGAGATCGGCGAGGCCGCGGAGCTCGACGTCGAGTTTTACAGCCAGCGCACGATTCCGCTGAAGGATCTGGCGTTGGAACAGTTTCAGCTCTCCATTCCGATGAAGCCGTTGTGCGAGGAGAGCTGTCTCGGTCTTTGTCCCGTGTGTGGGGCGAGTCGCTCGCGCGAGTCGTGCCGGTGCGAAATGTCGATGGTCGACGATCGCTGGGACGCTCTGCGCGGGCTGCGCGACCAGATGAAGAAGAAAGACGTTTGACTTTGTTGCCGCGCGCGGCAGCAAGAGGAGCTCACGATGCCAAATCCGAAACGACGCCACTCCAAGGCCAGGACGCGCTCGCGCCGGGCGCACGACTTCCTGCAGAAGAAGTCGCTCTCCACCTGCCCGCAGTGCCACGAGGCGAAGCTCCCTCACCGCGTCTGCCCCAAGTGCGGCTACTACAAGGGCCGCGAGGTCATCGCCGTCAAGGACGCCCTCTAGTCCCACGTGCATGGCGGACGGCGGTAGAGCGGACTGCCGCATCGCGCTCGACGCGATGGGCGGCGACCACGCACCTGACGAGGTCCTCAAAGGTGCTCTGCTCGCCATCGAGGAGTACCCGGTCGAGATCCTGGTCGTGGGGAAGGAAGAGATCGTCCGCGAGCGCCTGAAGACGCTGGTCTCGCCCGTCCCCTCCCGCCTGCAGATCGTCGATGCCCGGGAAGTGGTGGAGATGGGGGACAACTCCCTCGCTCCGCTGCGGAAAAAGCGCAACTCCTCGATCCGGGTCTGCGCCAACCTCATCGCCGAGGGGCGCGCCGACGCCATGCTCTCGGCCGGGCATACCGGCGCCGCCATGACCTCGGCCTACAAGGTCCTCGGCACGATCGAGGGGGTCAGCCGCCCCGCCCTCGCCGCGATCCTGCCGAACGCGAGGGAGCACACCGTGCTGCTCGACGTCGGCGCCAACGTCGACTCCAAACCCAGCCACCTGCGCGAATTTGCCGTCATGGGGCATTTCTATGCCCAGATGCTCTTCGGGATCTCCCATCCCCGCGTGGGGCTTCTCTCCATCGGCGAAGAGGAAGGGAAGGGCAACGAGCTGACGCGGGATACCTTCCGGGTGATGAAGGAGACGGGACTGAACTTCATCGGCAACGTGGAGGGCCGCGACGTCTTCAACGGCAACGCCGACGTGGTGGTCTGCGACGGCTTCATCGGCAACGTGGTGCTGAAGGCCTCGGAGTCTCTCGGCGAGTTCGTCAGCCGCACCCTCCGTGAAGAGTTGACCCGCAGCCCCTTCCGAAAAGTCGGAGCCCTCCTGCTCCGGGGCGCCTTCGACGAACTGAAGAAGCGGATGGACTACTCCGAGTACGGCGGCGCGCCCCTCCTCGGCGTCAAGGGCGGGTGCATCGTCTGCCACGGGCGATCCAACTCCAACGCCATCAAGAACGCCATCCGCGTGGCGCGTGACTTCTCCCTCAACCGCGTCGACGTGAAGATCCGCGAGAAGATCGGCGACCTCCACAGCCGCGAGCACGCCTCCGCCCTCGCCGCGGAATGAACCGGGGCCTCGGGGCTCGGAGGGAGGGTGGGTCGGAGCCCTGAGCCCCGACCCCTGAGCCCTGTGTATGATCCGCGCCGTGGAGCACGACACCGCCTTTGTCTTTCCCGGGCAGGGAAGCCAGTACGCGGGGATGGGGAAGGACGTGGCCGAACGCTTTCCCGCCGCCCGGAAGGTCTTCGACGAGGTCGACGCCGCCCTCGGGTTTCCGCTCTCCCGGCTCTGCTTCGAGGGCCCGGACGACAACCTCAGGCTGACCGAAAATACGCAGCCCGCCATCCTCACCGTGTCGGCGGCGATTCACGCCGTCCTCGAGGAGCTCGGAGCCACGCGCCGCGACATCGTGGCGGGACATTCCCTCGGCGAGTACAGCGCCATGGTCAGCGTCGGCGGACTCACTCCCGCGGAGGCGGCCACGATCGTCCGGCTCCGCGGGAAGTTCATGCAGGAAGCCGTCCCCGACGGCACCGGCGGCATGGCGGCGCTGATCGGGCCGTCGGTCGAGGAGGCACAGGAGATCTGCCGGGAGGCTGCTCAGGGTGAGGTGGTCTCGGTGGCGAACATCAACGCGCCGGGACAGATCGTGATCGCCGGCACGAAGAGCGGCGTCGAGCGGGCCATCGAGGTGGCGAAGAAGCGCGGCGTTCGCCGCGCCCTTCCCCTTCCGGTGTCCGCCCCGTTTCACTGCGAGCTGATGAAGCCGGCCGAGGAACGCCTGCGGCCGGTCCTGGACACGGCGGCGATCCGCGACCTGTGGCTCTCGCTGGTGTCGAACGTCGACGCCTCGCCGATCGGCACCGCGCACGCCGTGCGGAACGCGCTGCTGCGGCAGGTGGCATCGCCGGTCCGCTGGGTCGAATCGGTCCAGAGGATGATCTCGATGGGCGTGCGCCGGTTCGTGGAAGTCGGCCCCGGCAATGTCCTGACGGGGCTCATCCGGCGCATCGATGGTTCCGTCGAGCTGGTGAACGTCTCCGACGTCCCGACCCTCGAGGCATTCGTGGAGAAGAGCAAGGCATGAAGATCGATCTCAGCGGCAGGACAGCACTCGTCACCGGCGCCTCGCGTGGAATCGGCGAGTCCATCGCCCGTGCTCTCGGCGCCGCGGGCGCTCACGTCTTCTGCGCGGCGCGCAGCGCCGACCGCGTGCGGCTGGTGGCCCAAGAGATCGGCAACGCCACGGCGGTGGAGCTCGACATCGCCGGGGACGACGTCCGGGAGAAGGTGAAGGCGCTGCTCGAGCAGCGGCCCATCGACATCCTGGTCAACAACGCCGGGATCACCGAGGACGACCTGTTCATCCGCATGAAACCGGAGGCCTGGACTCGGGTGCTGCGCACGAATCTCGACTCCGCCTTCCACATCACCCAGGAAGTCGTGAAGAAGATGGTCCGGGCCCGCTGGGGGCGGGTCATCAACATCTCCTCGGTCGTCGGCCTGATGGGCAACGCCGGCCAGGTCAACTACGCCTCCTCGAAGGCGGCCTTGATCGGCTTCACCAAGTCGCTGGCCCTCGAGATCGGATCGAGGAACATCACCGTGAACGCCGTCGCGCCCGGCTTCATCGAGACCGCCATGACCGAAGCCCTCCTCGAGGGCGCGCGGGAGAAGCTGGAGGAGAGGATCGCCCTGCGCCGCCTCGGAGCTCCTCAGGACGTCGCCAATGCGGTTGTGTTTCTGGCGTCCGATCAGGCGGCCTACATCACCGGCACGGTCGTGAACGTCAGCGGCGGGCTCTACACCTAGGCTTCCTCGTCGCCGGCGGAGTCGATCGCCTTCCGGATGGCCATGACGAGGATGGCCCGCTCCTCCGGCTCGGCTGCGGCGAGGCGGGTCATCAGCCCGGCGGCCGTGCGCGCGCCGCTGTACGCGAAAAGGTTGCTCGCCTTCGGGTCGTACGGGTCGGCGGTCAACTGGACGAGGAGTCCGATCTCCCGGTCGGAGAGCGGTGTGGTGAGCAGCGCGAGGTTATCGGCAGAGATTGGCATCCATGGACAAGGTAGAGGCGGGTGCGGGAAGATTCTGTTGCCGGGGACGTGGAAGGGCGTGAATTCGGAACGCCAGGGCCGATTTCGGCGGTCTGGCCGTCAGTCGGACGTCAAGAAAGCGTCAGCACGCCCGGGAGGGGACATTTTGTTCATGCGGGGGGTAGGGTTTTGGCCCTCCCGCGACTCTCCTGAACAGGTCGCCGAACTCTCTCTCCGACGATCGAGGGAGTTCATGTGCCGATTCGCTGTCCCTCCTGCAGTACCGATCTCGAGGTCGAGCGCTACCACAGCTGGCCGTACATCCGGACGTCGATCCTGCTCCACCTCGAGTCGTGCGCGGGGCTCCACTGCGACCTCGAGCAGCGCGCCACGTGCGCGGAGTCTCTCGCCGACGTCGTCGCCAACGAAGAGCCGCCGGTGTTCAAATGTCCATTCGGAAAGTGCTGAGGCGGTGCCGTGGGCTCCCGGGCGTGGGCCTCCGGCGCGGGCGATATGATCGCGGTTCATGCCGAAACGGAACCGCCTCCTGGCCGCGCTGCCGGACGAGACGTTCGAGCGTTTGAAGCCGTATATGGAGCTTCGCCAGCTAGGGAAGGTCCTTCATCGGCCCGGCCACCCGGGGGGTCATGCGCATCCTCGACCTGCGGCGTCTCGAGGAGGCAGCCTGCGGCTGCCATACGGTGCTGATGGAGGAGTTCGAACGGCTGCTCGGGCCGAAGATCCGGCGGCGTGATCTCGAGAGCGGTTCTGGCGCGCCCTGAGGGACTCGAACCCCCAACCCTCAGATCCGAAGTCTGATGCTCTGTCCAATTGAGCTAAGGGCGCCTGTGGTGGGAAAACCCTACCACATCGTGATTTGCAGCGTTGAACCGCTGGCCGCGTTTTGCGGCCAGATTGCATGCCATGAACTCCGATTTAGTGTCGGTGAACCGCGGCATCGAGCTTCAACCGAACTCTCGGCCTGCAACGGACCACGTCAACAATCGGCGAGGAGTCGAGTACGTGCGGCACGAGTTGATCGGAGGCTACGAGCACGGAGACGCGAGATCGCGGGAGATGCTGCGACGGATGGCAGAGCTCAGCATCAGTAACCCGGAAGGAGTCCCGGCCCGCCGCTACCTGCCGTGACGGATCCCCGCCAGTTGCTCTGCCCGGCCCGTCTCACCCGCCGCCGCCCGACGAAGGCTCCGGGACCGTGGTCCCGAATCCGCCGGCGGACGATCGCTTGAAGCTCGAGGCGCTGAACCGCCGCGGCGGCCGCGTCACCCATGGCCGGAGCGTCAGGGCCGGCTCCATGATGTCGGCGATCTGGACCGGAATCCCCGCGGTCTCGAGATCGAAGAAGTATCCGTCGAGGTCGATCACCGGCGCCGGCGCCGGGTCATGCGTCAGGTAGACCACGCGGTGAATCCCCGCCGCTTTCAGCAGGCCCGGGCCCGGAAGGACTGCGTCCTCCAGGAAGTACCGGTTGTCGAACTCGCCGGGCCGTCCCTTCCGGGCCCCGAGGCGCTCGCTGGCGCAGATCCAGAGCGGCGGCGAGGCCGGCGTCAGCCGCCGGCGAGCCTCGCTGATCGTCGATGCCCAGCGGAGAAGCTCGGCCAGGATCAGCTCCGGACGAAGCAGGCCCTTCGCGTGCGGCCAGTTGTTGAACGTACAAACGGGCTGACAGCCGGAGGCGGCGATGAGCCATGCCGCCGCCTCGACGCAGGCGGGGCCCGGCAGATCGAGAATCGTCAACACCTTGGGCGACATCCACGCCGGCGCGGCAGCGCCCGGCCTGGCATGGTCCGGGAGGATCGCACTCTGCGGACTCTTCCCGTTCGCCGCCGTCGAGCCGGGAGGGGGGGTGGGGCCGATGCGTCCCCTCGGCACCCGGTCGACCGCCGCAAAGAGGGGGATGCAGTGGAACGGCGTCCAGGGCGACTCCGGCATCGGCCCCCAGACGTCGTAGAGCCGCTCGGCGAACAGGAAGCTGCGCCAGACCTGGCCCCCCTCGGCGTCGGCGGCCGAGGAGTCGCCGACCGTCAGGTCCTGGCGGAACAGGCCGGCGAACCGGATGCGGATCCGGCCGAGGACCTCAAGTACTCGCGACAGCGGTTGCCACATGGTAAGCCTCGTGAGTGATGAGTGGCCGCGCCGCGGCGCGACTGTAATAACCGGCGAAACGACCGTTCACGACGTAGGCGCCGACGGTCGGGTAGAGCGCTCCCTGCTCGAACGCGAGCGGCCGGACGGCGAAGCGCTCCTGGACGCAGAAGTCGCGCGGCGAGAGCGCGGCGCGCGCGAGCGACTCGCTCCACTCCTTCTCCGTGACGAGGGTGCCGATCACCACGGAGTCTCCCATTCGTCCGAACGCACCCTTGAGCACCCACCGTTCCCGCTCCTCGACGAGCATCGGTACCTTGTCCGGATCGAACGACTCGGTCCAGGGGCAGTGCTCGTCGACGAGCCGCCGGTCTTCCGGATCGAGGAACGCTTCCTCGCGCCAGAGGGCGAACATGCTCTTGCTCTGCCGGACCAGGCGCCGCAGGGGGTTCATCACGGGCAGGCGCGCGGCGACCTTCAGCCAGGTCCGGATGTTCGGGAGGCGCGGCATCCATTCGCCGGGAAAGAAGCGGAACGCAGCGTCGATGGGAGTGCCCAGCACCCGCGGGCGCCCCAGGCCGGCGCGGAGGTGTTCGGGCGAGGCGAGCACGGTGCGGTGACCGGCGGCCTCCAGCCATCGCTCCAGGATGAGCATGTGCTGGAGGTCCTCGGCGTAGGCCGTCGCGTAGAGGAGCGCGATCGAATCGTAGGGGCGGAGCGCCGCGAGGAGGTGCCGGCAGAGGTCGCCTTCCCACGTCAGGCCGCCGCCGAGGTCTCCGAGGAGCTCCGGGAGGCCGGCCGTCTCGTTGAACCCGCCCGGCGCGTCCTCGTTGAACTCCGACACCATCCACCGCCCCTCCTCGGTCAGGAAGAGGTCATACCGGGCGATCTGGAGTGTCTCGTCATCCTCTCCGCCCATGAGCGGATCGAGCGCGCCTGGAATGCCGAGACGCCGCAGTGTCTCGCCCTCGCTTCCGACGCGCCGCTCGAAGCGCTCCAGGGCCCGGCTGAGCGTCTCGACGATGCGGACGATCTCCTCGTGCGTGGAACGGCTCAGGACCATCGTCTCCGGAACGACGCGGCAGACCCCGCCGGTGAACGCGTCCCACTTGAAGTAGCGGAAGCGGAGATCGCGGATGATGCCTGCCTGCTCGGCGGAGGTGAGCGCCCATCGCTCCGTGCGGAGCTCAGGAGCGCTCGTCGCGGGAGCGACGGCGAGCGCGTCGCTCATCCAGGCCCCCAGACCCGGTCGGCGAGCCGATGGAGGCCCCAGGCCACGCCGCCGAGGAAGAGATAGACCACCGTCTCCGCGATACGGCGCGCGTCGCTTGCCGTATCCATCTCGCTCGCGGCGCCGCCAGTCCAGGAAGCGAACACCTCATGCGCGATCAGCAGCAGGGCCAGGACGCCGAACGTGGAGAGGCCGTGCCGCCATCCCCAGAAGTCTCCCGAGACAGCCTCGGTGAGCGGGACGGCGCAGGAGATGAGGAACGCTGCCGCCGCGCGTGCCGCCGGGACATTCCGCTCCCGCCGGAGCTGGTGCGAAAACCGCGCTTTGTCGCGCCGGAGGTAGAGGCCGAACACGGCCATCAGGCACCCCCAGCCGAGGAGAAAGAAGGTCACCGGAATCCACCAGCCACCCTCCTCGTCGCCCACCGGGTCGGCCTCTCCCCAGAGGCTTCCGCCGAAGATCATGCCGGTCGAGAGGGTCAGGCCGGCGATGACGATGGCCGCGGCCATGTTCCGCCGCTCCCCGGCGTCGTGGCGGGTGCTGGCGCCGAAGGCCATGGCCAGCGACTGGCCGAACAGCTTCACCACGGCGAAGCCCATCAGCAGGTAGAAGAAGACGTAGATCCCCTTCACGCTCGGATCGGCATGGTTCCAGAGGACGTAGGCGATCCAGAGCATCGCCAGGATGACGCTCAGGCGGACGATGCCGACGGCGGGGTTCCTGCGAAAGAAGAGAGAATGGAGACCGCCGGTGCTGTTGACCCCCGCGCCGAGCAGGGCGAGGATGAGTGAGAGAATCAGAACGAAAACCTCGCCCTCGGACAAGCACCCTCCTGATCGCGTCGGGGATTTCGGACCGCGGCGCATTTTAACGCCGCGGGCCGCCTGGGCGCATGGTCTGGACAGCCGCGGAGCGTGCGAATAGAATCGCGGGCCGCGTTGTTCTCGCGGTTCCGTCGTACCCGTAAGCCGTTGTAGCTCAGTTGGTAGAGCAGCTGATTCGTAATCAGCAGGTCACCGGTTCAAGTCCGGTCAACGGCTCCAGAAAGCGAACTCGAAGCCCCCCGGCCTGCGGCCGGGAGATCATTTACAACCTGCCTTGCTCCTTGGACCCCTCCCCCGGAAGGGTCCCGCCAGGCCAGAAGGAGGATTCATGAGGACGTACGAGGTCCTGGTCATCCTTTCTCCGCAAGTCGCGGAGGAAGAGACCAAAGCCCTGATCGGCGAGTTCCGATCCATCGCCGAGGGCACCGGCGCCACGCTCAAGAACGAAGAAGCGTGGGGCCGCCGCCGTCTCGCATACCCCATCCAGAAGTCGACCGAAGGGATCTACCATCTCTTCGTCTTCGAGAGCGAAGGCTCGCTCGCGGAGCTCGATCGGCGGATGAAGAACTCCGATCGCGTCCTACGGCACCTGATCGTGCGCACGGATCTCGATCTGAAGCGCGCCGACAAGCTCGCCAAGCGCAACCCGAAGAAAGAGCGCGTCCGCCCCGTCCCGGCCTTCGCCGCGCCCGAGCCGGCGCCTGCCCCGGCTCCCGCGCCGGCCCCCGCCGTCGACGAGACGGTCTGAGACTGCACCAGGAGGAGATGACATATGGCTACCACGACTTCATCCCGCGGCCCTCGCTCCGGTGGCGATCGCCGTGAAGGTCCGGGCGGCGGGCCGGGCGGCAAGAAGAAGTTCTTCTACCGTCGCAAGCGCGTCTGCAAGTTCTGCGTCGAGAAGCTCGAGTACATCGACTTCAAGGACGTGAAGATGCTCCAGCAGTTCATCCCCGAGCGGGGAAAGATCCTGCCGCGCCGCATTTCCGGCACCTGCGCGCTGCACCAGCGCAAGCTGCAGAACGCCATCAAGCGCGCCCGGACGGTGGCGCTGCTGCCGTTCGCCACCGACTGAGCGCGAGCCGATGATCGAAACCTCCCTCGAGCAGAGCGACATGAGGCCGGCCTCGGCCGCCTCCGGTCCGGAGAGCCGGCCCTCGAGCCCGCCCGGCCGCGTTGCGCTCGGGTACGGGGTGGCCACGGCCCTGATGCTGATCTCGCCGCTGCTCGTGTTTGCTCCCGCCGCCCTCTTCCAGTGCGCGCTGCGCAACGGGCGGCGCGTTGCCTGGGGAGCGTTCGCCGTCGCCGTGGCGCTGACCACGCTCTATTTCGTGCAATTGGCAAGCGTGTCCGAGGCTCCTGCGGCGTCACGCATGGCCTTTGCGTCGCTGGCCGCGGTGGTGCTCTCCATTGCCGTCCCCTCCATGGCGGCGATCCCGATGGTCGAGCGGGGCGAGCGGTTTGGGAACGTCCTACTGCTGGCCGTGAGCGGCAGCACGGTCGGCCTCGGTCTGACCGAGGTGGCTATGCGCACCTTCGGCGGCTTCTCCCCCTACGCCCTTCAGCTCGCCCAGGCGCAGGAGATGGCCGCGCGGGTCGTGCAGTTCTATCGCGACAACGGCGCTCGCTCCGATCTCGTCACCGGCATCCAGCGGTGGATGGAGATCGCCATGAACGTCCTGCCGGCGTGGATCCTCATCGACTTCTGCCTGATCTTCGTGCTCAGCCTGATGATGGTCGGGCGGCTGAAGGCCTGGCGCATGTTCGCCACCGAGAGGACCGTCGCCGATCCGTCGCAGCGTCCGTATCTCTTCCGCAATCTGGCGCTGCCCGACTGGCTGCTCTTCGGCTTCGTCTTCGGAGGTCTCACTCCGCTGGCTACAGGAGCGCTGCAGATCGTGGCCGGCAACGTTCTGACCGTGGTCCTGTTCCTCTTCCTGCTTCAAGGCCTGGCCGTGTTCCGTTCCATGCTGGCGAAGGCCGGCAGCGGGGCCATGGGCACGATCTTCGGATTCGTGCTCCTCGGGCTGCTCTGCATCACCGGCCTGGGGCTGCTTCTGCTGGCGCTGGCCGGCCTGTTCGATCCATTCTTCGATTTCAGAAAACTCAAGCGAAAGGGTGACTCTCATGAAAGTCATACTGACTGAGGAGATCCGCGGCCTCGGCACGCGCGGCGACGTCGTCTCCGTCAAGGACGGTTACGCGCGGAACTACCTCATCCCCAAGGACCTCGCCCGCGAGGCCACGCCGGGCAATCTCAAGTCCGTCGAGCAGGAGAGGAAGAAATGGGCCCTCCTCGCGCAGCAGGAGAAGGACATCGCCCAGAAGGCCGCCGCCTCCGTGAAGGGCACGAAGATCACCATCCAGAAGCGCGTCGGCGAGAACGGCCAGCTCTTCGGCTCCGTGACGGCGAACGAGATCGCCGATGCCCTGGAAGCGAAGGGCGTCCCGGTCGACAAGCGCCGGATCGAGCTGGAGCACCCCATCAAGAGCATCGGCGTCCACGACGTCGACGTCCGGCTGCACCGCGACGTCAGCGCCCATATCCAGGTCGAGGTCGTTCCCATCGGCGTGGAGCGGTTCGAAGAGCCGGCCGAAACTCCGGCAGTGCCCGCGCCGGAAGCGTGACGGGCTGGGGATGACAGGGTCCTGTATCCTCATCCCCATGAGTGACGAGCGGTACGTCGATGGGCCGCCCGCGGGTGCCGAGGGGTGGCGGGAGGTCTGGCGGGACGATCGGCGGTACCGCAGCGGTGGATTCCTCGGGGCCCTTCTACAGAAGGTGGTGCGGAGGGCTGGAGCGGCCGATCGCGACCGGCAGCGCGACTTCAACGAAGCCCTTCTCGATCTGCTGGACGACGTCCGTTCCCTGGCGGAGGCCGTCCGGGACGATCTCCGCGCCGACATCGCCGCGGTGCAGCGCGACCTGCAGAACGCCGAGTCCGCGTTGGCGGCCGGCGTTCGCCAGAGCCGCGAACTGGTCCACCTGGCTGCGGATCGCAACGACGCGCTCATCGCGGCGCTCGACCAGAAGATCGAGACACTCGCCGTCCGGCTGCGCGACGTGACCAATCCCCTCATCGAGGCTGCGGGCTCACGTTCGCCGGCCGCGACCGATTTCCTCTACCGCCGTCTGGAGGACGGGCTGCGCGGCAGCGAAGCCGAGGTGCGGGAGGCGATGCGGCCGTACGTGGACCGGGCTCGGGCGGCGCAGCCGGCGCTGGACGTCGGATGCGGCCGGGGCGAGTTCCTGGCGCTCTGTGGCGAGCGCGGGATCGAGGCCCGGGGGTTCGATACGAACGAGCGGTCGGTGGCGGACCTGCGGCAGCGGGGATTCGACGTCACGCTGGCCGGGGTTCCCGAGTGCTTCACCGCGCTCGGCGAGGGGAGCGCCGGATCGATCCTGGCCGCCCACGTGGTCGAGCACCTGCCGGTGGAGGCGCTCTTCGCGCTGTTCGCGGAGGCGGCCCGGGTCCTTCGCCGCGGCGGCCTGCTGATGATCGAGACGCCCAACGCCGAGTCGCTGGTGGTCAGCGCCTCGGAGTTCTGGCGCGATCCGACACACCTCGCGCCGCGCCACCCGGCGGCGCTGGTGCTCCTGGGGCGCGAGTACGGCTTCGACGTCGAGGAGGTCCGGGCCGTCCACCCGTTGCCGGAAGGAACGGCGCTGGAGCTCGAGCCCGACGATCCGCCGGCCCTGCGGCGCGTGATCGAGGCCATCAATGCCCGCCTCTTCGGACCGCAGGACCTACGGCTGATCTTTGCGAAGCGGTGAGTCGTCGTAAGGCTGCACGTCGACCACCGTGTGGCTGGGCGGGGGCGGGGGGACGCGGTGGGGGAGGAACCCGAGGAGCAGCCCCGTCACCAGCCCGGCCACGTGCGCGGTGTTGTCGATGAAGGGGACCTGGAACCCGATGTAGAGGTTCAGCACGGCGAAGAAGATGAGCTGGCCGAGCAGGCTCCTGGTCCAAGGCTCGTGCCGCCACTGGGGCGAACGGCGGATAGAGAAGATGAAGGCGCCGAGCACGCCGAAGATGGCGCCGCTGGCGCCGACCGAGGCCGTCTCGATGTTCATGGAGCTGGCCGTCGAGGCGACGATGCCACTGGCGAAGTAGATCAGCGCGAAGCGCTTCGAGCCGAACATCGCCTCGTAGAGCATCCCGAGCTGGTAGAGCGCCCAGGAGTTGACCGCCCAGTGCAGCCAGGAAGCGTGGAGAAACATGGCGGTGAAGAGCCGCCAGAGCTGGCCGTCTTCGATGAGACCGGGGACCACGGCCCCCTTCGTGACGAGCTCCTGATGCCGGTCGAAGGCCGGCGGCGCGGGAGCGGCGAACCACACCACGGCGATGGCGATGAGAAGGGCCGAGGTGATCGGCGCGCGGGAGAAGCCGATCTTCATCGGCGCTCCAGCGCCCGGGAGACGCCGCGGAACACGGCATGCGCCAGGCGCGGCGCGAATTCCTTGAACCGCAGGAAGGCGGCGGCCGGCGGCGGCATGATCCGCCGGTAGCGGCCGTCCACGGCCGCGGCGCAGATGGCCCGGGCCACGCGCTCGGCCGGGACCGCCAGGATCAATCGGGAGGCTGCAGGCATTTTTCCACGTTCTGCTTTGACGAAGAACTCGGTCTCGGTGGTCGCCGGGCAGACCAGTGCAACCCGCAGGCCCTCCCCGATCACCTCATCGCGCAACGCCTCGGTCCAGCCGACCAGTGCGAACTTCGTCGCGCAGTAGCCGCTCATGCGAGCGTATCCCATCAGACCGGTGATCGAGGCGACATTCACGATCACCCCGTTCCCCCGTTCGAGCATCTGCGGCAACGCCGCCTGCGTGCACTGCACGGCGCCGAAGAAGTTCGTCTCCATCATCTCCCGCAGTTCCTCCGGCCGCGCATCGGCGACGGAGTCGTAGATGGCGAACCCCGCGTTGTTCACCAGGATGTCGACCCTCCTGGCGGAGGCGATCAGCCGCCGGCACTCTTCCGGCTTCCGCACGTCGGTGGGGACCGCCTCGGCACGCACCCCATGCTTCCTGCACTCGGCGGCCGTCTCCTCCAGCTTCTCCTCCCGCCGCGCGCCGAGGACGAGATCCGCCCCTCGCCGGGCCATCTCCACGGCCGTGGCGCGGCCGATCCCGCTCGAGGCGCCGGTGATCACCGCAATTTTTCCATGGAAGCCCATTGTTCTCACTTTCTGCGCAAACCGTTCCGAAATGGCAGGTTTATAGCATTGACACCCAAAATCAGCCGCACCTATACTCGACAGGCCCCGACCTTTGATTCTCACTCCAAGTCAGCACCCGATCCTGAGGAGGCGTGAATGCCGTTCGAGGAAGTCAAGAAAATCTGGATGAACGGGCGGCTCGTGGACTTCGCGGATGCGAAGATCCATGTGCTCACACACGCGCTGCATTACGGTTCCGGCCTCTTCGAGGGGATCCGGTGCTACGTGACCAAGACCGGCCCGGCCGTCTTCCGACTCGACGAGCACATCCGGCGCCTGTACGACAGTTGCAAGATTTACCGGATCGACATTCCATATTCAACGGATGAATTCAAGCGGGCCTGCCTCGACATCATTCAGGTCAACGACTTCGAGGACTGCTACCTCCGGCCGCTCGTCTACCGCGGCTTCCATTCACTCGGCGTCTTCCCCGGCCCCTGCCCGGTCGATGTCGTGGTCGCGGCCTGGAAGTGGGGGAAATACCTCGGGGCGGAGGGAATGGAACAGGGCGTCGACGTCCGCGTCTCCTCATGGAACCGCATGGCTCCGAACACGTTCCCGGCCCTGGCCAAAGCGACCGCGAACTACATGAACTCGATCCTGATCCGCTCGGAAGCCGGCGCCGACGGCTACGCGGAGGGAATCGCGCTCGACGTCAACGGCTACGTCAGCGAAGGGTCGGGCGAGAACATCTTCGTGGTGCGGGACGGCAAGATCCTGACTCCGCCTCTCGGAGCGTCGGTCCTGGCGGGGATCACCCGCGATACGATCATCCGCCTGGCGACCGACCTCGGGTACGAGGTCACCGAGACCTTGATCCCGCGCGAGGCGCTCTACGTGGCCGACGAGGTCTTCTTCACCGGGACCGCGGCCGAGGTGACGCCGGTGCGGAGCATCGATCGCATCACCGTCGGGGAGGGGCGGAGGGGTCCGGTCACGGAACGGGTGCAGAACGAGTACTTCGCCTACATCGCCGGCGATGTCCCCGACCGTTACAAGTGGATGACGCCGGTGTACACGGGGAAGGGCGCGGAATCGCACAAGCCTGCGCTCGCAGCCCGATAGGCTTGTGTCATCCTGAGCCGCGAAGACGGCGAAGGATCCCCTGCCGACGCTGGCGCATCGCCGCAGGAGGTCCTTCGCCGCGCTGCGCCGGCTCAGGATGACACTTTCACAACTGCCCCCTCTGGCGCATCGAGTAATAGCGATGCGCGCCGACCACGATGTGGTCGGCCAGGTCGATGTCGCACAGCCGCAGCGACCCGCTCATCTTCCTGGTGAACATGAGGTCTTCCGCCGAGGGCGATGGATCGCCCGAGGGGTGGTTGTGGTACAGCACCACGGTGCAGGCATTCTCCTCGAGGGCGTAGCGGATCACGTCACGGGTCGAGACGGCGGCGTGGTTGATGGTGCCGACGTAGATCTCGCGCTGCCGCAGGATGCGCTGGCGCGAGTCGAGGAAGGCGGCCCCGAGGCGCTCCTGCACGTGATGCGCGTGGCCGCTGACCAGCGAGCGACCGAACACCTCCACGTCGAAGCGCGGAAGGGAATCGGGTTCCGCCGACGAGAGCCTCCGCGCCACTTCGAACGCCGCGGCGATCCGGCTGGCCTTGGCCGGCCCCACGCCGGTGAGCCTGGCGATCTGCGAGGGCTCGCGGCGGCGGAGGGAGGACATCCCGTCCTGCAGCATCTCCCGGGCGAGCTGGATGGCGTTCTTGCCGGGCACGCCCGAACCGAGCAGGATGGCGATCAGCTCGGCGTCCGAGAGCGTGTCCGCTCCATGCGTGAACAGCCGCTCGCGCGGGCGGTCGTCGATGGGAAGGTCGGCGATGACTTCTCTCAACGGTTCTCCTCCAGGATGGCCTCGACGATCGCCGGCGCCGCCTCCGCGGCGCGTGCGGCGATCGCAATCGTGCACGCCGAGGAGAGCGTGGAGGCCTGGGGGTTGATCTCGATCGACAGCCCGTCGTGCAGCGAGACCAGACCGGCGGCGGGGTAGACCACTCCCGACGTGCCGATGACGAGGAGAAGGTCGGCACCGATCATGGCCGTGGAGGCGCGGGCGATCGCCTCTTCCGCCAGCATCTCCCCGAACCAGACCACGTCCGGCCGGAGCAGCGCGCCGCACTCACAGACGGGCGGCAACGAGTCGAATGGCTCGGGGCGGGCCGCCCTCGTCCCTTCCCGCGTGCAGCGGACCCGGAAGATGTTTCCGTGCAGCTCCACCACGTCGGCGGAGCCGGCCCGCGCATGCAGCCCATCGACGTTCTGCGTCACCACGACGGCCCCCGGCAGGGCGGCGACGGCCTGGTGGGCCGCGTTGGGAGCCGCGGCGCGGATGATCGCGCGCCGCATCTCGTACCATTCCCACACCAGCAGCGGATCGCGCAGGAAGGCCTCGGGCGTGGCCAGATCCTCGGCGCGAAACGTTCGCCACAGACCCTCGTTGCCGCGAAACGTGGGAATGCCGCTGTCGGCGGAGACGCCCGCCCCGGTGAAGACGACCACCTTCCGGGGCCGCAGTTTCCGGATTGCCGCGACAGCATCAGCGAGCGCGCTCATGGCGCCCGAGGATACCTCGGAGGCCGAGGCACTCTACGGGTGGTGGATCGGAGGGGCCGCCGCCCGGCGGATTCAGACCTGCGGGACGTTCTGCTCGTGAATCTGGATGTAGGCGTCCTTGCGGAGGTTCTCGAGGTACGCCTTCAGATCGCGCTGGAAGGTCTCCTCGGTGGCATCCCGCCGGAGCCGGTCCTTGATCGACTCGAAGGCGGGGATCTCGGAGGGGAGCCGCTGCTCGACCTTCACGATGTGCCATCCGGAGCGGGTCTCGATCGGGCCGATCACCGTGCCGGCGGCGGCGGCGAACACGGCGGCGTCGAGGTCGGCGAGCAGCTCGCCGCGGGCCACCTCGCCGAGGTCGCCGCCCTTCTCTTTCGTTCCGGCCTCGGAGACGGCGGCCGCCGCCTTGGCGAAGTCCGCGCCGGGGGCGCGGGCCTGCGCCGCCGCGGCGGCGGCGCGCTCACGGGCGGCCTCGAAGGCGGCCGGATTCTCCGGTTTGACGATGACGATCTCGCGGAGCCGGGCCCGTTCGGGAAGGCGGTACTCCTCCTTCTCCCGGTCGTAGCGGGCGCGCAGCTCGCGATCATCGAGCTCGGCGCGATTGCGGAGCTCGCGTCCGAAGACCTTGTTGGTGATCAGCGTATCGCGCAGGCGGACTTCCATCTCAGCGCGCGTCATTCCCGACTGCTGCAGCGACGACTCGAACTGCTCGTCGGTGGCGATGTTGTACTGCTGCTTGAGCCGGTTGATGGCGTCGTCGATCTCGGGCTGCATGACGGTCAGCCCCAGGCGGTCGGCGCGGTCCTTGATCAGGAGCTCGCTGATCAGCTCATCGAGGAGCTGGTTGCGCACGCTCTTCTTCCGCTCCTCGACCATCTCCGGCGGCGTGGTCTGTTCGATCTCGTTGTAGAGATCGCGGAGGCGCTTCTCATATTGCGAGCGGGTGATGATGCGGTCTCCGACGCGGACGACCACCGCCTCGATGAGGTCCGCGGCGCCCGCCGTGGTGGCGGCGAGCACGAGGATGAGGGCCAGAGTGATGTTTTTCATGGATCGTTCATCCGACGAGCAGCCGTGACAACAAGTGACGCCTCGATTTATTCGTTCTCCGATTTTGGGAGAGTTCCCGAGTAGCGAAAGGGGAGGCGCTTGGTGAGGACGGCGATCGGCATCTCCCGGCGGGCGCGGGCGCCGAGCTGAGCCATATGGTCGCGGACGGCGTCGTCCCGCAGCCGCGCCCGGATGGCTGGCGCGGCCCCCTCCAGACTCAGCACCCCCGGCGGCCGGTGCTCGTCCACCTTGAAGATGTGGAAGCTCTTGTCGGTCCGGATGACGGGGCTGACCTGCCCCGGCTGGAGCGAGAAGATCTGCTCCTCGAACATCTTCGGCAGCTCGCCGCGGCTGACGAAGCCGATCTCCCCCCCTCGCTTGGCGTTGGGGGCCTGGGAGTGTTCGGCGGAAAGGGTCTCGAAGGAAGCTCCCTTCCGGAGCTTCGCGGCGATGTCGTTGGCGAGGGCCTCGTCGTGGACCAGGATCTGGCGGACCCGCACTTCCTCGCCGCTTCGGAACTCGCCCTGGCGTTTCTCGTAGTACTCGCGGATCTGCGCCTCGGACGGCTCGGGCAGCTCCGCGGAGACGCTGGCGATCAGGCGCTGCCGGCGCATCTCGTCGCGTTTCTCGATGACCGTGGCGCCGGCATCGCTGCGGACGGCGGAGGCGATCGCTTCAGCCGGCACTTCCACCCCGCTCCTGGCGGCGTATTCGGAGAGGATCACCTCCTCGATGTACTGGTCGAGGAGAGCGCTGGCCACCTCCGGCTGCAGTTGCGCGAGATCGGTTCCGGCGTTCCGCTCCAGGTAGCGCTTGTAATCGGCCAGAGTCAGCATGCGATCCCCGACACGGGCGACGACGTCCGGCGGCGTGACCGGCCTGCGATTGCAGGCCAGGGCGATCGAAGCGAGTAGCAGCAGAACGGCGAAACGGCGCACGGATGCGGAGAGTAGCATGTGTCATCCCGAGCTGGTGAACGGCGCCGGGCGCCGGTGAAGCGGAGATGAACCGCAGAGCCTTCTCCCCCGCCTCCGGCGGTGGAGAAGGTGGCCGACGGCCGGATGAGGGGTGCGACCGCGAGACGGTTGCCCTCACCCGGCGCTTCGCGCCACCCTCTCCCGCAAAGCGGGAGAGGGCACAGCCTGGGCCGCTACGCCGCAATGCGCTCGAGCAGGGCTTCGATCTCCCCGATCAGCTCCGGCCCCTGCTCGTTGAGCGGGAAGGAGAGCACGCCGTTGGGCGAGAACCTCGCCTGGGGGTTCTCGTGGATGAGGGCCAGCAGCTTGTTGGGGTCGATGCGCGCCCTCTGGGTCATCTTCAACACCACGCGCGCCCCCTCGCGCGCGATGGAGGCGACGCCGAGGGACCGGGCATAGTGCTTCACCTTCACGAACCGAAGAAGGTTCTCGATGCTGGCGGGGACGGCGCCGAAGCGGTCGCGCAGCTCGCTGCGGATGTCCTCGAGCCGCTGGGCGGTCTGCGCCGAGGCGATCTTCTTGTAGAAGGTCATGCGGAGGTTCTCGTCGGCGATGTAGTCCTTGGGGATGTAGATGTCGACGCCGAGGTTCATGGAAGTCTCGACCTCCTCCTCGATGCGCTCCCCCTTCAGCTCGCGGATGGTTTCATCGAGGAGCTTCGTGTACATCTCGAAGCCGACCGCGGCGATCTGGCCCGACTGCTCGCCGCCCAGGATGTTGCCGGCGCCGCGGATCTCCAGATCGCGGGCGGCGATGCGGAACCCGGCGCCGAGATCGGAGAACTCCTGGATGGCGGCCAGCCGCTTCCGGGCGTCGCCGGTGAGGACGCGGCCGCCCGGCACGAGAAGGTAGCAGAAGGCCAGGCGGTCGCTCCGTCCGACCCGCCCGCGGAGCTGATAGAGCTGCGACAGCCCGAACCGCTCGGCGTGGTTGATCAGGATGGTGTTGCAGGCCGGAATGTCGATGCCGTTCTCGATGATGGTGGTGGCCAGCAGCAGGTCGTACTCCCGGTTGATGAAGGCCAGCATCGCCTTCTCCAGCTCCCGCTCGTCCATCTGCCCGTGCCCGACGATCACCCGCACTGCCGGCACGAGCTTCTCCAGGGACTCCTTCATCGCGTAGATCGACTCGACCCGGTTGTGGACGAAGAACACCTGTCCGCCGCGGCCGGTCTCGAACTCGATGGCCTCGCGGATGAACTCGTCCTGGAAGGGGACCACCGCGGTCTGGATGGCCAGGCGGTCCTTCGGCGGGGTCTCGATGACGGAGATGTCGCGGATGCCGACCAGCGACATGTGCAGCGTACGAGGGATGGGGGTGGCGGACATGGCCAGCACGTCCACGGCCTTTTTCACCTGCTTGAGCCGTTCCTTCTGCGCCACGCCGAAGCGCTGCTCCTCGTCGATGACCAGCAGGCCGAGGTCCTTGAAGGCGATGTCCCGGGAGAGGACGCGATGTGTCCCGACGACGATGTCGATCTCGCCCGCCTCGAGCCTGCGTACGATCTCCTTCTGCTCCCGCGGCGAGTAGTAGCGCGTCATCAGCTCGATGGTCACCGGGAAGGATGCGAAGCGACGGAGAAACGTGCGGTAGTGCTGGAAGGCCAGCACCGTCGTCGGCGCCAGGACCGCCACCTGCTTGCCGTCCATGACCGCCTTGAACGCCGCGCGCATGGCCACCTCCGTCTTCCCGTATCCGACATCGCCGCAGAGGAGCCGGTCCATCGGCTTCCGCGACTCCATGTCCGATTTGACGTCGTCGATGGCGGAGGCCTGATCCTCCGTCTCCTCGAACTCGAAGGTCTCCTCGAACTCGAACTGCCACGGCGAGTCCTTGCTGAAGGCGTGACCCTGGACCATCTGCCGCGTGGCGTAGAGCTTGAGCAGCTCGTCCGCCATGTCCCGCATCGCCTTCTTCACCGAGGCCTTGGTGCGGGCCCAAGTCGTGCCGCCGAGCCGGTCGAGCCGCGGCTGCGCTTCGCCGCCCCCGGAGTACTTCTGAATCAGATTCAGGCTTTCCATCGGCATCAGCAGCTTGCCGCCGCCGCTGTACTCGATCTCCATCACCTCCCGTTCCGCTGCGCCAAACGGAATACGCTGGAGCCCCACGTACCGCCCGACGCCGTGGTCGACGTGCACGATGTAGTCGCCGCTCTTCAGGTCGCGCAGGTCGGTGACGAAGGCTTCCGTCGCCTTCCTTCGCCCCCCCACGCGCGTCGAGGTCGGGGGCTCGAACAGGTCCCACTCCGAGTAGACGGCGAGGTTGATCTCCGCGAAGGAGAAGCCGCGGGCCAGATTGCCGGCGGTGACGAGCAACTCCGCCGCGAGGCCCGGAGCGTCGTCGGCGAACGGCACGTCGAACTCCCGGAGCAGGCGCTCGACCTTCTCCCGCCCTCCCTTCGTGGCGCAGAAGAAGAGCTGGCGCCGTCCGGCGTTGTGCCCGGCAATCAGATCGGCGGTGAACTCGCTGAGGCGGTTCGTGAAGCGGCCGCCCTGGGGTGCGTGCAGGCGGAGCTCCCGTGTCATTCCGGGCGCCGCGGAGATGTGGACCTCGCTCATGGCCAGTTGCGCCGTTTCGATGAATTGCACTACATCGGCGCCCGGCACGACGATCTTCTCCGGAGGGTAGACCGCCCGCCCCTTCTCCACGGCGGCCTCGTACTCCGAGCGCAGGAGCGACTCGTATTTCGCGATCGTGGTGGTGATCTGATCGGGCTCCACCAGGACGAGCGACCACTCCTCCCCGCCGATCACGTCCGCGAACGTGAGCGACTCCGCCGCGAGCGGCACGTAGTGCTCGATGCCGGGGAAGGTGCCGTTCTCCGAGAGGCGGTCGATCTTCTCCGCCAGGTCGCGCTTGTAGATCGGCTCCTGGAAGTCGAGCGAGAGCCGTCGTGCCAGGGCGGAGCGGGAGCCCTGGTCGAGCGGGAACTGCGTGATGGGGAGGACCTTGATCGGGCCGGCCGGCTCGGCCGATCGCTGCGTCTCGACCTCGAACCAGCGGAGCGACTCCACCATGTCGCCGAACAGCTCGATGCGGACGGGCCGCGGCGCCGTCGGCGGGTAGAGATCGAGGATTCCGCCGCGGAAGGCGAACTCGCCGGCCTCCCCGACCAGGTCGGTGCGGACAAAGCCGTTCTCGACGAGCTTCTGCAGGAGCTGGTGAAGGTCGAGCTCCGCCCCCTCGGCGATCTCGACGGTCCTGCGGCGGAAGTCGCCGGGCGGGGGGAGGCGTTGGAAGAGCGCCCGCGCCGGAATGATCAGGATGTCCGCCGCGCGCTCGACGAGCATGGCCAGGGCTCGGACCTCCTCGCGCACCACGCCGAGGGATGGAGCGAGGTCGTGATAGGGCGAAAGAGACGGGCTGGGATAGAGGGAAACGCGCTGCGGATCGCGGTGGAAGAGGCGGAGGGCGGCCTCGAAATCATCCATGGCCGCCTCACCCGGCACGATCACGGCCAGGCGGGGGGCGGAGCGCTCCTGCAGCGTGGCCAGGATGAGCGCCCGTGCCTCGACCGAGGCGCCGGTGATCTCCACCCCGCGGCGGGGGGTGGTGAGGCGCGAAAAGAAATCGCTCCGTGCCACTTCGGCGCGGAGCGAGGCCATCAGCCGGTCATTGCGCGTCATGCGCGCGCGATTCTACGGCGTGAAGTAGCCGCGGATGGTACGGGCGGTCAGCCGCGGCGAGGCCAGGGTCACCCGAACCCGCCGCCATTCCTTCGGCCGGACGAAATCGGTCACCTGGTAGAGGATCGCGAACTGGGCCCGGAGGTCGCGCTCGATCTCGCCGTACTTCGCCTGCAGGTTCTGGTTGGTGGCCACGGCGACGAAGCCGCCGGTGTACGCGGCGAGGTGCCGCAGGCGTTCCAGGTCCCGCAATTGCGTCTGCTGCCCGGTGTCGTAGGCGATGAAGTAGAGCGGGATTCCCGACTCCGCGACGCTCTTCTCGATCTCTCCGTAGGAGCGGATCGAGTCGGTGTCGCCGCCGTCGGTGAGGACGACGATGGCCCGGCGGTTCTTCTCGTCCTTCAGCTCGCGGATGGCGGCGGCGATCGCGTCGTAGAGAGCGGTCGAGCCGCTCGGCTCGACCGAGTCGAGCGCGCCGGCCACGGCCGCCGTGTCGCTGGTCAGCCCCTGCCGCCTGCGCGGCACCTCCTGCACGGCGGTGACGCTGCAGCGGTCGCCAGGCTTGAGGATCCGGTTGACGAACTCCAGCGCGGCCTTCCTCGCAACGCCGATCGCGTAGGTCATGCTCGCCGAGCCGTCGATGAGGAGGGCGATGGAGATCGGCTGATCGAAGGCGTTCCCGAACTCGACGATCGTCCCCTCGGCATCGTTGTCCATGATCCGGAACAGCGCCCGGTCCACTTCCGCGTGCGTCATGCCGTTCCGGTCGACCACCGAGACGAAGATCGGAACGGTCCGCACCTGGATCGACTCCACATGGATGTCGCCAGCCCTCGACCAGAAGTCCGCCGCTTCACTGCCGCTCTTCGACCGCGCCGTGACCTGCACGAATCCCGACGCCAGGACCTCCTCCGGGACCTCGAACCGGAACGGCGGTCGGGTCAGGTTCACGACCTTCTCGGCCTGGTGCCACAGCTCCACCGCTACCACCGGGTCGCTTTTCGGCGCCGTCGTCTTCGCCTCGAACACTCGCGCCGCCAGATCCACCGGCTGAAGCTTGACCGACAGCGGCAACTGCCCGCGGTTGAGCGTCTCGTGCCACTGGACACGGCGCTTGTTCGGGCCGATCGCCGTCACGCTGATCTTGTGCTCGATCGCCGTCGGGCCGAAGTCCACCATGACCCGGTGCGGCCATCGCAGGCCCTCGGCGATTTTCTGCCCGTTGACAGTGATCCACACCCGGGCCGCCTCGAAGCCGGGATCGACGGTCAGCTCGACCACCCCGAGATACTCACCCTTTTCGGGAGTCTCTCCGCGGGTGAGGAGGAGCTGTGTCGCGGCGCCCGCCGGCGCCGTGAGAATCAGCGAGAGGAATGCTGCCTGAAGAAGCGTACGGACGCTACTGCGACTGCTGCGACTCATGCGACATTTCATAAATCCGCCGGTACTCGAAACGGTTCCTTGTCACCGTTTTCACGTACAGCCGGGTCTCGGCGTACGAGATCGACTCTACAAATAAGTCCGGGTCGCCGATGGGCGTCCGGGCAATCCATCTGCCAACCGCCTCCTCGCCCGCGTTGTAGGCGGCGATGGCAAGGATGGGGTTGGCCCGCATGCGCGACAGCTTCTGCGAGTACTCGGCCGCGCCGACGGCGATGTTCTCGTGAGGGTCGAAGAGCTGCTCGCGCGTGATTGCATCGAGTCCTGCGATCGAGGCGATCCGCGGCGCCTCGTTCGGCATGATCTGCATCAGACCGACCGCACCGGCGCTGGAGACCACCGTCGGCTCGAACCCGCTTTCCTGACGGATGATCGCGGCCAGGAGATAGGGATCGAGCTCGCGCCGTTGAGCCTCCCGCTCGATGGCCTCCCAGTAGCTCAGCGGGTAGAGGATTTCCCAGAACCGCCGCGGGACGTTCTCACCCCCGTGGCGGACGAACTGGCGGAAGTGGCGCTGCAGGATGCCGGTGGCCCGGAACGGTTCGGCGCCCTGGACGTAGACGTCGGCGAGCAGGAACGCCGCGCCGAGGTTGTCCCGGTGCGCGGCGGCGACGGCTTTCATCTCCCGGGCGGCATCGCGCCCCAGCTCGAGGGCCAGCAGCTCCCGGACGCTCTCGAGGCGCCCGCTCGGCACCGCCGCCAGTTCCGCGTCGATGTCGGGGAACACGTTTCCGTTGGCCATCGAGCCCGGTGCCACGCTCGGCTCGCCGAGGATCTCCCGGGCCCGGTAGGCGTAGTAGTTGTACGGGTACTCGGAGATGAGCTGGCGAAGGCTGGCGTCGCGCTCAGCGATCCGCTCGTTCCGCTCGTGCACCTTGGCCGACCAGAAGAGGGAATTGGTGCGGTAGTCGCCGTCGGGGTAAGTGCGGAGGTACCGCGCGAACGTCCGAAGGGCCTCGTCGTCCTTCCCCCAGAGGACGTAGGTCCAGCCGAGGGTCCAGACGTTCTCGCCGTCGTTGCCGGCCGCGCCGGCCTGGATGGCCTGCTCGAGGTTGGCGACCGACTTCGCGTAGTCCATCACGTCGGTGACGTAGTACTTGGCGCGAAGGATCTTGGCCTCGACGGCCTGGCGGCTCCCGGGAAAGCGTCTCTCCACAGCCGCCAGCCCGGCCAGGAACTGCTGTGGGCGGTCGTCGCGCCACGCTGCCCGTGCGCGGAGGAGCAGCAGGGCCGGATCGGACAGCGAGACCCGCTCCGTCTCCGCGAGCAACTGCGCATAGTTGCGGGAGTTGAACAGCGACCGGAGGCGGACGCTTCGATAGAGCTCGCTCTGCGCCGACTGCGGAAAGCGCTTCCGGATCCGCTCGAGGAGGTCGAGCGCCTGGTCGTATCGGTTCGCCCGGGCCAGGCTCTGGGCCAGGCGCGTGGCCTCCTCGAGCGAGAGCGCGTCGATCGGCGAGTCCGCCATCGCGACCAGATGGCCATAGGTCCTCTCCGTCTCGCGGCCGCCGGTGTAGTCGCGCAGCAGCCGCATGCGCAGGCGCGTGGCCAGATCATCCCGGCCGTGCTGGGCGAGGAGAGAGGCGAGCTCGACCAGCTCTCGCTCGCTCGACTCGTCAATCTCGACTTTCATCGCCGTCTGGAAGGTCGCCTCGGCTGCCGCCTCGTTGCCCGCGGCCGCGTGCAGGGCCGGCAGCCGCAGCCGGGCCACGGTCGCCGCCGTCGTGGCCGGCGCGCCGGTGATCACTTCCTCCGCGGCGGCGATGCCCCCGGCGACGTTCTCCCGCCCGAGCTCCGCCTCGATGAGCCGGAGCTGGAGAAACGGGGCCACCAGCGGGGAGCGGGCCGCGGCCGCCTGCAGCGCGGGAACGGCCTCGTCAAGCCGCCTCTGGTCGAACAGATGGAGCGCCAGCAGAGACGCCGCTCGGCGGGCCGCCACGGGGTCCTCCGACTCGGCCATCCGCCGCAGCCCCCGCTCGTAGAGGTCGAGCCGCGCCGCCCGGCGCATGGCCCGCGCCTCCGCCAGATTCGCGGGGAGTGCCTCCTCCTCGATGATCGCCGGTGGCGCGGGGGCAGGAGGGGGAGCGACCGCGCTCCCCGAGCGCCCGCACGACACCAGCAGCATCACCATCAGAGACGTCGCGAACCAGCCGCGACCCTTTTCCTGCCTCACCTGCCGACCTTTCGTATCCACCAGGGACCCTCCCGCTCGAACCCGACCCGCCGCAGAAACTCGGCGTGACCGTCATGTGCGCCGCGAACGACGAGCCGGGACCGGTCAATTTTGGCGGCGATCTGCTCCAGCTCGGCCAGCATCACCCGGCCGATCCGCTTTCGACGGAGGTCCCTCGCTACCACAATCTGGTCGATCTCCACCGCATCGGCCGTGATCTGCATCGCGAGAACCGCAACCAGTTCGCCGGCGAGCTTCCCGAGCAGACCGCATGCCGGGACGCGTCCGGGGCCCTGCTGCCGGTCGAGGAAGGCGCGAACGGCCTCCTGGTCGGGGGGTTCGATGGCGCGGACGAAAAGTCGCTGGCCTTTCATCGCGTGACGCTACGTCGCATTCTCTCATGCTTTTACAGCATATGGAGAGGGCAAATAATTCTTGACATCGGCCCCCCGGGCGTTAGACTCGCCTCGGGCCCTCTCCCTATAGCTTCCCGAGTGCGATCAATGAATGTGCAGCAGGCAATCGCCGAGTTTCTCGATCATGGGCAGACAGTGCGCAACCTGTCTGACCGGACGCTGCGGGCCTACCAATCGGACCTGAGCCAGTTCCACCACCACGTGAACGACGCCATGATGGTGGACATCACGCCGGCGGATCTCGAGACTTATCTGGACAAGCTCGGAACGGCACCCTACCGCGACACGTCGATCCGGCGCAAGGTGGCGGCGCTGAAGGTCTTCTTCCGCTTCCTCGAAGAGAAGGGTGTGGTGTCGGAGTCACCGGCACGGAAGCTGCGGATCAAGCGTCCGGTCGAGAACCGGGTGCCGACGGTGCTGTCGGGGCGGGAGGTCCGCTCGCTGCTCGCCGCGCCGAAAGAGCAGATCGCCGGCCTGGCCGACGCCCGGGATCAGTCGCCGGGCGGCCGGAACCGCTACTTCTGCGCGGTGCGCGACAACGTGATCCTGGAGCTGCTTTTCTCGACGGGGATCCGCATCGGCGAGCTCGTGGCGCTGAACGTCACCGACGTCGACATCGACCGGCGGCACATCCAGATCACCGGCCGCGCCACGCGCGGGCGGGTGGTCACGCTCACGTCCGACCCTCTCATCGATGCGCTGGTCCAGTACCTGGACCTGAGGAGTGAGCGTACCCCCGAAACCCAGGCGCTGTTCGTCGGCCGCAGCGGAACGCGCCTGACCATCTACTCGATCGAGAACATCTTCAAGAAGCACGTCCGGCTGGCGGAGATCAAGCGCCACGTCACGCCGCACTCGCTGCGACACACCATGGCCGCCATGCTGGTCAGCAGCGGGACCGACATCCGGGAAGTGCAGGAGATCCTCGGCCACGCCTCCATCCTCTCCACGCAGGTCTACACCAAGCTGCCCATCCAGAAGGGCCGGCGCTCGGTCGTCCCGCCTCCCGCCACGCGGATCTTCCTCGACGCCTCCGCCAAGCTGCCCATCAAGAAGAAATAGGGCTCGGGGCTCGGGGCTCGGATGAGGAATGCTCAGACGCGCGGAGGCGTTGAAACTACTGGTACAATCGCGGCTCCCATCGGGCGGGCGTAGCTCAGTTGGTAGAGTAGGAGCTTCCCAAGCTCTTGGTCGCGAGTTCGAATCTCGTCGCCCGCTCCAATTCCTTCAGATCGATCTTCCTCACTGCGCGGGGACGTAAGTCGAGTCGTTGGTCTTCATGTCGATGACCGAGCCGTAGGCGGTGATCTTCCCCTCGCCGCTGATCACGCGCATCGAGAGGCGGGCGTTGTAGACGTTCCCCAGCCCGAGGGCGCGGAGGATGCCGAGCTGCTTGAACTCGTTCCCGTCGAGGGGGATCTCGATCCGCGGCGCGACGAGCGATCCCGGCAGGTTCACCACCACCTCGACCACGGCCGGCTGGCCGGTCACCTCGGCGATGCCGACGTTGGTCCGGTAGCGGATCGACTCCTCGCTCTGCACCAGGTGCAACGTCCGCTCGCCCACGCCCACCGCCTGGTCCGGCGTCACCGCGGGGATGAACAGCCCCAGCGTGCCGTTCGGCGTCTGGTTGTAGGTCCGGGCCGTGACTACCAGCGAGGAGAGGCCCGGCGTGTCCACGTGCACCGCGCCGCCAATGTTGCTCGCCCCGAAGAGCGCCTGGACGACGTTGTCGAGGACCGCCACCTGACCAGGCAGCACGGTCACGCTCGCCACCAGGGACCCGCCGGGGTTGTCGAGCGGGTAGAACGTCAGCGTCGCGTTCTGCGGGACCTCGCCGCTGTTGAACAGGTGCATGTCGGACCGCCAGAGGGCGGTGCCGGTGTTCAGATCGGCGATGCCGAGCGTCACGTAACGCGAGGCGGCGATCTGTCCCAGCGTGAAAGCAGGGATGAAGAGCTGGTCGCGGGTGCGGTTGTCGATCACCGCGGCGTACGCGGTGATGCGACCCTCTCCTCCCGTCACGCTCACCTCGATCCGGCCGTCGGCCAGCGTGATGCCGTGATCGGCGAGCAGGGAGTTGAGCTGCCGCTGCTGGTTGGCGCCGAGCTCGAGCGGGATGTCCCGCAGCTTCTCCCCGGCGCTGTTGAAGACGCTCAGCACGGTCGACACCGGCTGTCCCGAAGCCTCCACCACGCCCACATTGGTCCGGTAGATCTGATTCTGCGCGATCTGCTGCAGGTTCAGCACCGGCTGGGCCTGCCCCCCCTCCGCCAGCCCGACGAAGCGCGAGAACAGAATGCCGGGGATGAACTCTCCGAGCGTGCCGCTCTGGGTCTGGGCGTAGGTCCGGCTCGAGACCACCGTGGCCAGCGAGACGTTCGGGCCGCTGCCCTCGAGGGTGAGGTTCGAGCCGGCGGTGATGGGCCGCACTTCCAGCATCCCGATCGCGCTCTCGCCCAGCGAGCCCAGCCCGTACCAGGCCCGGACGATGTCGTCGAGGGCGATGGTGGCCCCCGGGGCGACCTCGACGCTGGTCTGCTTGATGCCATCCGACGGATTCCCCGGCGTGAAGGTCAGCAGGTACGTCGCCGCAGTGGCGGTGGTGTTGGCGATGCGGACGTCGGAACGCCACCTCGCGTTGCTCCCGTCCAGGTGCCCGATGACGGGGATGATCAGCGAGCTCGCCGTCGGGGGGCCGGGACTGGTGGGGGTCACCGGTGTGACCAGGTTGACCGAGACGGTGGAGGACTTGGTCGAGGTCGCGTGCGTCGTGATCCGGCCGCCCTCGAGGTCGTCGAGCACCACGATCACCGTTCCGGTGAAGGTCCCGTGCGGGAGATCGCGCGGATCGACCACGACCTCCAGGGTGATCCCTTCCGGCGGGAGCAGGCCGGTCGGTGGCCTGACCATCATCCACGGCTGGTCGCCGGTGGCGGAATAGTGGAACGTCTGTCCCGGCTCGCCGGGGATGAAGACCTCCAGGACGATCACCGTCGGAGAGCCGGCCGGCACATTCGCGGTCGTGTTGGGGTCGTCGCGCGGCGGAAGCGGCACGACCACCACGCGGATCGTCGGCGATGCCGGGCCGAACCCGCCGAAGCACTCCGAGAAGGCGCGGACCTGGTAGAAAAACGGAACCGCGTTGTCCTCGGCCTGCTTGGTGAAGGAGAGCGAGAGTGCCTCGGTGACGAACGACTGCGCGCCGGTGAAGGAGGCGTTGTTGGCCTCGAGCACCTCGTAGCGCAAGGCGCCGGGGACGGCATCCCAGCTCACCGCGTAAGTCTGGCCCGTTGCGGCCTCACCCACCACCGCGGCCAGCGGCGCGTCGGGGGCGTTGCAGACCGTGAAGGCGGCCGAGGCGGAGCGGAGATCGCCGCAGTCGGGGACATCGTGCGCGACGACGTACCAGCTCGAGGCGCCGTCGGGGAGCGAGGCGCTGAGCGAGGTATCGGTTTTGGTGCCGAGGGGGACGTCCGTGCCGCCCGTCGAGGCGAAGACCGTATAGCCGGACGCGCCGGGCACGCCGGTCCAGGTGAAGAGGATCGGCGAGGCGGCGGTCGATCCCGCTCCCGGAGTCAGCGGCGTGGGGGCCGCCGTGGTGCAGATGCGCTCGGTGCGGAAGCGGATGCAGGGGGAGCTGGTGGTCGGGCAGCCGGCGCGCTCGGCCTCCACGCGCCACTCGTACTCGGTATCGGGGTCGAGCCCGGCGTAGGTGAAGGAACGGCCGAGGGAGAATCCCATGTTGAGGGAGCAGCCGCTGCCGGGGGGGCCGAAGTAGATCAGGAACGTGTCGGCGTCGCCGGCGAACTCGAAGCGGCCGAAGGTGGGAACGTCGGTCGCGCCGTCGGCCGGCGAGATCTGCACCGGCGGGTTGGGGCAGACTACGGTCGAGAGGACCTGGATGGTAACCGTGGCGATGTTGCTGTCGAGCAGGCCGTCGCGCGCCTTGTAGGTGAAGCTGTCGGTTCCGGTGAAGCCGGTGTTGGGAGTGTAGGTGAAGGAGCCGTTGCTGTTGAGAACCAGCGTGCCGTTGGTGGGCGGAGTCACACCGACGGCCGTGAGCGGATCGCCGTCGGGGTCGAAGTCGTTGCCCAGGACCCCCGGTGCCGGGACCGAGAGGGTCGTGTCCTGATCGGCGGTGTATGCGTCGTTATTCGCCACGGGCGCGTCGTTCACCGGGGTGACGGTGATGGTCACGGTGGCGACGTTGCTCAGCAGGGAGCCGTCGCTGGCCTGGTAGGTGAACGAGTCGGTGCCGTTGAAGTTGAGCGCCGGCTTGTAGGTAAACGAGCCGTCGGAGTTGAGCGTCACGGTCCCGTTCGCCGGGCCGGAGGCGAGGACCGCGGTCAGCGGCGTGGGACCATCGACGTCGGTGTCGTTGGCCAGAACCCCCGGCGCAGAGACGGTCAGCGGCGTGTCTTCAGCCGTCGAGTAGGAGTCGTCGACGGCCACCGGCGGGTCGTTCACGGCGTTGATGGTAATGGTGACGGTGGCGGTGTTACTGTCGAGCAAGCCGTCGTTGGCCTTGTAGGTGAACGAGTCGGTGCCGTTGAAATCGAGGTTCGGCGTGTAGGTGAACGAGCCGTCGGAGTTGAGTGTGACGGTGCCGTTCATGGCTCCGCTGACGAGGATGGCCGTGAGGGGGTCGCCGTCGACGTCGACGTCATTGCCCAGCAC